>CAYVQU010000246.1:0-6537 GCA_964453155.1 uncultured Anaerolineales bacterium | reverse complement strand
TTTTGTTAATGTCCTTTTTGACACTTATTTGTCTACTTATTTCTGAACCATCCCGCTTTTTTACTCGAATATGCCTCGAGTAAAAACTTGGATTTAGAAGGGTTACAAATTGAACCGGTTGAACTAGAGATTTTCACCGCTAAAACTGATTTAACCTTGCAGTTGACTGTTGATGAAGATGAATTACATGGGAAATTTATTTTCTGCTCTGATTTATTTGAAATGCCCTCTATCGAGCGAATGGCGAGTCATTATCAAGTTTTACTCGCTAATTTGATTGCTGCCCCAGATGAACCCATCGAAAATATTTCGATTTTGACAGAGGCTGATAAAAAAACGGTGTCAACCACATGGGAAATTGATGATGGGAATTTTCCACCGAATGAGTGCATCCATGATTTGTTTGAGGATCAAGTTTCAAAAACACCGAATAACATCGCCCTCATTAGTCAAGGGCAGGAGTTAACCTATCGGGAATTAAGCCAAACTGCGAATCAGTTAGCCCATTATTTGCGGGAACAAGGCGTTGGTCCTGAAGTCCCGGTTGGGATATGTCTAGATCGTTCGCCGAACTTAGTGGTTGGAGTTTTGGGTATTCTCAAAGCGGGCGGAGCGTATGTCCCCCTGGATCCCAATTATCCTTTGGATCGATTAGGTTATATGATTGAGGATATTAAACCAAAAATTATCCTGACGCAATCTCATCAGCAACAATTTCTCCCTGCCAACGATTCGAAACTCGTATGTCTGGATTTGATCCAAGAGACTATCCAACAAAAAAGTACAGAAAATCTCACCAGAGGCGCAAATGAGAAAAATTTGGCGTATGTGATATATACCTCTGGGACTTCAGGAAAACCAAAGGGTGTTCTCATTGAGCATGACGGTTTACGCCATATCATTTCGACGTCGAGTTCAATATTAGGCTTAGACTCACACCACCGTTTTCTCCATGCTGCTTCGATTAGTTTCGATGCCGCTACTGCTCATTTATTTCGGATACTGAGTTGTGGAGCTACCGTGGTGTTAGCAAAAACCGATGCGCTGACTCGGGGTTCGGAAACGATAGATCTTTTGCGCCGGGAAAGAATTACAATGGTGTCGGTAACAGCATCGATCTTAGCAAATCTACCGAGAGTTGATTTGCCAGATTTGGAAATATTAACGGTTGGCGCCGAAGCATGCCCCCTTGAACTAGCAGCTTATTGGGGAAAGGGTCGACGGCTGTTTAATATGTACGGGCCTACTGAGACAACAATTTGTGCCACGCTCTTGGAATTTAAACCTGGAATGAATTCTATACCGATAGGTAAACCACTACCCAGTGTTCAAGCTTATGTTTTAAATCGGTATCAGCGTCAGGTGCCAATCGGGGTCCCTGGTGAGTTGTACATTGGCGGAATAGGTGTTGCGCGGGGTTATCATAACCAGCCTGAATTGAACCGAAATGCGTTTATCAGAGACCCTTTCAATCCAAACTCAGGCGCCATAATGTATAAAACTGGGGACTTAGCGAAATGGCAACCGGATGGAAATTTGGCATTTTTGGGGCGTAGGGATGAACAAGTTAAAGTTCGCGGTTATCGCATTGAATTGGCAGAAATAGATTTTGTCATGCGACAACATCCTGATATTGAGGATCTAGTAGTGATAGCCAGAGAGCAAATTGCGATTAGTTCAAACCAACTGATTGCTTATTACATTGTCAAACCTGACCTTACGATCCAAAAGTCTGAAGTACGATCATTTTTGATGCAAAAGCTCCCCAACTATATGATTCCAACTCATTTAATTGAATTAGATGTTTTTCCAAAAACACCTAACGGCAAACTTGATCGAAAAGTGCTCCTAGACTTATTAGAATTAAATCAGGATTTTGAGGCAGAATATAAATCACCCACAGACAATTTAGAACGTCAATTGGTGCATATCTGGGAGAACATTCTGCAGTTTAAACCCATAGGCATCGAGGATAATTTTTTTGTGTTAGGGGGGAATTCATTATTAGCTACTCAGGTTGTTTCAAAAATTCAGCAGGTGTTTCAGGTGGAAGTTCCCCTTAAAATTTTCTTTGAAAAGCCCACAATCGTGGAATTAGGGAATCATATCTTAGCTGCCAAACAACAAGGTAGCATGGCTACTCCTGCAATGATTCCATCCGTATCCAGAGAGAAATTTCGCCAGAAACAGCCTGGCAGAAAAATTGATTGAACGATGATCATGAGTATAAAGCCTAGTTTATCGGATGAGGAGCGAAATCAGATTCTTGTTGAGTGGAATGATACTCATTCCGATTATCCACAGGACAAATGTATCCATACGGCATTCGAGGATCAAGTAAAAATAACTCCGAAAAATATTGCCCTGGTATTTCAGGATCATCAGCTAACCTATCAGGCTTTAAATTCATATGCTAATCGACTTAGTTATTACTTGCGAGAGCAGGGTGTCGGCCCTGAGGATCTCGTAGGGATTTGTGTAGAACGCTCACTTGAGATGGTTGTTGGGATGTTAGCAGTGCTTAAAGCGGGGGGTGCCTATGTACCGATTGATCCAGAATACCCACCCGAGCGGGTTAATTTTATACTAACCGATTCTGACGCACAAATCTTGTTAACCCAAGGATCACTTTTTCATGATTTTCCCGATTATGATGGTAAGACTTTTTTTCTAGAGACGGATTGGGAATTCGTTACGCATTTCAGTGATGAGAATCCTGCAGTAGATGTGAGTTCTAATAATCTCGCCTATGTGATCTACACTTCAGGATCGACTGGGATACCCAAAGGAGTAAAAATTGAACACGCAGGAGTACTGAATCTAGTATTCTGGCACCAATCCTACTTTAAAATCTTAGAAAAAGATAAAGCTGCCCAAATAAGCGGCTTGTCGTTTACTGCAACCGTTTGGGAATTGTGGCCATATTTATTGGCTGGTGCGTCCGTTCATCTGGTTCCTGATGAAGAGACGCGTTTTTCCATATTCAAGTTGCGAGATTGGCTCGTTTCTGAGGCGATAACGATTTGTTATATTCCAACGCCAATTGCAGAAATGATTATGCTAGAGCAATGGCCCCCCGAAACGAAGCTGAGAACGATGTTAACGGGTGGTGATAAATTGAATCAGTATCCATCTCAATTATTACCATTCGAATTTGTAAATAATTACGGTATGACAGAAAATACGGTCATTGCAACTGCAATTAGGTTACAGCCCCTTGATGAATCCCCAAAAACACCTCCAATCGGTCGGCCGATTGCCAATAAACAAATCTATTTGTTGGATTCAACTCTAGAGCCAATTCCGATTGGAATGGAAGGAATGTTGTTCATTGGCGGTGTTGGTCTGGCCCGCAACTATCATAATCGCCCGGCATTAACTGCTGAATCTTTCATTCCAAACCCTTTTAGCCATAATCCGGGTTCACGACTATACAACACTGGCGATTTGGCTCGTTATCTGCCGGATGGAAATATTGAATTTCAGGGACGACAAGATCATCAAATCAAAATCAGTGGTTTTCGAATTGAGCCCGGAGAGGTTGAAACCGTCTTGAGTGAACATCCGGCCATTCAGGCCGCAGTTGTTCTGGTTCAGGGAAATACGGCCCGCACCAAATGCTTGACAGCATATATGATCCAAAAAAATGGAGTCACTGTCAATCTGGATGAAATAAAATTTTTTCTTCACCAAAGACTCCCTGACTACATGGTTCCGGCGCTTTATCTATTTCTCGAAACGCTTCCCTTGACCCATAATGGTAAAATCGATCGCACCAAATTGCCTGATCCAAACTTGATAGATCTCCGATCAAATATTGAGTATCAAGCACCTCGAACACCAATTGAAAGTATGGTTGCAACCCTCTGGGAAGAAGTTTTCGGGATCGATCGAGTTGGAATCGCTGAAAATTTTTTTGATTTGGGTGGGAACTCGTTAATTGCTTCCCAAGTGATAATTCAGTTGAATTCCAAATTAAAGATAGATTTACCCTTACAGACAATTATCGATACGGATACACTAGAAGATTTTTCAAACACAGTTTTGGCAAAATTTCTCCTGGGGCAGAATAATCATCAGGACTTCATTACCCAGGCAGGGATTGATTGGGTTGACCAAGGACAAAAAGCGTAATGAAATTAGATGAACTAACGAAAAAAATTGCCGACTTACCCCCAGAAGAAAAAAGAAAACTAGAAGAATTGTTGCTGAATGATCGGGGGATAAATAAAGCCAATGAGACTATTGTACCGAGAAGGTCTTCTGAACCTGCACCGCTCTCTTTTAGCCAAAGCCGGTTGTGGTTCTTAGATCAATATGAATCTGGGAAACCGATCTACAATATTCCTGCCGCTTTCCGTCTAAATGGCAAGCTGAACATCGCTGCGCTTGAATCAGCTTTGCGCGCAATTGTTGCCCGTCATGAAGTGCTCCGCACAACCTATGAACTCCAAAATGATCAGCCTGTTCAGGTTATTCATCCAAATCTGGATTTTAAGCTGGAAGTTGATGACTTACAAATTTATCCCTTAGAAATTCGGGAGCACACTCTTCGAGAAGCAATCCAGAGCATAGCCCACAAACCATTTGATCTTACCAAAGGGGTATTCCGCTGGGTTTTGTTTTGTCTTGCGCCGGAGACTCATATTCTGCTGACGGTCATTCACCACATCGCCTCCGATGGTTGGTCACAAGAAGTTTTTAATAGTGAGCTGAGCAGGTTATATGCTGGGTTTGCCTCAGGTAACGATTGTGAGTTGCCTGATCTTGTCATTCAGTATGCCGATTTTGCAATCTGGCAGCATGAATGGCTGCAAGATGCGGTTTTTGATGACCAATTACGCTATTGGAAAAATCAATTAGCGGGGAGTTCAATCCTTACATTGCCCCTTGACCAGCCACGTCCGGCTCTTCAAAGCCACCCTGGCGCGGCTGAAAATTTTTTCATTTCAACCCAAATTACCCGAAAATTAGTTCAAATTGGTCGGGATCAGCGCGCCACCACATTCATGGTGTTGATAACAGCAATAAATATTCTCCTAGCCCGTTATTCTGGTCAATTTGATATCAATGTGGGTATTCCCATTGCGAATCGTACCCGAACTGAAATTGAGAATCTCATTGGTTTCTTTATCAACACCCTTGTTATTCGAACCAATTTGGTTGGGAATCCATCTTTCAAAACCTTGTTAGAACGCGTCCGAAAAACCACCTTAGAGGCTTATTCCAACCAGGATTTGCCTTTTGAGAAACTGGTAAGTCATGTTCGACCAGAGCGCGATTTAAGCCAGTCTCCATTATTTCAAGTCTTAATCACATACCAAAATGTCCCGCAAAAGCCACTTCAACTTAGTGGTCTGCGCGTGGAGAAATTTGAGCTGGAAAGGAAAGTTTCAAAATTTGATCTCGAATTTGAATTCAAGGATTCGAATGAAGGGTTAGCAGGAAAACTGACTTACAATACTGATTTATTTTTACCGATTACTATTCAGGGGTTCATCTCTCATTTCCACCAGATTGTCGATGTTGTATTAGCAGCCCCTGATCAACCGATCGGGAATTTCTCCCTGCTGACACCCACTGAAAAAGATCAAATTTTAAGTAAGTGGAATGATACTGAGGTGCCTTTTGCGGCTGATCTGAGTTTTGTCGATCTTTTTGTGTCCCAAGTAAAGCGAAATCCAGATGAAATTGCAGTAGTTCACCGCGATCTTAGGCTAACTTATCGGGAATTGGATGAACGTTCAAATCAGCTAGCGCAATATTTAAGAACCCTTGGGGTGGGACCAGAAGTTTTTGTGGCAATCAGTATTCCCCGGTCACCCGAAATGGTTATCGGATTGGTGGGCATTCTTAAATCTGGTGGGGCCTACATTCCGATCGATGCGACGTATCCAGCTGAGCGTAATCAGTTTATTTTGGAGGACACTGCGGCTCCTATATTGCTGGTGAGTGGGAATAACCGACCTGATTTGAACGCTTTTAATGGCACTATTGTGGATTTCGAAGCCGATTGGGGCCAAATTTCAAAGCAGCCTGTAACTCAACCTGAGGTCCAAATATGGCCAGCGAATCTGGCTTATGTTATTTATACTTCTGGTTCCAGTGGACAGCCTAAAGGTGTCGCACTTCAACACCACAGTTTAACCGCCTTTCTCAATTGGGCCCGAAGGACATTCTCACCGGAAGATATCAAAGCCGTTTTAGCGGCGACTTCAATCAGCTTTGATATCTCCGTGTTTGAAATTTTGGTGCCATTAGTTTCTGGTGGTAAATGCATATTGATCAATAATCTGCTAGATTTGATTGATGAAGACATTCGTTCCGAAGTGACCCTTATCAATTCAGTCCCTTCAGGACTAAGGGAATTGATCACCCAAGACAAGATCCCCGCTAGTGTGCGGGTGATCAACTCATGTGGCGAGTTTTTGCCACGTGAACTTTGTAAACAGCTTTATCGTGGCGGCCAAATAGATAAAGTATATGAGAGTTTATGCAGAATTAGCAGCGGCAGTTCGCCATCGTTGGGTCTGTGAA
>CAYVQU010000245.1:0-6556 GCA_964453155.1 uncultured Anaerolineales bacterium | reverse complement strand
ATGGAAATAACAGCATAATTTGTTAGTTGGATAGTTTGTTCGATCCAACCAACAAACTATCCAACCCCCTCCCCGGAGCTCCCATGACCGACATCCTCAAAATTTCTGCGGCAGAATTTGAAAAACTAGAACTATTTTTGCTGGATCAGGTGACCCAACGAGCGGAAGGCGCGCCGCCGGTGGGCGATGAATACCGGCAGAAGATGGAACTTTGGCTCCAGGAGGCCTATGAGCGCACCCAGTTAAATCTTCCGAACCCGATTCGCACCAAACTATTTAACAATGTGATCGCCGAACTGGTTGGTTTCGGCCCCCTGGAGCCATTGCTTAACGATCCAGATAACAGCGAGATCATGGTTTATGGTCACAATCAGGTTTACGTGGAGCGGCACGGCAAATTAGTGGATGCCAATGTTCAATTTGAAGATGAAAATCACCTGATGCGCATCATCGACCGGATGCTGCACCCCATCGGCCGCCAGGTGAACATTGATAACCCTACCGCCGACGCCCGGCTGCCAGATGGCTCACGCGTCCATGTGGCGATTCCCCCGGTGGCGGTCGATGGTCCCTGTGTAACCATTCGTAAGTTTTTGCAAACCAAACTCATCATGGAACAGTTGATCGAGTTGGATTCGATCACCGAACATATGGCCGAGTTCTTACGGGCCTGTGTGGTCGCCCGGCTGAACATTATCATCACCGGCAATACCAGTTCGGGCAAAACAACCCTGTTGAATATCCTTTCGGGCTATATTCCTGGCAACGAGCGCGTCATCACGATCGAAGATGCGGCCGAACTGAGTCTTAAACAAAAATATATCGTGCGGATGGAAACCAAACCACCGAATGTCGATGGGCTGGGGGCCGTGGATACCCGGGATTTGGTCCGTAATGCCCTCCGGATGCGGCCGGACCGCATCGTGGTTGGCGAGGTCCGCAGCGGAGAGGCCCTGGATATGCTCCAGGCCATGAATACGGGCCATGACGGCTCCCTGACCACCCTTCATGCCAATGCCCCGCGGGATGCGATTTCGCGGTTAGAGACCATGGCGATGATGTCGGGGATCGACTTACCCTTGCGGGCTATTCGGCAGCAGATTGCCGCGGCCATTGATTTGATCGTTCATATGGACCGCCTGACCGATGGCTCGCGCAAGGTTGTCCGGATTTCTGAAGTGCCCCGGATGGAGGGTGAGATTGTGACCCTCTCGGAGTTATTTCGCTTTGACCCGACCGGGATGGGACCCGATGGCGAAATTTTGGGTGAGATGCGGGCGACTGGGCTGCGGCCGGTGTTCACGCCCAAACTTGAAGTGGTTGGATTTAACCTTAGTGGTGAAATTTTTGGAGCAGGTACATGAGTGAAACAGCGGTAATTTTTGGGTATGTGGACAATTTGATGTTTTCCACTCGGATCGAATCGGTCGTGGAAAATCTTGGTTTCGAGATGGTGTGGGCTGAGCCTTCATTTGAGGGGGCTGCCACCGAAATTGACCGCCTCATCCCTAAAAATCCGGCGTTAATTCTCGTCGATTTAGGGTATCCTCACATCCCCTGGGCTGAATTAATCTCAGCAATTAAATCCAATCCAGCCCTAAAAACCATCCCCCTAATTTGTTACGGATCGCATAAGGATGTCGAGACCCTCAAAGTCGCTCGGCAGGCGGGGGCTGATCAAGTTTTGGCCCGGTCTCGATTTTTCTCGGCCTTACCCGAATTTATTCAGAAAAACGTTTGACCTTTACAAAATTTTAACACTCTCTGGTGAGTCATTTTTTCGAAATTGTGGTAAACTCCCGCCTGGTGAGGCCGGGATCGTAGTTGTCTAGACCGCGGCAGTTGTAAACAGAACCAAAGGAGTTTATTATGAAGAAAACGTATGCCAAAAATGGAAAGACTTGTCGGGTCACCTTTGAACTGCCGGCAGAAGTCGGCGCCGAGACCGTTTCGGTTTGCGGCGAGTTCAACGGGTGGGATAAGGATGCCAATCCCCTCGTGAAGCGCAAAAAGGGAAACTTTTCGGCCAGCTTCAATTTAGAAGTTGGGCAAACCTACCGCTTCCGCTACTGGGTGGATGGCGAACGTTGGGAAAACGATTGGGCCGCCGATCAGTATGTGCCCAATGAGTTTGGCACCGAAGACTCAGTTATCACAGTATAAATTTGTCGCATTTTTCAAAAACCGGCCGGATAATCCCGGCCGGTTTTTTTGTTATGTAAACTTGGCGATGCTGGTTTTAATTTTTGGCATCCAATCCAGAAAACCGATGATTTCAGCGATATCTTCCGCATCTCTGGCCTCCGAACCGTCGGCTCGTAAAACCCGTTTGATGAAATCGGCAATGTCTTCAAGGGCCCGGCGGAGGAAATAAAATTCCAGAATATCACTTTCTGGCAATTTTGCACCCATTTCTTGACAATAACTGGGCCAAAATCGATTCCACTCATTATCATCGCCGGCCCAGAAAAACAGATCGTGCTCTGGCGGGGCGATCATGGCATTTTCCCAATCCAAAAGATACAGTTTCCCAGCTGCAGCCGTCATCAGATTACCGCCGTGGAGGTCGGTGTGGCAGATGACCATGTTATGCGGGCGTTGGCGGAGTTCGGCCTGTAATTCTTTAAGCCGTTTTAAATGAGTTGGGATGATTGCTTGGTGAGGTCGCAGCGCTTCGGTAAGTTTTTGCCGGCCGGAGGAATTTTTTGGATTTTCTTGGGCTAGAATTTCGAGATATTCGAGTAGCTCCCGCTCAAATGCGATTTGGAAGCCTTCGATGAAGGGGTGTTCGAACTCGAGCTGGGGTAAGCTGGCATGGAGCTGGCCAACTTGTTGTGCTAATTTGGGGAGAATTCCTGGGGGCCAGTTGCCAAAACCTACTTCTTGCCCATCGATTTGGGCGTATATGATGAGGTCGAATTCCCCAGCTTGCGCGGAAAAACTACCATTCAAAGTGAGGATAATTTGGGGGAGGTTGATAAGTTGTTTTTGGTGGAGTTGATAAATTAACGGTAAATAAAATTCGGGGGAATTGGCTGCGAAGATTTCGGTGGTATGCGTCTCGTTTTGAAGTTTTAGAAAATACCGCTGTCCCGCGGTATCGGTGACAAAATAGGAGTACCCGCCCCAGCCTTCGGCGCGAAACGTTAAATCTTTGATGGTGAAGGGGTAATTTTGTTCGATTGCAGTGGCCAAAGCCTCGTTTTGGATAGGAAGTTGGAATGTCATGAGGGGTATTATACGAATGTAGGGGCACAGCATGCTGTGCCCCTACGGAAATTACTAAAACTGGGTGAATTTCTATTGTGAACGGGCGGTCTTAACAACCTCTACCACCTCGGGCAGATCAATGCCTAAATCCTGTAACTTCGCGACGGTGGGGATGCTGTTCTCATCCCAACCACGGCGTTTGTAGACCGCGTCGAGGAGTAGTTCGTATTGATCTTCGCGGTATTTGCGGAGGTGGGCCATTTTCTCGCCGGTAGCGAGCCCCTCGGGGTCGATACCGAGCAGGTCTTTGAGCTGGCCGTCGTAGCGCTCCTGGCGGGATTCGTACTCATCGACGGTGACAGGCCCCATCGCCCGGTAGGGGGGATAATCGTGTTTCCGGCCAATGCGGCCCTGGCGGATGGCAAAAACTTTCTGAAAGTTGTAGACGCGCTCGGATTGGTCGAGGAGGTCTTGGGCCGTAGTGGGTATCCCGGTCACGCCTTCATGAATCCAGGTGTAGTTTTCGACGTGCTCTTCGACCTTGGCCGGTTCAGCCGTGTCTTTATTATTTTCGGGGGTGATATCGTTCCAGGGGAGTTTGCACAGCCCGTGGAGGCTGAACCAGGTCCGCCACATGGGGAAGTAGTGCAGGGCTTCGGCCTTGTCTTCGAAGGTGGGCAGCAGATTATGGATTTGATCCATGAAGATCCGCCAGGCTTCGTCGTGCTGAGCACCCTTGGTTGCCAGACCATACCCGCCTTGCTGGGCGATGGACTCTTTGGTGCCGTACTCGGAGATTTCCATCCCCTTGATTTCCATCCCGATATCGTGCAGGAATTCGGCGTCAGCGCCAAACTCCTGGACGAAGTATTCCTTCATGTAGCGCACACCCTGGCCAACGATGACGCCAAAACCTTCCCCGCGCGCCATCTGGTGGAGGAGTTCGAGGGCGGCCAGGCCGTTACCCCAGTTGAGTTCCAACCCGCCGGTGTGTTCGGTCGTGATCTGGCCTTCTTCGTAGCATTCCATGGCGAAGGCGCAGCAGTTGGCGAAGGAGATGGTGTCGATGCCGTAGGTGTCGCAGTAGAAGTTGAGTTCGAGCAGAATTTGGGGGTCGAAGTTGCCAATATTGGAACCTAAACCGGCCGCGTTTTCATATTCGGGGCCGTCGACGAGGACGTTGGTGCCCGCGTAAGGGCCGGTTTGGACCGGGAAGCCGTCGACGCCGTGGGAGCAGGACATGGTGCAGCCCAACCAGCAGCCATCAGGGAGACCCTGGGTGAAGCGCGCTTTCCAGACGCTGGAGTCGATCTTGGGGGTTTCGGGGTGGCTGCCGTAGCGGAAGTTGTGGGTGGGCAGCAGGTCGAAATGATCCATGATCTCGACGATGTTGGCCGTACCAATTTTGCGCATCTGGTTTTGTTTATCGTCGAGGGTGGCGATCTCTTTGTTGATGCGCTTGCCTGCTTTGCGAACCAGGGCCATATCGGCGGGGCCATTGCTGTCGCCGCGCATATTGGAGTACCGGACGACGATACCTTTGATGTTTTTGTCGCGGAACACCCGTCCGGCCCCGCCGCGCCCGGCCTGTTTCAGGCGGATTTCTTTGCGGCGGACGTCGTAGAAGGTGCAGTTGATCAGGGCGTAGCGGATGTGGTCGGCCGCGTCCCCAGCCGTCATGACCGAGATACCGCGTTTGCCTTTCTCGTCGGCGGCGTACATGTCGCTGAGGAGATTGCCCAACAGGAGGGAATCAACCATCTCGAGGGGGGCGGTTTCAATGGAGACCGTGCCGGTATCCCCGTCAAGGAAGATGATCACATCCTCGGCGGCTTTCCCCTGAATTTCCAGGGCATCGAAGCCGGCAAATTTAAGAAATGGGGCCATATACCCGCCGACGTTGGAATCAATCACATTCCCCGTTAAAGGTGAAAGGGTGACGACCGTCGCTTTCCCTGAGCCGGGATAAGCCGTGATCCCGCAAATCGGGCCGTTAGCAATGACCAACTCATTTTTAGGGTCATCCCAGGTGGTGGCGGGGTCCACCGCGTCCCACAATAGTTTAAGCCCAAAACCCCGCCCCCCGGTGAAAATATCTTTCATTTCTTGGGTGACAGGTTTTTCGGTAAAGGTGTTGTCGGCGAGGTTGAGGTGCAGGGTGCGGTTGGCGTAGCCGTGGACGACGGGCCGCAGTTCGTAAGAATATTCGGCTAGTTTTTGATGGGCGGCCTGGTATTCTTCAATCGGTTTGATCAGGGTGGTCATAAGGAAATTCTCCTAAAGGAATTGTGCTTAGTAAACGTCGAAAAATATCTGCCCGAAACGCTACGCTGCACCCCCCCTTCGACGAGCTCAGGACGATGCTTCGACGAGCTCAGGACGATGCTTCGACGGGGCTCAGGACGCTGCTTCGATACGCGCTACTGAAAGTGCAAGAAGTCCAGCATCCTGAGTAGTGCGGAGCTTACGGAGCACGTATCGAAGGGTGCGGCCGCTACCCTTCAACAAGTTCAGGACAGCGCTCAGGATGAAGCTTCGCAGGAACTTATTCTTTGATGATTACTTACGTGTCACGGATCACGCTTCGGGCAATATCTCAATTGGGTCGAAAATGCGAAAGATATTATGGCCCGATTAGGCCCAACTCGCAAATGACAATCATCCCGATCTGGCTGCAAAAGGCTCATGTCTGGTCGGAAGATAATTGCCGCACCAGGCTGAAGGCATACAGCGGTTTTTTATGGTGATTGGTGACGAGGAGTACTCGCTTGCGGACCGCGATGGGTTTGCCATCTGGGCCTGGAATTTCAATGCGGCCTTCCCAATGGCCTTTTTGTTCTAGCAGGGGGAGAATTTGCATATCGATGATGGCAATGTATTTGGAAGAATAGAATTCATGGTAATGCTGGCCGCGAATTGCCTCTGCCGATAGATTGAAGAGCTGCTCGTGCGCGGGGTTGTTGTAGACCAGGCGTCCATCGGGTAAGGTGATGGAAATTGCTTCGGGTGAGTTTTCGAAAATGGTGGCAAAAATGGCGTGATCTTCTTCAATGCGGGCGGTCTCGGAAATATCACGGAATAATCCTAGGGTGGCCGGTTCTCCCCGCCACTCGATGCGATTGCCGGATATTTCTACCGGAATTGGGTTGCCGTTTTTGTGGCGTAAAATGGTTCGGTAGGTTTCAGTGGGGATCTCGCCCGTCACGCGCGAGTGACGACGTTTTTGGAAGGTTTCATATTCGGTTGGGTAGATCAAGTCACCCGCTTTGAGGTTGAGTAATTCATCCTGGGTGTAACCAGTGATCTCCACAATTTTGTCATTGGCATAAATATGGGTTTCATTAGT
>CAYVQU010000244.1:0-6569 GCA_964453155.1 uncultured Anaerolineales bacterium | reverse complement strand
AATGGGGGTTGTGCGGCAAACTTAAAATCTTGTACCGTAAATCATTGTCCAAACTTCCCTGGAAAACCGGGAAGTTAATTAATCAAATTAGCCGGAACTTCCCTCACCTCTCCTATACTCAATCCAAGTACGACTAAGGTCCACCCATATCTGTTGGTACTTTTCGTTAAGTTCTTCCAATTCATTTTTCTCTAGTTTCTCAGGCTCTAACCCAATTAGGTAGAATTCAAGGCTATCTTTAAGGCGATGAAAGTTTGCTAGTGCAGCTTCATGCTCAATCCACAATGCCCTGAAATTGAAAAACGGTTCTAATGCATTTATCACTGTTACAAATGCTCCTAGAACAAATGCAAAGGCTTTGAAACTCTCTGCATATCCTTCAATTTGAAGACCGAGTAATATAGTAATTAGGCCCGTAAACAAAACAGAAATGATTTTGACATATGAAGCTCTTTTTTGATTTGTTCGTTTCAATTTTTTAGCATGCAATATCGCTTCATCAATTTTTTCATTTAACCAATCTGCCTTTTCCTGAAGCTCATAGATTACTCCGTCTTCATTCATAGGATTATTATTTTCTTTCTCATTCATAATTTATCCTACTCCCTTCCAATTGAAAACAAAACGAATCTAACACCTTTTATGGTATCGAGCTACCCACATATTTGGGGATAACTTCAAGTTAGTTGAATTGTAACCCATATGTGTAGATATCCTTATTGCCACTTCTAGATGTATTCTGAATTTTCTAAATTTCATCTCAACTGTTGCGGCTGTTGCTTCAAAATCAATACTTTCAGGGGTTGCAGCGGCAGCCGCGAAGATATTTCGTGGTGTAGCACCTATATACTTTTTGTATTCTTAAAAGCACTTGGTGCCTATGCTTGATTAGATAAACTTTCATTGGCTTTTCTTCTCGAATAGCCGCACAACGGTTTGTTGAGCAGACCCGGCGGCTCTGGCTCATCTAGCATCCTAACATAACACTTCTAGCTGAGCTACTTGCCCCGCGTACCCTCCAGGCGAAGCCGGGTCTGCTCCAACTTGGGTTGTGCGGCATGTAAATCAGATTCAATACTTGATAATCTAATCTATTCTTTTCCCCATCAATGACATAATTTCTCGATGCCAGGGGGTATTATTGAGGAAAACCCGCCGTCTCTCGGGTTGGTCAATCTTATTTGCCAATTGTTGCAGTTCAGCAAATGCTTCTTGTAAGAAATCGTCTGCCCGAGGATCCTGATTGGCTTGCAGTACTCGCACACAAGTTAGGCGAATCCGAGCGGGGAAATGGTTATCCGTTGCATCTAAACTTAATCCACTTTCCAATAAGGTTATGATTTCATCGACATAAACTTGCGCCTGAAGTGAATTATCTCGAGCAAGCTCAATCTCTGCCATCCCACTGAGAGCGGCAGTCATCCTCATCTGGGGTTCAACCGATCGCCAGATTGCCAGTGTTTTCTGGAAATAACTCTCAGCTTCATCCCACTGCTTTAAACCCACCAACGCGGCCCCTAAACGGGCAAAAATATTTGCTTTGCGGGTTTTATGGATGTGCTCGTGCAGATATTTCTCTACCCGCTGGAAATACGCCAATGCTTTTTGATAATCTCCCTGAGAATATGCGACTTCTCCAATAAATTGCAACAGGTGATTTCCAGCATCAACAAGTCCGTGCTCCTGAGCAAAGTCGTATCCCTGTTGGAAATAGTTTAATGCTCCAGGTACATCGCCTTGATACAAGGATGACCAACCCTGAAAAATAACCCCCCAACTAGCGCCAAACCGATCACCGATTTTTTCAAGCTTTTCGATCCCATCTTTAATTAATTGTTCGCCTACCAGATATGAATCACTTAAAAAGTTCTCAAATTTTCCCAATCTGATTAAACTCCAGCCCTCTAGTTGTTGATCTCCAATTTCTCTACTAATTTGTAGCGTTCTAATCGATAAATTTTTAGATTCAATGGGATCAACTCCCTGTCGATCATAGCAGAGTGATAAATAATCAAGCGCTATGCCCTCGTTAGCTCGATCTCCTAACTTCGAATATATAATAAGAGCACGCTCGAAATGAACAATTGAACGCGATACTTCACCTTCTACATCCGCTAGATTGCCTTGGATTTGATGCCATCGGGCCTCTAATTGAGGGTCATTAATGGTTTGAATGAGATCAAATGCGCACCCAAGTGCTTGGCGAACTGCGGACATATCATGAGTACTTGATAAATGAAATTTCGCCCAAAATAACGCCGTAGTCGCTTGTTTTTTAGCATCGTTAAGTTGTAATGCCAAGCTTTCAAGTTCTTCCAGGTGATTTTTACGCTCTGGATGGCGTTCAATTGTATCAATTTGAACCCGAGCATGAGCCAAATCCCAGCGGGTCTCTAGATCAGTTTCGGAAATAATTGCTAACGCTTGGTCAAAATATTCTCTGGCTTCGACATTAGCAAATTTTTTAGCGGCTGAAATTCCAGCACGGTGCAAAGCAACCACAGCTTTTTCAGGCCAACCGGCCTCAGTATAATGATGCGCCAAATCGGCCATAATTTTGTCAGATTGTACAGTGAAGAGATTTTCGATAGCGAGAGCAACTTCTCGGTGGAGCAAACGCTGCTCGCCCTGACTCAAACTACGGTAAAGGTATTCCTGGTAAAGCGCATGGGTAAACTTAAATTGCGTCAGATAACCATTGTCGGTCTCTATTTCTCCAGTTTCATAAATTAACCGCTGCCGGTCGCCTAACTCATGCACGAGTGCCCATAACAAATCTCGCTCTTCAACACCTTCTACTTGGGCAATCACCTGATCGGTGAAAATTTCCCCTTCCACACTAGCAACCAATAACAACTTCCGGAGTGATTCATCCAGCTGGTCGATCCGTTCTGAAAGTACGGCCTCTATTCGCGAGGGAATAACTTCCCAGGCCAAATTCGCTGATGTGGTCCAACCGCAATCATCACGATACGCAATATCGCCGCGGTTTTGCATTGCCCGGAGCAACTCTACGATAAATAAAGGGTGCCCCATCGTCAGGCGGAATAGATGCTCTCTAAATTCGGCCCCAAATCTATTGGGTTCAGAATCCAAGATGAAATCGACCATATCTCGGCCCGATTTTTCATCGGATTGTTGCAAATCAATGGTGATATCCCCACCCCGGCGCTTGAGTTCATTCAGAATCGGAATCAGGGGATGGCGTGCATCATCTTGCCGCTGGATAACTTCATTGGTGCGATATGTGCCGATCACCAAGATCCGCCCCTTCAAGCGCTGTCCGATATGGGCCAGCAATTGGATAGAACTCTGATCTGCCCATTGCAAATCATCCAACAAAATTAATAGAGGGGTTTGAGTCGCCACGGCCTGAAGTACATTGGTGTACTGTTCAAACAGCACAGCCGGGGACAAACCATCACTCATTCGGCGGGGTTGATCCAAAAAAGATTGAAATTTTTGATAGGTACTGGCTTTTATATCCCCATTGGGCTGAATTCGACTTCGAAGTGTGCGGGCCGGAATAAATGTATCGATGAGATATGGTCCATATTCAACGATTTGAGTCAGCACAGAGGGCATGTTGCGCCACAATCGGCGACTTTGTCGGATGTCAAGCGGTAAAGGTGCCGATTGCCCCCTAATATCACCGGTAAGTTGGCTGAGTACCTCACGGAACGGAAGGAAAGAATCAGCCACACCGGAAAAGGCATTGCAATTCCCCTGAAGTACCACCAACTCATCAACCTGCGTCAAGGCGCGCTTAGCGAACGCCTTCATTAGGGCTGTTTTTCCCCGACCCGCCCCGCCGGATAAAAACACGATTTGAGCGAACCCTGCTAAAACCTGATCGAAATGGTTATCCAACCAGGTCAGTTCAGCTGCGCGCCCCACAAACGTACTCCATTTCTTAGGTTCAGATTGCTGGACTTGAAAAGGGGGTTCGATATCTGCGGTATGGATTAGGAGATGGGGTTGGGGTAACTGGAACGTTGGGGACTCACCCAGCCCAGATTGGATGAAATTCTCCAAGTCGGGTTCGATTATTTCCAGGCATTCTGCAATTCGTTCGGCCATGACCCGAGACGGGCGGCGTTGATCACTTTCGATTTTCTTTATTGTAACTGTCGCGCATCCCACCTGTTTCGCCAACGCGACTTGAGTGAGATCCAACGCCTTTCGCCGACGACGAACCCAATACCCAAAAGAAATGATCTCGTTCATCTTTTCCCTCTTAGCTGCCCACAAATTAACACTGACCATTGTATCCATGACTTGTATCCCTTAAGTATCCTAATCGGATACCAATTATCCGATTACTTTCGACATAATCATACCTATAAGTGATTGGTCAGTTTATCCATTATACATTAGAAAGGAGATCAAAATTACCCAAATTATTAATATCCCCTAACAATCGAAAATCAAATTGCCGCCCCGCCAAAGGAAGCGATAGCTAAATTCTTTAGAAAGGAAAACATCGTGAACGTAAAACGTAACCCCAATTTTATTCGTTTCGCTGCTCTCATCATTGTTCTCATCATCAGCGCTTTGTTTGTTACCCCAACAATTGGAAGTGACCTGTTTCGTACGAGTGGCATCCAGGCCGCCAATTCAGCGAGGCTGAATGTTCTGGACGGATCAGATCAATATGCATTGGATTCGCAGAATATTGTACCCCAACGGGCAAACTCCTTCAGAATGGCTAGCCCGGTCTTAAATTTTTTGGATGGTTCTGATCAATATGCGTTGGAAGCCCAGAATATCTTAGACCGGCAAGCATATTCGGGTAAGAACTTTAGCCCGGTTTTGAATTTTCTAGATGGATCGAATCAATATGCACTGGAAGCACAGAATGTCATTCATCAACCGGCATTTTCGAACAGAAACTTCAGGCCCGTCTTGAATATTCTGGATGGAACAGACCAATACGCATTGGAGTCAAATAAACTCATGCCCAAGCTTGAAAGTCCCCTCATGAAGTTTACCCCAGTCTTAAATTTCCTGGATGGGTCAGATCAGTACTTCCTGGAAAAACATATGATCGTCCCGGCTGCGCAATAAGTTTAGATAATTAACTGACATTACGCAGGACTGGCAGTCCTCTAGAGTGAATTCATGTCAACCACCGCGTATTTCCAGGACTGCCAGTCCCAAAGGTGCGTAACATGAGTAATTAAATGAAAAAAGGAGAAAAATGATGAATACGACAATATTCAAAAAATTTGCAATGATTCAACTTACGATTATGTTGTTAGCAACCTTGATTTTGAGTGGCTGCCAGGCCAGCCAGCCCGTTCAAGCCGCGGCAGAAGTTTCTGCTCCCAAAACGGAATCTTCTGTTGAAGAAGAAAAAACGGATGAAGCAGCTGCTGAGGTAGAGACTGCGGATGAACCCCAACTTGCTACCGCTAAAGCCGTTGCGAAACTAACCAATCAGCCTGGGCGCGCCATCGTCAGTGCCCGTGGCAATCACTTCATCGTCGATTCGGTGCCCCCGATTGAAGGTCCGAACGAAGAATTAAATCCGTTGGATATGATTCTGGGATCGATGGCGACTTGCGGATTGTTTATCGCCGAACGTGTGGGTCTGGAGGAGTCAATTCCTTTGGAAGATGTATCAGTATCCGTTGAAGCTGACTTAGATGTCAGCGGGGTTGCCGGATCAGGAACCGATCCCCGCCTGCAAGCCATGCGGGTCCACCTCGACCTTCCTGGTGCGAATGACGATCAGGTCAAAGCGATCATCGAGAATTATAAAACGCGCTGCCCAATCTACACGACCTTATCACGGGCGACTGAAATCGAAATCACCGTTGGTGATGAAGCTCCCTCCGCCGCTATCGAAGGTTTAAATACGGCCAAGTTGTCAGCTCAACTCTCGAACCAACCTGGCCGGGCGATTGTGAGTGCCCGTGGCAATCATTTCGTCATCGACTCGGTCCCCCCGCTGGAAGGCCCCAACGAGGAACGCAATCCCCTCGATTTGATCTTAGGGGCGTTGGCGACTTACGGCACCTTCATTTTTGAGCACTCTGCTGAAGAAATGGGGGTAACAGTAACGGATATCACAACATTTGTTGAGGCTGATCTCGATCCCCGTGGCTTAGCTTCAATGGATTCTGGTATCAACCCCCGTTTGCAAGCCTTTCGGGTCATGGTTGAGGTTGCCGGTATTAGTACTGAACAGGGCGAAGTAATGATTGAACAATATAAACAGCGATGCCCGATCTATACGACTTTAGTGCGAGCCGCACCGGTTGAAATTTCAGTGACCGCCAAGTAAAGAATTTTGAACTCACCAAAAGATAAGGGCTGAAAGATTTCTTCCAGCCCTTTTTCTCTTGATTAAGTCTTTTGGACTTTATTTCGAGGGATTGTTTGGTCCTAAGAAAATTCACTAATTACTGACCGCACAACAAGATGTTCACCTGCCTGCCCGGTTTTGCCCCGAATGCTCTTCACACCGAAACCAGACCAGGCAAAACGCCCCGCGTACCCCCCTGCCGTGAGGCAGGTCAGGTGCAATCCCAGAGGATGACACGTCATCCTTTCTCAGGCAAGAA
>CAYVQU010000243.1:0-6595 GCA_964453155.1 uncultured Anaerolineales bacterium | reverse complement strand
ACAAGAGTCTACACCATGACTGATCATTTGCATCCTAGATGTAGGGTAGAGAATTCTTCATTGCATTTTTTGACTGCCAAAAATTCAGAACATCCAATGGCTCAGAATATCATCGGCATCTTGGGTCGCTTCTTGGAGGTCACCTGCTGCCTCCAGGGTTTCACTCGCCATCCCACCGCTTCGCAAAGCGGTTTTGAAAGCCGCCATCCGCTGCCCTTTGGGAATGGCCGTCCACCAGGCCAGAATGTCGGCATCCCGCTCCGGGTGGAGCCAACCCGAAAGGACGATCCGTATCGATGGTTGCGGATTGGCAGGTCGTCCCCGTTTCAATTTCATTGCTTGAGCAGGGCCAGTTTGTACAGACCGCGCGCAATCGACAGCACCGGCTGATCCGGGACCACCGCGTTCCCGGCAAATTGCTGGGTGAGGTGTTTCTTGAGCAGTACTGCCCCTCCGCCCACGACCAATACCCGGGAAAACCGCCTGAAAGCACTGCCCCAGCGTTTCTCGATCTCTCCATTGACTTCCCGCGCCCACACCGGCAGGGCGGCACTCAAATCCAGGCGATTGCTCCGTAGGGCGGTATCCAGTTCACCTAACGAATAAGTTTCGTTCGGGTTGACCAATTCCAATAAGCGGCGCACCCCCACGGTTTGGCCGCTGGTGAAGCGTTCCACCGGCACCCGATCTCGCACCACCAGTAGTTCCAGGGTGTTGAAACCCACCGATAGGATGCCGATCTCTTGTTTCAGCAACCGGCTGCGATCACTGATGAAGCGGCCGTGCTCATCCAAAACATGATCAAAAAGCGCGCCCACCGGCTGTGGGGTCAGTTTGACCGCAGCGATCTCGGCCTGATAGGTTTGATCTTTCACCTGCCAGTGATGGACCCCTTGCAGCCAACCCCGCACGCCATTGGCGTAGGCTCTGGCGTTCTCCCCCGACATCATCTGCAAAGGCAGTCCCACCATCATACTGATTGGGGTTGTAAACGCGCCGTGCGCCTTTTGGTAGTGGGTCAGGGCGCCATATAGCAGCGCCTTCATCTCCGGCGCGCCCGTCAACCGATTAAAATCCAAGTTCTCCACTGGTCGGCCATAGTCGTGGGCGCCTTCCCCCACATAAAACGAGCCGTGTTCGGTTTGGATGGTGAGAGGGCGACGGCGCTGTTTCAGGCCGACCACGTTCTTCAGACGCTGGCTGCCATTGACGGCCACCTGCGAAAGGGTTTCCAATCCACCTGCGGCCCCATACAGCTTGTTGGCCCCCATCCCCAAGTCTTCTCCGAGTAATATCCGTTCTGTTGTCATTCATGTCTCCTTTTTTCTCTATAGGTTGCTTGGTTTATCCCAATCCGCCAGATCCGCCAGATCCCCTGATCCGCCTAATCCGGCGGCTTGCACCAGGGTGTCCGTCACTTTGCGGCCTTGCGGATGGCCTTTTTCATTGCGCTGCACCGGGGTTAGATACCCGCTGCGCTCCCATTGTTTGGCAATTGCGTTTACCCAATCCCGGCTCTCCCCCACCGTCTGGGCGATCTCCCGGACCCGGAACCAGTTGTCGTTTGCTACTGCGGCCTGCACCAGGCTCATTTCCCGGGCGGTCAGTAGGTGGATTGTGTCTGGTAATTGGGGTTGATCAACTTGGGGGGCCAGATACGCTTGAGCTTCGATCAACCGCGCGTTCCACACCAGCAGCAGGCGCCCCTTTTTCTTGGGCAGTTTCTCCGCCCCGCTGTGACCCAAGATCACCTGGCTATCATGGTGGGCGGGTACCGGCAGGGCGATCCGGGTGGATAGATTGGCTTTGAGCATCCCTTGCACGGCTTTGGCATCCGGGCGTTGGGTGGCAATCACTGGATGGATTCCATAGGCCCCGCCTACGGCGATTACCCGGCTGAGGGTCTTTTGCAACTCAGTCGGAATCAAGGCGGCTTCATCCACCATCAGCACCAGTGGCAGCAGTTTGGCCCGACTGGTGCGGTTATATGCCGGGAGGTTGTTTACGCCTTTAGATAGAAAGAGCCTTTTGCGGCGCGTGATTTCGTCTGTCAGGTGTTGCAGGCCTGCATTCAGGTCATCCCCGACTAAGGTGTTCTCTCGTTGAGCATAGCGCCCAAATTCAGTCCCATCTTTGCCATCCCATAGCACCAGCTGGGCTTCATTCCCATGCAGCAGGGCCGAGATCCAGGTGTGCAGCAGGTTGGTTTTCCCCATCCGCCGGGTGCCGCCGATCAGCACGCTGTCCATCTCGGTGACAGACAGCCATAAGGAGCCACGGCGGGTTTGCCCGATCGGGACGTTCAGCGCACTAGCCTGCTGGTGTAAGTCCAGGGTTTGTGTACTCAACTTCTGCATCACCAGGCGAGTGTATGCCACCTGGAGGTAAATCCCCCGGCTGTTGGTGGGTACCACCCGGCAGCCGCCCAGGGCCGTACTCAGGCGATGCACGAAAGTTGGACTCACAACTAGTTCGGGTTTCCGCAGTGCCAGGGGGTCGAAGATCAGGATGGCGCGCTTGGCCAGGGGTAGGACATAGAATACGATCCGCCCAGTCACCAGCCAGTTTTGGTTCTCCAACAGACGCAGGGTTTTTTCGGCAATCTCTTGAGATCGTTTCTGTCGGTGATCATTCATCGACTTCCCTCCATTGGCCTTCCAGAATATCCAAAGTCTCGCTGTCCAGCAGGGGTGGGCGTTCACCGGATTGCACTACCAGGAAGGGCGCGGGGTGTTCTTCTTCTGTTGTCAGGATGGGGGTGTTGGCTGTGAGCAGTCCTTGGGCGGCGCGCCGAGAGCGTCCTGGTGGCAGTGTGGCTGCCAGCCGGGTGGCCTGATGACGTTCTAAAGTGCGATCTTGCAGGCTCAAGTCGGGGGCCAGGCCGCTGACCCGGCTTTGTTCGTAGTGACTATGTAGGGCCGGGCCTGCGCTCCGACCGGGCAATATGGCTTTGATTTCATTACTGGCGGGTAAAAAAGTGATCATTTCTCCATCCGGTGAAATGATGGTTCTGGCCCGCAGTTCCAGCACCGGGAGTAACCGTTTGAAGGCGTATCCAATGGCTACCACGAGCAGCACCAAGACTACCGCGCCAATGAAGACCCAAAACGGCACCACGTACTGCGACCAGTATAGGCGGCGTTCGGTTTGGATGGCTGCGGCGACGACTGCGGCTTGGGTTGCTGCCAGGGGCGTAGCCGTTTGGGGCCAGGCAGTGGCGGTCAGTTCAATTTGGGTTGTATGGGTAGCATGAGCCGCCTGAGTTTGTGCGGCGGTGAGGGTTTGCAGTTCCTGCGCTGTGGCTGTCGCCTGGATCACTTGTTGGGTGGCGGTATGCTCCTCCACCTGGGCTGTGGCCGTGGCATTCTGTGCCTGGACGGTTTCTTGCAGAAAGGCTGCTTCGGTCGCCGCGGCTTGGGTCAGGTCAAGGGCCAGCTTTGTGGACTGGATGGCCAGTGACCGCAGTTCTTCTTCACCCGCAGCCAGGGTGGACTGGGCATCCCCAAATGCTGGAGCGGATGATATTGGGGCTTCCGCACAAGAACTGAGGGGTAACAGGAGTATGACAACGATGAACAAGCGCATTATGTCCCCCAAAAATGTCTTATGCGACTATAATTTGTACTGATAATGCAATTTTTCCCCAAAACCCTAACAGAGTATTTTATGCGGCTTATCGGCTGGCCTGGGTTTTTGCCAAAATTCAATCCTAATATCATGATTGCCTCACTCCGCCCTCGAAAAATCATCAATTCAGTGGCTCCTATCCGCATTTGTGATATCGGTGGCTGGACAGATACTTGGTTCGCGGGATATGGCCGGATCTTCAATATTGGCGTCTATCCATATGCCGAAGTTCAAATTGCCGTTTATCCATCATCAGACGCTAGCAACCGAATCATTATCAACGCGGAAAACTACGGCGAACGTTTTGTGGTTGATCCAGCAAAACACTCATCCAAACACGGTTGGAAACAACATCCACTGCTCGAAGCTGCAATTGAATATATGAACCTCCCTGAAAATCTGGCGGTGGAAGTCACCATTTTCTCAGAGGCGCCGGCCGGAGCATCAACGGGAACCTCCGCGGCGGTCACAGTTGCCCTGTTGGGCGGGTTGGATGACCTCACTCCTGGCAGAATGACACCCCACGAAATCGCTCTGGCCGCTCAAAAAGTGGAAACCGAACTCTTGGGGCAGCAGTGTGGCATCCAGGACCAATTAAGTTCTGCTTACGGGGGAATCAACTATATTGAGATGCATCAATACCCTTATGCTGCGGTGTCCCCCATCCAAGTCCCTAATGAAATTTGGTGGGAACTGGAACGACGGTTGGTGCTAATTTACCTGGGGAAATCACACTCGTCATCAGACGTGCATGAAATGGTCATCCAGTCACTTGAAAATGCCGGACCTGATTGTGTTGAGTTAAACGACTTGCGAA
This sequence comes from uncultured Anaerolineales bacterium, assembly GCA_964453155.1. GTDB lineage: Bacteria > Chloroflexota > Anaerolineae > Anaerolineales > UBA11858 > CAYVQU01. Next base: position 2,151 of record CAYVQU010000243.1, on the reverse strand, counting down.
AAACCGCACCGATCGCTCGGGACGCAATTTTTTCGGGTAATTTCGCTGAATTGGGGAATACGATGAGCGCGAATACCGCCGCTCAGGGCCGCCTACATCCCCAATTAATCAGCACTGAGGCCCACCAAGTGATTTCTATTGCCAAGCAATTTGGAGCTTTAGGCTGGAAGGTCAACGGGGCTGGCGGTTCTGGGGGATCATTGACCCTATTGTGTGGACCGCAATCCGATCGAAAACGGGCGATGATTATGGCCTTGGAAGCCGCAAATCCCCTTTTTCAACACATTCCCACCTATTTGAGCCGTTATGGCTTGCGAGTCTGGCAATCAGGCGTTTAGTTGATCCGAAAGCTCTTCTGGCGTGTTTACTGGGGTTTGGCAGACAAATTCCTGACAAACATAGGCCGTGGGTTTAGCATTCAGCAAGGGCCGCTCACTAAGGAGTTTGGGGGAGCCATCTACTGGAGGATATGCCGATACTGCAGTCACCAAATTCGGGTGATAGTTATCCCACACAATATTGATTAAATGTTGTGAAGCTTGGATTTCACCAAGAATGGCTACTTCATAAGTTGGGCCGAGGGCAAAATTGGCAGCAGACAACCATTGAGCAAACGCCGTCGGATAACGGGTCATGGCACCTTGCATCGCTGAGAGCATTTCTTCAGCGATATCGCGATATTCCACTCTGTCACCATATGCCGATAATTGCAATAGAGCCTGAGCTGCCAGAGCGTTCCCGGAGGGGGTGGCATTATCTTGCAAATCTTTAGGACGGAAGATTAAAGCTTCATGATCATCACGCGTATCAAAAAAGCCACCTTCGGGATCTGCGAAATGGGAGACCATCTCATCGGCTAGCTTCAATGAAAATTGATACCACTTTGGATTGGGATCCGTCTGATAGAGGGCTAGCAATCCCAAAATCAGCCCAGCGTAATCTTCAAGATAAGCATTGTATTTGGCCTGCCCATTTCGCCAGGAGCGCAGCAGGCGATTATCCTGATACAAATTATTGATCATAAAATTCGCATTTTGATGCGCGATATGAGTGTAATCATCCCTGTGAAGATACCTACCAGCCTCAGCAAAGGCGGTCAACATCATAGCGTTCCAAAAAACCAGGACTTTGTCATCAGTACCAGGGCGGATCCGGTTTGATCTAGCAGCCAGGAGCTTGGCATGCAATCTCGAAAGTTTTGGGACAACTTCATCAATCGGAAGGTTAAACTCCTCGGCCAATTGCTCATCATCCAATACGCGTTGTAACACATTCTGCCCTTCAAAATTACCGATCTCGGTAACTCCATAGGCTCCTAACAAAAATCTGGCATCATCTTGATTTAGGATGATTTCCTGTATTTCTTTTAGAGACCAAACATAGAACTTGCCCTCTTCGCCTTCAGAATCTGCATCCAAACTGCTGTAGAATCCCCCTTCTTCGTTTGTCATTTCTCGCAAAATATAATCAAGAGTTTCCTCACAAACCTGTTTGAATCGGGATTCACCTGTAACCAAGAACGCGTGGAGATAAGTTAGGGCTAATTGGCCATTATCGTAAAGCATTTTCTCAAAATGAGGGACCAACCAATAGTCATCCACACTGTAACGGGCGAAACCACCACCTACGACATCATACATGCCCCCTTTGGCCATCGACTTTAGGGCATGGACGGCCATATCTAAGGCCATTTTGTCACCCTGGGTTGCCCTCCGCAGTAAATATTCAATAATCATCGGTTGGGGAAATTTAGGGGCCTGACCCCAGCCACCATTTTTCCAGTCATATCCCTGGGCCAAAGTAACTGAGGCTTCCTCAAGAACTTCGCTGGAAAGATTCTTTTGGCTTTTCTGTAAGCCTACTTGATTTTGTAAGTGCTGGCTGATTTTTTCACCGCTGTCAAAAAGTTGTCCGCGATCTTCTTGCCATAAACGGTTTATCGTCAGTAATATTTCTTTAAAAGCCGGCATGTTATAGCGGCGGACGGGCGGAAAGTAGGTACCTCCATAAAATGGTTTCCCTTCCGGGGTGAGGAAAACACTCATCGGCCAGCCTCCTTGTCCTGTCATGGCAACCACGGCCTGCATATAGATATTATCGGTACGGTTAGATTTTGAGTAAAAGCACCTTTACAAATTAACAACGGGTAGT
>CAYVQU010000242.1:0-6622 GCA_964453155.1 uncultured Anaerolineales bacterium | reverse complement strand
TACGAAAACCCTTGTCAACCTTTTCTCCCCCTAACTTCCGGGAATTGCTGATGAAAAATAATAGGAGACACTATGAACCTACGTGAATTAATATTGACCAACCGCAGTTACCGTCGTTTTTATCAGGATCAAACCATTGACCGGGAAACCCTGGTTGAGTTGGTCGATTTAGCTCGCCATTCGGCCTCAGGGGCCAACAAGCAGCCCTTAAAATTCTTTCTCGCCTGCGATCCGGAGACCAACGCCACAGTGTTCCCCAACACCCGCTGGGCCGGATACCTGGAAGATTGGGGTGGCCCAGAAGAGGGCGAACGACCCGCAGCCTATGTTGTCATCTTGGGGGACAAGGATATCAGCGATACTTTCGGCGTCGATCATGGTATCGCGGCCCAAAGCATGCTGTTGGGAGCGGCAGAACGCGGTCTGGGTGGCTGTATGATCGGATCGGTCAAACGCAATAAGTTGCATCATGAACTGGGGCTGGCCGCAAATCTGCATATTTTGCTCGTGGTCGCCCTCGGCAAACCCAAAGAGACCGTTGTCATCGAAGATCTGGGGGCCGACGGGGATATCGAGTATTGGCGCTCAGAGGACGATGTTCACCACGTCCCCAAACGGTTGTTGGCTGAACTGATCGTTGAATAATGACGAAGGTGATCGTCACTTAGCAGGTGATTGTCACCTGGGTCAGTTTTTTCAAATAGGAGTAAACCTATGGCTTATGATGAAACTTTAGCCGCGCGGATTAGTGAAGTTATAGCCAACCAGGAAAATCTGATCGAGAAAAAAATGTTTGGTGGCGTTGGGTACTTGCTTAATGGCAACATGGCCTGTGGAGTTCACAAAGAATTCTTGATCATTCGGGTTGGGCCTGAGAAATATCAAACCGCCCTTGATCAACCTCACACCCGCGTTTTCGATATCACCGGTCGTCCAATGACAGGCTGGGTCATGGTGGCCCCTGAGGGATGTGAAACGGATGGCACTCTGACAGATTGGGTTCAAAAGGGTCTGGATTTTGCAGCAACACTCCCCCCAAAATAAAAGTTTTCTGGGTTGATTTTATCCAAATCTAATTTACATAGGGTAAAATCGGAAAATATCATAGTACTTCACCACCATAGGAGGACTCTGTATGGTGATATCCAAACATCAGGAAGATGTGGCCGTCTTCTTTGATTACGAGAATATCGTTTTTTCGCTTAAAAATTTGACCGGCAAAAAAGTCAACTTTGAATTCGTGATGGCCAAATGCCAGGAATATGGGCGGGTTGTACTCGCCAATGCCTATGCCGATTGGGGCAATTATGGGATTATCGTCGCGCCTATTAAATCTGCGGGCTTTGATCCTGTCCATGTAACCACCTTCGCTTATTCCCCCAAAAACGGCAAAAAAACCACTAAAAATGCGGTCGATATCCACATGGCCATCGATGCCATTGATATCTTACATTCCCAACCCCAAATCCAGAATTTTGTTTTAATCACGGGCGATAAAGATTTTGTCCCGGTCGCCAAGATGCTGCGTAAATACGGCAAGAAAGTGATCGCTTTCGGCGTGGAGGGTACCACTGCCGCTCATATGCAAAATGCCGTAGATGAGTTTGAATATTATGCCAATCTCGAGAAAGACGGTTGGCTCAAGAAAAATATTTATGAAGTTTTAGTAGAAGTTGTCAAACGACTCAACAAAGATAAACTCCGTCCAATTTTCCCACGCGTCAAAGATGGCCTCTCCGAACTGATCCCAAATTTCGATGAGAAAAATTACAAAGACGAACAAGGAAAACCCTTCAACCGGTTCAAAGATTTTATTCTGGCAGCCGAAGCCCAGGGGTATGTAAAATTCTACACGCGGGATATGGTCAACGAAGTTTTATTACCCGATACCAAAGTTGAACCCCAAACAAAACTCCCCCCTCTGATGAGTCTTGAGGCTGCCTTCGACTTGTTAGTTAAAGCCGTGGCGGCCGGGGTAGAGGGTGGAAAATCACTACGTTCAGCCTCCATTAAGAACACCATGCGGCGGATGCATCCGGGTTTTGATGAGAAAGAAATCAAGAATGAGAACGGCAAATATTTTGTGAATTTCAGCGATTTTGCCCGCGCGGCTCGTAAAAAGGGGCTGGTCGAACTCTCAGGTTCGGGGATTTATTTAGAGATCAAACCAATTGAAACCCCTGAAACCCCAGTTGAATCGCCGCCCGAACCAGTGGTTGCTGCTCCCGTTGAAACTTCTCAACCCTCAGCCGAAGACCCCGTTTCCCAAGAACGCGTCGCTTCGGCCCTCGATCGGCTGATGGACCTCGACGATGCGCCCCCTCCACCGCCGCCTGATCCTGAAAAAACGTTGATCGTAGATGCCTTGCGCGCGTTAGGCGGCCCCACCCCCGCTCAAGATATCGGCACTGCCTGCCAAAATCTGCGCGATGAACGCACGCTAAACCTCCCCAACCGCCGCATCAGCCAATTGTTGACCGCGGCCAATCAGGCCGGGATAATCCAGCAAGCACCAAATACCCCGAGTGAATTCATATTTGTGGATGATGCTGAAAAAATACAAATTTTCTTGAGTGAATAGTCGGAAATTAACCAAGACCTAGCAGGTTTTCAAAACCTGCCAGGTCTTTTTTTATTTCAAATGCATCCGCCGAAATAACCCCACTCCAATTCCAAAATATAACCCCGATAGCAATATTAACGCGACCAGCTCGAATGTAACCTCGCCCAAACCCGCGCCTAACGTACAGACTTTGTTGAGTGCGGCGACAGCATGGCGCGGCGGGAGCAGATCGACCAGATGAAAATCGTGCCCCCAGAGCGTGAACATCGATCCCATCGGAACTGGGAACGCGGCCCCACTTAAAAACATGAAGAACCCAAAGGGGAAATTCGCAATGACGAATGCCTGTGAAACTGTCTTTGAGAAGGCCGCGACGATCATCCCGATGCCGATGATCGAAAAGCTGGTGATGATTCCCAACAAGATCGCGATCCATAAGGCGCCCTGACTGCGGAATCCCAACGCCGCCGCGACGCCAAAAGTAACCAACACTTCCAGGATGGCAACCAAGACCAGCCAGGCCGAGATGCCACTTAACAGTTCGAACGCCGTCAACCGTGAGATCCGCAACCGCTGCAATTTGCCGCCCTCAATTTCACGGGCCACCATCATCGCAGCCTGGAACATCATCATAATCACTGCCAGGACAAACAGCCCCGGGACATATAACTCGAATTCGGTCCGGGCCGCGGAATCGCCGAGGGCGGTTTCGATCATTCCAATGGAACGTTCCTGGGCCGTTGCCTCTAAGATATAGGCGTCGACGGCGGTATAAGCCATCACCGCCGCGACGGTGTAAAATGGATTGGTCAGATCGCCAACCAGTTCGATATTCGTGGGTGGGGGGCTATCTCCCAACCGGGTAGCGACCACCACCGCCGAAAAATCAGGTGGGATTAGGATCAATGCCGCGGACTTTCGTTTCCGCAACCGATCTTCGGCTTCATTCCGAGCCGCCATCAACTTCACTCGCAGTACGGGACTGCCATCCTGGAAAGTAAGGGCTTCCATCGCAGTGATTACCTCTTCTCCAGCCTGATAGCTGCTCCCGTCAGCAAGAGTGGTTCCTGTATCCTGGTTGATGACCATCACGGCGTAGGATGTTGTTACGTTTCCCCCCGTCCATAACCAGTAGATAAAGACAAATAGAGGGGCAAACACTAAACTCAACCCCAATACCCATAAATCGCGTTTCTGCTCGCGGGCACATTTGCGGAAGACACTGAGAAATCTGCTTATTGATACGTTCATTGCCGCAGCCCCCGGCCCGTCAGGGCGATGAACACGTCCTCCAGGGTATTTGTCCGCAAATGAACTTCACCAACCTGCCCGCCAGCACTTTGAATGACCTCTAAAATTGCGGGGATTTGAGATCCAATGCCAGGAGCGCGCAGGGTGTATTTTTCAAACTCAGATCCCCCGCTTACACCCCCCGATTCCGGGGGGAGAGTGACCTCCTTGTGGACCCAAGAAGTCCCCCCAATATTGGGGGGATACCATCCTGAGCCTGTCGAAGGGTTTAGGGGGGCGAGTGGCGATAACAACTTCGCGTCAAATCTTGCTAACACCCGCTGAACCACCTCCACCGCCAGCCCCCCAATCTCCACTTCCAAAACGTCCCCCTCACCGACGGTATCTTTGAGGGCCTCCGGCGTATCCAGGACCAATAGTTTGCCATGGTCGATGATGGCCACCCGGTCGGCCATGCGGTCGGCCTCATCCATATTGTGGGTTGTTAAGATGATGGTTTTCTGCCGGGCCAGCGAACGGACGTATTCCCGCACCAGCACCCGGCTTTGGGGATCAAGCCCGGCCTCTGGTTCGTCGAGGACCAAAATTTCGGGATCATGGACCAATCCTAACGTTAGGTTGAGCCGCCGCTGCATCCCGCCGGAGAGGGTGGCTGCCAATTGATCCCGTTTTTCCCCTAATCCCAAAATAGCCAACAATTCATCCCCGCGCTGTCGGGCGATTGCCCGCGGGACGTTATAGGTCTCACCAACGAATTCCAGCTGCTCAATACAGGTTAGTTTCTCCCAAAAAATGGCCTGTTGTGGACAAACCCCAACCCGGGCCCGGACCTCGACATCTCCGCCATGCACCGGCTCCCCTTGGATAAAGACGGCACCCCCATCGGGCGCCAGCAGGCCGCACATCATCTGGATGGAGGTCGTTTTTCCCGCCCCATTGGGACCCAACAACCCAAAAATCTCGCCTGGATATACCTCCAGCGTCAAGTCATCCACCGCGGTCAAGTCGGGGTAGCGTTTGGTCAAATTGTGCGTTTGTAATACGGGTTTCATTCGCACTCCAATCATTTCTTGAAGCACAGATTTTATCTATTCTGCGCTTTTAGAGCGCTGCGCTAGAAATTCGGCCTGTTGGAAATGCTGTGGTAGAGCCAGTTCCCCGAAAACTTTGAACCATATGGCCCTAGCAAAATGACCTATCAGGAGTTTCCGGGGAACTTTCACCCCACAAAAGCTCAAAGAGCCAGAAATCCTAAATTGTGATTGATGTCTGGGCCGCGGGGAAATGAATATCGGAGATGCCCTCCGCTTTCATCAAATCCATAAAGGGTTCCGCCCCACGTTTCTCCCCATGGACCAGGAAGATTTTTTTCAGTGTAGCGCGGGAAGCCAGGGCATATTCTTTGAGGAAGGTTTGCCCGCCATGCGCAGATAATCCGCCAATGGTCTCAACCTGGGCTCGGACCGGGTAATACTCGCGGAAAATTCGGACTTCCTCTACCCGGTCGGCCAGGCGGCGGCCCAAGGTATGGGGGGCCTGCCAAGAGACGATCAGGATGGTGTTATTCGGATCTGCGATGTTGTTTTTCAGGTGGTGCAAGATCCGACCAACTTCGGCCATTCCGGAGGCCGAGATGATCACCGCGGGGCCTTTGACCTCATTGATCGCCTTAGATTCTTCGACAGAACGGGTGTAGGTTAGTAGCTCAAATCCCAGCGCGGCGTGATGCTGGTCGTTTGCCATAAATTCTTTGGTTTCAGCATCGAACACTTCGGGGTGGGCGCGGAATATGTCACTGGCGTTGACGGCCAGGGGGCTATCGACGAACACTGGAATTTTGGGGATCGCACCGCTATCAAGCATTTGGTGCAGGTTGTAGACGAGTTCTTGGGTCCGCCCGACTGCGAAGGCCGGGATGATGACTTTGCCGCCCCGGGCGACGGTTTTACCGACCACGGCTTGCAGCTCATCAAAAGCTAACTGCGGATCGTGATGGGTTTTATCGCCATAGGTGCATTCCATCAAAAGGTAATCAACCTCGTAGGGCAAAACCGGATCCTTCAAGAGGGGTAAATCCCGCCGACCGATGTCACCGGAGAACCACAGCCGGAATTTCCGTCCTTTTTCCTCGATATCCAGGATGACGGCCGCGGACCCGAGAATGTGCCCGGCATCCACGAATTTGGCGGTCACCCCAGGGAGTGGATTGAAATCGCGTTCGTAGGGAACTGGGAAAAACTGTTGGGCCACCGCGGCGGCATCCACCTGCGTATATAGGGGATCAATCGGTGGTTCACCGCGCTTGGCGCGCTTTTTATTCTCGTATTCGGCATGTGATTCGTGGATGTGACCCGAATCCATCAACAAGATATTCCCCAGGTGAGCTGTCGCGGGCGTCGCGTAAATCGGACCGGCATAGCCTAGCTTTACCAGATGCGGCAGGTTCCCGCTGTGGTCGATATGGGCGTGCGACAAAATCACCGCATCGACCGCAGTCGGGTCAAAATGAAATTGACGGTTGCGTTTAAACGCCTCTTTGCGCCGCCCCTGGTAGAGACCACATTCTAAGAGTAGTTTATGACCATTAATTTCAAGTAAATGTTGGGACCCGGTCACCGTTTGGGCCGCACCGTGAAAATGGATTTTCATGCTGACCTCCTGGATGGCAAAGAAGTAATTGAATATTGAAAAAAAAACACGAATTTCACGACTGAAACGAATAGGACGAATACTTGTTTTTGGAAAAGCAACGCTATTCGTGACTCTACTGCAAAAAGGGTGCTAGACCCTCCTCAAAACAGCAAAAGT
>CAYVQU010000241.1:0-6663 GCA_964453155.1 uncultured Anaerolineales bacterium | reverse complement strand
ATTCATGCTGTTAATGTACACCCTTCACCACCATAATCGGCGAAGGTATTGATTAACACCAGCGTTTTTTATTTGGCGCAATAATATTTCCAAAATTGGCATATCCCCAATTGGCATGAGGGGCTTGGGCAATATTTTGGTATATGGTAATAATCGGGTGCCTTTACCACCAGCTAATACAACCGCTTTCATGAATTTACCTCTAAATGTTGATTGTTCTATTTCTGGTATACATCTGGATCATAAATCGCGAGATTTTCTCTGATCCAGTTGATTGTTTCTTGTAATCCGGTTGTCAGTGAGGTCGTTGGTTCCCAACCTAAATACTGCTTAGCTAAAGAATTATCGGACAATAAACGCTGAACTTCGCTTTTTTCGGGCCGCAAGCGAGAAATATCTACCTCAATTTTAACATCTCTATCAATTATCGCAATGATCTCGGCAGCTAAATCCCCAATTCGAACTTCAACTCCCGTCCCAAGATTGAAAGTTTGCCCTTCAACACCCTGTCTTTGGGCCGCTGCAATGAAGCCACTAACGGTGTCATCCACATAGGTTAAATCACGCTTAGCATCCAAATTACCTAATTTAATCGATTTTTTGGTTAGGGCCTGGGTAATAATTGTAGGGATCACGGCCCGAGTTGATTGACGGGGTCCGTAAGTATTAAATGGCCTAACTGTAATTACTGGCAGGTCGTAAGACCGATAAAAACTCTCTGCAATTTTATCAGCCCCTATTTTACTCGCAGAATAAGGTGACTGCCCTTGCAAAGGATGGTTTTCATCCATCGGCACCCGTATTGCGGTTCCATAAACTTCACTAGTGGAGGTGTGAATTACTCTCTCAACGTCGGCATCACGGGCAGCCAAAAGAATATTCATGGTGCCAAGGACATTGGACTCAACAACTTCCGCCGGATGAACATAAGAGTATGGAATGGCAATTAAGGCTCCCAGATGAAACACATAATCCACCCCCTCAACTGCAGCCCGAACGGCATCTAAATCCCGAAAATCACCAGGAATGATATCGACTTGAGCAAGGATTTCTTTCGGCAGCAGCCCCCAATCAGCACGAGAATTATAACGCACAAAGGCACCTACACTGGCACCTAATTCAATTAATCTTTCAGTCAAATGACTGCCGATAAATCCACCTGCTCCAGTTATTAATACTCGTTTTTCTTCCCAATTAACAGTCATACATTTTCCATATAGCAATAAAAAGCAAGAACGTATCAGCCTTGCTTTTTATTGGTCAAAACTAGTTTGGGTAATGATTATTTTTTATTTCATTCTTCTTCAGGGGTTGGATAAATAATCCAGTCCCCTGGATCCAACTCATCAGCAGCAGCAGTAAACTCATTATATAATAATAAATCGTCTAATGAAATGTTGTATCTAGAAGCTACATCTTCGATAGCCATAGGACGTTCGATGAGCATTACCGATAAAGCCGATAAGCCAGCTGAATCTTGTCGTCCAGGCATGATAACCAAAACTTGATCAAGTTGAATGCTTCCTTCAACTCCATTCACGGCGCGAATTACGGCAGATGAAGTTAAGTAACGTCCTGCTAATATCGGTAGACTTTCTCCGGGTTTCACCCGATGAAGCACAAACTCATCATTGGGGCCAAAAGGAGCTTTCAATGCACCCGTCAAGTCTGGGGTGGGAACGGGACTAGCGGTCATCGTTGGAGCGATGGTTCGAGTTGGAGTCGGCTCAGGCGTCGGACTTTGGAATTCTCGCAATGGAAATATCAGCCAACGGTTGGCGGGAATGAACTGGTGTTGGCCTAAATCATTAAAACTCTGAATTTCTTCTTCGGCAACATTATAAGTGTGAGCCAGGTAACCTTGGGTTACATCTGCTTCTGTTTTCACAATTCGAAGTGGCTCTGAAACTTCTTCAGGATCAACTAATCCGGGCACAACAACAATCACATCATCTGGACGTAACGGTCTATTAGGAGTCAGGCCATTTACTGCGGAAATTACATCAGGAAAAGTCTCATATGTCTGAGCAATAATAGGTAAACTTTCGCCTTCAACTACCTGATGGAGCACATATTTTTCATTTGGACCGAAGGGAGTCATTAATTCGGGACCCGGAGTGGGAGGTGGAAGGGTATCCGTGATCGTTGGAGTCAGGGTTTCTGTTGGTGTTTGGGTAGCTGTAAGTGTACTTTGCGGTGTTGGGGTTTCATCTTCTAACAGCACTTGTTCGCCGGTAGGTGTAGGAGTAAATGATGGCTCAACCAAACTCGCAACTGCTTCGGTTTTAGGTACCTCAGTTACTTCATCGATATTATTGCCAACAGGAAATAGACCTTGGGTAAAGGCAAGCCAGCCCCCAATTGCAAGAAGTGCTATCCCTAAACTAAGCCACACCCATATTTTTTTAAAAGAAAATATAGATGCTTTCTCAGAATCTTCAACATATTGGTAATAAGAATCTTCATATCGATAATAATAGCCAACATAATTTCTTCTATCGATTACTACGTTATTGATTACTACACCAATAATATTAGCCCCTACTCGTCTTAATCTCTCAATCGTTTGTTGGGCAGACCCCAACTTAGTTTGTCCTGGCTGCAAAACAATTAAAACACCATCAACCCGAGTAGCTAAGACGGCTGCATCGGTTACAGCCATTAAGGGAGGAGCATCCACGACAACCATATCCGCATCTTCATGTATAGTTGATAGGATGGTTGACATTTTCTCTGACCCTAAGAGTTCAGCTGGATTAGGGGGTTGATCACCTGATGTAAGGGCATATAGTCCCTCAGTTGTGGTTTTTTTAATTGCTTTTTCAGGATCGTTTTCTAAACCACTTACTGAATTTTCAAAAACAAAAAGAGAGCTTAGACCAATTTGGCGATCTAGGTTAAGGAGTTCATGAACCCTTGGTCGACGCATATCAGCATCAATTAGGATTGTTTTTCGCCCACTTTGCGCTAATACAACACTTAGATTAGTCGCAATCGTACTTTTTCCTGCACTTGCCTCTGGACTTGTAACTAGAAAGGACCGAACAGGATGGTCAATACTTGCGTATTGTATACTCGTTCTTAAAGAACGAAATGCTTCGGTTATTGGAGAGCGTGGTTCCCGCTCCGAAATAGGACCCCCCTCCACAATCGGGTGCTTAGCAATTACACCCAATATTGGTAAACCCAAGCGCATAGTAATATCTTCAGGTCGTTTGATCGTATCATCAGAAATTTCAATGACAAATACGATACCCAAAGAGAGCATTAGTCCAAACGCGCATCCAAAAAGAGTATCTCGAAGTACTTGGGGAGATATAGGGCTACCGGGGGGAATGGCAGGTTCCACTAATATTACGCTGGGTGTACTTTGAATTTCAGCTAACCTAACTTGTTCATAACTTCGCAACAAATTGGAGTAATTTTGCCGATATAAGGCTAAATTTGCTTCTAATCGATCAATTTTGCTTGTTTCCCCTAAAGTACCTCCCAGTTGTTCAAGCTCTTGGGCGGTTACCTTAATATTGTCTTCCAACATCGCTAGTTGTTCGGCTAGCAATTCCGCAGAAGGTCCTTGATCAATCAAAATTTCATCTGATGATGTAGAAAATTCCCCCTGAGTTAGTTGCCGAATTAGATTATCATAAACTTGCTGATAGGCATTACGTCTTGATTGAAGCAAGTCGAACTCAACACCTTGGCGTTCAAAATATGAAAATTGATCAATTCTGTCATCAATTTCATTAATTCGTTGTTGAATAGTATCTAGTTGTAAATATACATCAGTCTCTACTTCTTCTTCTGATGATGGTTCAAAAGAAACATTTTCCAGTGAAGTCTTCAATAAGAGCTGTTTTAATAAATCATTGTAACTCTCTTGATATGCGGTAAGTTTGACCTGAAGAAATTCTCGGGAAGTTGATACATCAGTCGAGACACCTAATTCATCAAGCTCTTTGAGCGTATTCTCAATTTGTGCTTCAGCGGCAGAAATCTGAGTTACTAAACTTTCCTTTGTCTCCTGATAACGTGATGCTTGAAAATCTTCATTGAAACGTACAAAGACGACCCCAATTGTATTTGCGATTTCAGCCGCCCGTTCCGGATCTGAATCTGTTACACGAACTTCTAAAATTTGCGTATCAGGGATTACATTTACCCTAATATTTCTTTTTAGTCGGTCTGGATTAATATTTAAATTTAGATCAGTTATGACACTCTCTAATACTGGTCTTTGTACCATTAAGCGAGAGTAAGAAAGTCCCAATCGTTCGTTAGCGACTAGGCTCTTATAATTATTATCATCTTGGGCATTTGGTTGGGAAATGAATATTGAAGCAGTGGCGACGTATTGAGGGATCTGTGAACTACTATACCAATAAGCAAAAATTGTAGTCAAAATTGTGATCAGTAAAAATAACCAAACCCACTTCGTTAAAAACGCAATATAATACCGGATATTTACGGATGTTTGATTCCAAGATGAAGACATTTTATCTAAATTATTTTCGGTCATAAATTTTTCCAATTAAGTTTTTTCCTAGTTTACGAAGCAGAATTTTAGCATACAGAGGCCCAAAACCATAGGTATCTGGATTTAGATTCTTAATTCTGATTTTTAAGAGTGAAAGATAACCAGGATAAAGCCTCAATACCTATCCGAAAATTCAATATAGTGTCGATTGAGAACTCGAGCGGGGTAGGTCAAAGCCTGCACCGAATTTTCCTTCGGCTTGGCACAGCTCGAGCAAAAAGTCTAATCTCTAGATAGGTTCTTACTTAGCAGAATTTAAATTTGGATTGAATTGCTTATTTTCAGTAACGTCGTTCCCGTTTGCTAAGAAATGTCCCCGCAGCAAATCTAAAATATGAGGAATATCAACAACTTGCACATTAGTACCATGGCAAATTTCAAGAATTCGATTTCGATTAGATTGGTTCAATTTTGCAATTGCAAAAAATATTAGTCCTATTTTCTGTTCTTCGACGATAGAAGGAATATCATTCGTAGTTCCTAAAACCTCGTATCCAGCAATTAGCATACCTTGTAAGCGCGGATTATCATCGACCAAACCGATAATTTTTAATACTCTGCCAAACTCTTGAATTTTCAATAACCAATCTGCATAACGCCCAAGTTCTCCGGCGCCAACAACCAAGACCCTTTCCCCCACGACCATCCCCCCCCGCGTAAACGAAGCCACAGGGATGCTAGGCCGGTAAAAATCCTGCTTCGATAGCGAACAAAAACAAAACCTAGCATAGATAAAAACCCACTAAATAGGAGCATATCCGTTGGAACAAATAAATCCATAAAGATAAGTTTGTCCGCTAAATAAATTCCAAATGTAGTAATGATACAAGAAATACCTAACCCCAGAGCATCTTCAGCCCGCGCTTTAGACCAATAAATTCGATCAAGACCAAGGAAAACATTAACCAGACTAAAAAGAATTGACATTGAAAACGCAACAAACGGAGCCACAAATTTTCCAATATGAAGTGGCTCCTGGATTCGGAAAATGAGACCAGTAATCGTAATGGCAATAAATGCAACCGGCACATCAATCAAGTACCAGTTGAAGTAGCGGGTAAAAAAACGGGCAATAGGTCCCCAATACAATTTATGTTCTGGAACCGGTATTTCATTTATTTTGGGTATGATCACAAAAAGTGTCCAAAACATTACATCGAGATCGGACAAAATATTTCGACCCGATAAATATTGTTTATCCATTCGAAGTTTATCAGGGAGGACTATTTGCAAGTACGCATCCATAACATTTTTACCATCTAAAATGGATTCTTCATCGTGATAAACAACCGATGCCGGACTGGTTATTCCAGGGCGAACAGCTAACAATTTTTCTTTTACATCTGACGGCCACTCATCTACCACTTCTGGGTCTTCCGGGCGAGGTCCGACCAGGCTCATATCCCCCTTTAATACATTAATTAGTTGCGGAAATTCATTAATTTTGGTTTTACGTAACCAAGATCCAACCGGAGTTATTCGTTCATCTCCCTTTCCAGTAATCTTTGGCCCGGCATAACTATGATCAGATTCGTACATTGTACGAAATTTTAGAATTTCAAATTCTCTACCAAAACGCCCCATCCGTCTTCCTTTATAAACAATTGGGCCCGGTGAATCACTTCTAATAAGAATTGTTATTATCAGATATAGAGGCGATAAAAGTATTAGGCCTATCAAGGCTACCAGGAAATCTAACTGTCGCCGTAAAACATTGTCTGCCAATCTCAATACTTTCAATATCATCTTTTTCAGAAAGCTCATAATCAATAAATAAACCACCTGGATGGAAATGGGTTATTCGAAATGTATTCCCCAGATATATAGTTGGCCGCTATTGGATACATATTGCAGATTGATTTTTCGAATATTTATTGGATATTCAAATCTATGAACATAACCATGAATACCAGCATCAAAATCTTCCCAAGCACCCGGATATGCGGCTTCTCCAGCAATTGCAGCATATTTATGCCACTGGTGAACCGTTTCGCATGGCTGACCTTGTGAACAAGTTTTTTGCCACGAGATTGTTTGTTGAGTATCACTGATCGGAATATTTATTACTTGCTCTTCCAATACCTTCGCCGATTATGGTGGTGAAGGGTGTACATTAACAGCATGAATAC
>CAYVQU010000240.1:0-6775 GCA_964453155.1 uncultured Anaerolineales bacterium | reverse complement strand
TGCTTGGGGTTGGTGTGTGATTTTGTTTCACCCCCGAATCATTGAAAAGATACCATGAGTATGTCTAAAAGGATCAGATCTGGCTGAGTGATTTGCACAAAAGCTAAAGCCTTCTCGCCGCTGAGCGCTGGTCGAATTTGATACCCTTGTTCTCTTAAAAGATTATGCAGCAACCGGAGATTATCTGGGTCATCATCAGCGATAAGAATTTGATAATTGCGTTCAAGTTTTTCATTCATAGGAATCTCTTCTGAACAATCGGTGCATTTTCATCATACCATAAGAGAAAATTACATTTTTCGCTGCTAATGTGGGGCAGTTCGCGGGGCAAAATCACCATAGCAATCAATCCGAAAAAATAAGGGCGCGTTTTTTACCTATTTCAGGATCTGATTGTAGTCTATAACCATCATCGCAACCCCAACCAAGATCAGGGTGTATTCAACCAGACCTTGACCAGCTTCTTTTTTATGGGGATTTATGATATTCATCGAATAACACCTTCACTTGCTGTATTTCCAATCCATATTGCTTTAGCAGTTTGCAGAAAATCCTGTGTTGATAGTAAATTCTATTTTTCCAGATATGCGCCCTATTCACTATCAGAAAATTCCTACAACAAAAACTGCCAGGAAATTGCCCTGGCAGTCGCTAAGTTGAACGGTTTTTAGCTATGTTGTGGATTCTCAAAACTCAATCTGGCAACGCACTAAAGAGAATTGGAAGGATTTACTTATTTGGTTTCTATTCGAATTGACGCCAAGGCAAAATCACCATAAAATTTTGCTGTTCTAACAACCGTAAACGCTTCTGAAAACTCTGGGGAGTCTGATTTGTTTGGACAACTCTTACCTGATGCTCTCTCTGGTAACGATGGGTTTTCCGTAGTTGTTTGATACCTTGAAAGGAAATTTCTTATGGAAGAAAGAATACAATCAATTCTCGCGCAAATGACTTTGGATGAAAAGCTCGCAATGCTGGCGGGTGCCGACCTATGGTACAACGTTCGCAATGAGCGTTTGGGGATTCCCGCAATGAAAGTGACCGATGGCCCCAATGGCGCCCGCGGTACGGAGGGGGATATGGCCCCCAAATCAGCTGTTTTCCCAGTGGGTGTCGCACTGGGCGCGACCTGGAACCCGGAGTTGATCGAAGCAGTCGGCCAGGCCCTGGCGGATGAAACCAAGACCAAAAGCTCGCACATACTCCTGGCTCCCACGGTGAATATGCACCGCACCCCGCTGGCCGGCCGCAACTTCGAATGTTTTTCGGAGGATCCCTATCTGACAGGAAAAATCGCCGTCGGGTATATCAAAGGTTTACAAAAAGAGGGCATTGGGGCCTGCATCAAGCATTATGTCTGCAATGATCAGGAATATGAGCGCAACACAATGAGTTCTGAGGTCCGCGAACGGGCCTTGCGTGAGATTTATCTGACCCCCTTCCGCATGGCCGTTGAAGAAGCCCAACCCTGGTCCATCATGTCGGGCTACAACAAAATCAATGGCACCTGGGCTAGCGAACACAGCTATCTTTTGAAAGATATCTTGAAAGATGAGTGGGGTTTTGATGGTATGGTGATTTCCGACTGGATGGGGACGTATACCGAAAATGTCGCCGCGGGCGGCCTAGATTATGAAATGCCCGGCCCCGCCCGTTGGATGCATTCCGATGTGGTGCGCGCCGAAATGGAGGCTGGTCGGGTCACTGCGGAAGAAATTGACGATAAGGTCTTGCGGATATTACGAACTCTCGAGCGAGTAGGAGTCTTCGAGAATCCCGAAGTCTACCCAGAAACCGAAGAAGATAACCTCCAGCACCGAGCATTGATTCGGCAAACGGCTGAACAGGCCATGGTTCTGCTCAAAAATGATAACCAAACGCTGCCCCTCGCGGCCGATGATATCGAAACGTTGGCAGTGATTGGCCCCACCGCAGCCAAAGCGCAAGTGTTAGGCGGGGGCAGCTCACGGGTTAACCCCCATTACACTGTCTCGCCATTAGAAGGGATTCGCGCCAAAGTTGGTGAGCAGGTTGAAGTGGCCTATGCCCTCGGAACTTCCATCCGTAAAGAAATCCACCCCTTGCCCAATGACTGGCTCATGGGGGATGGGTTTACGTTCGATTTTCATGATAACTATGCACTGGATGGGGAACCGCTGCAAACCAAGGTCTCCAAACACAGTGAATTCGAGTTTTCCACCAATTTCCTGGAAGATGTTCCCGACCATACCAAATTCTCCGTTCGGATCAAGGGTTCCTTCGTAGCACCAGAAACGGGACCTTACAAACTTGCTTTCAGTGGCAACGGTCAACGCAAAGTCTGGATCAATGGGGAGCAGAAATTTGATGCTTGGACAGATGAAGACGTTGCGATGGTGCCCTGGGGCGGCCCCTCCGATCAGGTTAACCTGAATCTGACCTGGGGAGAAGAAGTTCAAATCCACATTGACTACCGCTTCCAGGGGGATATGCCCTGGCGGCGCATGGAAGTTGCCTGTTTGCCACCTGAACCTGAGAATCCGATCGCGGCAGCGGTAGAACTGGCCAAAACAGCAGACAAAGTTATTCTATTCTTAGGAACGACGGCCGAATGGGAATACGAAGGCGGTGATCGCCCAAACTTGGATTTGCCTGGCGACCAGGTCAAATTGCTAGATGAAATCGTCGCGGTCAATCCCAATACCATCGTGGTTCTGACTACCGCTGCCCCGGTCATTGCCGAATGGGCCGACAAAGTTCCCGCGGTGATCCAATCCTGGTATGGGGGCCAAGAAATTGGCAATGCCGTCGCCGATGTGCTCTTTGGGGCAGTGAATCCTTCGGGCCGTATGCCCCAAACCTGGCCCAAGCGCCTGGAGGATAATCCGGCCTATCTCAATTATCCGGGCGAAAATGGGAAAGTTTATTATGGGGAAGGTCTCTTCATCGGATATCGTTATTACGATACCCGAAAGGTTGAACCCCGCTTCCACTTCGGCTATGGCCTGTCATATACTACTTTTAAATACCGTAATCTGCAGGCGGCTGAGAAATATACCCATGATGATGAAATCAAAGTACATGTGGATGTAACCAATACCGGCGATAGGGCCGGGTATGAAGTCGTCCAGCTCTATGTGGGTGACGACGAATGCAGCTTGATCCGTCCCAATAAAGAGTTGAAAGCCTTCCAAAAGGTCTGGCTGGAGCCCGGTGAAACGAAAACGGTTGAACTGGAACTGGACCGGATGTCACTGGCCTTTTTCGATGATGGTCTGATGCAGTGGGTGACCGAACCGGGTACCTTTACGCTGTCTGTCGGGGCCGCGTCGAACGACATCCGCCTCACTCATCAGATTGAGTGGGCTGGCGACGAACCCGATTCCGCATTCAGCATCCAGACCAAATTAGGCGCTCTGCTCGATAATCCCGCCTCCCGAGCCGTTCTGACCAAGTTCTTAGGTGCGTACATGGGAACCTCTCAAATTGATGCTTTACGACACCAGCCATTAGTCAAATTGGCCCCCATTGTTCCCAATGTGCTTACCAAAGACCTTTTGCAACAAATTGACGCCGACCTCGCCAAAATTCAATAAAACTACCTCGCGCAACAAATTCTAATTGTGTCTGGTAAGATCATGAAAGTAGCCGGGATTTCCAAATCCCGGCTACTTTCTTTCACGCTGTTTTATTTTCTCAACCGTTTACCGCTGGATGCGCGCTGAGCCACCCTCCGCGAATGACCGAACCTGTTCTACGGTCGCCATGGTGGTGTCACCCGGGAAGGTGGTCATCAAGGCCCCATGCGCCCAACCCAAGTTAACAGCCATTTGTTCGGGTTCACCGGACATCAACCCATAGAAAAATCCCGAAGCAAATCCATCCCCACCGCCAACTCGGTCGTAGATGTGTAACTCGGTCGTCGGGGCGAGATAGGTTTCACCATTGATCCAGGCGACCGCGCTCCAACTATGGTGGTTGGTGGCGTGTACTTCGCGTAAAGTGGTCGCCACGATTTTGACATGGGGGTATTTATCGAGAACCTTGTCGATCATGGCAACAAATGCACTGGGGTCCAGTTTCGACTTTTTCTCGACTTCCGGGCCGGGGATACCTAGCCCAAGTTGCAAATCTTCTTCGTTCCCGACCAACACATCCACGTTTTCAACGATGCTGGCAACGGTTTCAACAGCTTTTTCCTGACCACCCCATAGATTCCACAATTTCGCGCGGTAATTAAGATCGAACGAGGTTACTGCGCCCGCGGCTTTGGCCGCTTTCATGCCCGCCGCGATCAACGGGCCGGTGGTTTCCGACAGGGCTGAAAAAATTCCACCACTGTGGAACCACCGCACTCCCCGGCCGAAGATTTCATCCCAATCGAAATCGCCCAGTTTAAGCCTGGCTCCAGCTTCGTTGGCGCGATTGTAAAACACCATCGGAGCGCGCACCCCATAGCCTCGGTCACTGTAGACGGTAGCCATGTTGGGCCCATTAACGCCGTTGTGCTCAAAATACTTGTAGAACGGTTTCACGCCCATAGCTTTGACGCGTTCGGCAATCAAAGCCCCAATGGGGTAATCCACCATGGCAGTAGCAATCCCAGACCGCATGCGGAAGCAATCGGCAGTGTTGGCCGCCACATTAAATTCACCGCCGCTGACATGGATTTTGCAGTCTGTTGCTTTGCGGAACGGGATCGTGCCGGGATCCAACCGGTGAATGAGCGCTCCTAACGATACCAGGTCTAGGGTGGTTTCTTCTTTGGTTTTGAGATTTAATCCATATTTCATTGCATTCTCCCAATCTCACGCAAAGACGCTAAGACGCAAAATATCCTCTCAAAAAAAGCCTCTTTGCGTGCAAATTATTCAATGTGATCTTCCCCAGAATAAATTCTCCAAAATTGTGTGTTTCTAAGCTTGCGCATTTAGAGACGTAGCATGCTACGTCTCTGTTATAGATTTATTAATTGTTGAACGTAACAAGCATCCCTTCGACAAGCCTGAGTAGGTCCGCAGGGCCGTATCGAAGGGTGCGGCTCATCCGAAAAATTTTCCCTTCGAAACGCTATCACTACTCAGAACCTGCACTGAGGGAAGTCGAAGTGATGAATTTTCTGGCAATTTTGCATGTCGTGCGTGACATGATTTATCAAGATATTTCACGCATTGTACGTACTAGAAGTTACATCGCCGCCAGTGCCGGTCCAATTGGTGTGGAAGAACTCGCCGCGCGGCTGGTCTACGCGTTCGTAGGTGTGGGCACCAAAGTAGTCTCGCTGGGCCTGGAGCAAGTTGGCGGGGAGTCGTTCGCGCCGATAACCATCATAGAATGCCAGCGCACTTGACATTGCTGGCACCGGAATCCCGGCCTCCACTGCCTTGGCAATCACCCGGCGCCAACCAGCCTGGGCGGCATCCACTTCGACTTTGAAGTAATCGTCCAACAATAAGTTGCTCAATTCAGCATCTTTATCAAAGGCTTCCTTGATCTTCCCCAAGAACGCAGAGCGGATGATGCAACCACCACGCCACATGAGGGCAATACCGCCGTAATTCAGATTCCAGTCATATTCTTCGGCCGCGGCCTGCATCAGCATATATCCCTGGGTGTAAGACATAATCTTAGAGGCGTAGAGGGCATCATGGATATCCTGGATGAAGGCTTGTTTATCGCCAGACAATTCTGTTGCTGGTCCATTTAATACTTGGGCGGCAACGGTTCGAGCATCTTTCAAAGCGGAGAGGAACCGGGCCAATACGGCTTCACTGATCAATGTCAGGGGAATGCCCATTTCCAGGGCTGAGACCGATGTCCATTTGCCAGTCCCTTTTTGACCCGCGGTATCCAATATCTTGTCGATCACGTACTCCCCATTTTCATCCTGGTATCCTAAGATGTCGCGTGTAATCTCGATCAGATAAGAGTCCAGTTTGCCTGCATTCCACTCTGTAAAAACTTCATGCATCTCCTGATTGCTCATCCCCAAGACGTGTTTCATCAGATCGTAGGCTTCGCAGATGAGCTGCATATCCCCGTACTCAATTCCGTTGTGGGTCATCTTTACGTAGTGACCGGCTCCATTCTCCCCGACCCAATCACAACAAGGGGCACCATCATCGACTTTGGCAGCCACTGCCTGGAAAATCTCTTTGACGTGAGGCCAGGCTGCGGGTGAACCCCCCGGCATGATCGAAGGGCCAAACCGGGCCCCTTCTTCGCCCCCAGAAACGCCGGTGCCGATGTAGAGCAGACCTTTGGATTCGACATAGGCCGTCCGTCGGATCGAATCGTCATAATTTGAGTTGCCTCCATCGATAATAATGTCACCCGCTTCCAGGTGTGGGATGAGCAATTCGATGAAATCATCCACCGGCTGCCCCGCCTTGACCAACATCATCACCCGACGCGGCTTCTCCAATACACTGACAAATTCTTCAATGGAATGAGTTCCGACAACGGCAGTCCCTTTGGCATTGCCATTAATAAATTCATCCACTTTGGATACCGTCCGGTTATAAACCGCGACTTTGAAACCATGGTCGTTCATATTCAAAACCAGGTTTTGTCCCATCACAGCCAGGCCAATCAGGCCAAAATCAGCTTTCGTCATAATTCATACTCCTTTAAGTGTGTGGCGATTTGTCCTTCTAGAAAGAATCACCTTGATTTACCGCCACACGGCTTGAGCGCTTGGCAGTTTCCGATTTGAGCTTGGGTTTTATTCCAAAAAACTGGGATGGTTCAAAAACAGCTAGAAATTAGTGGACACTTTTTTGCACCTTGAAAA
>CAYVQU010000239.1:0-6797 GCA_964453155.1 uncultured Anaerolineales bacterium | reverse complement strand
TATTCATGCTGTTAATGTACACCCTTCACCACCATAATCGGCGAAGGTATTGATTGGATAAGGTCTTTAAATCCAGGTTGGCGCCCAAGCGGCTAAATATCATGTCTGCTTCCCGGGCGTGAATCCGAGTCCCAGAAGCGTTGCCACGATCTTTTTCAAGGTGAGCTAAGGCCACATAAGTGCGACCAAGTTCCAGTTGGTTGTGCAGGCCAATAAACAAAGAAATACTTTCTTTTAAGGCCTCCAAAGCCTGATCCAAATTTCCCTGCCGCCGGTCGATTTCACCCTGTAAACGAAAAATTCGGCCGCGCTCTAAGGGAGGGATGGTTTGCGGATCATCGCCACAACAATCGACTGCCAATTCACAGGCCGCGCGCGCCTTGTCAAGATCCCCTAATCCTAACCAGGCTTCTCCGATGGAGGCATTTAAATCAACCAAGCTTTCCTGAGAACCTATTTCGTCAAAAATCTCTAACGCCCGATTGCTGTAGAACAGAGATTTCTCCCATTCTTGGGAGGCTAACCAATAGCGGCTGTAATGTAAATAGGTTTGGGCTTCGAGGGCACTATGCCCAATTTCTTTGGCCCCGGCGAGGCTCTCGTCGAGGTGCTGCTGAGCGGCCATCAAATCCCCTTTATCGGTAAGCAGTAGGCCCGTGTTCATATGCAGGAAAATCGTGGCTTCGACATCGCCGAGGGTTTGATTCAGGGTAATACTGCGGGAAAAATTCTCCAACGCTTCGTCCCAATCGCCCCGCTTCCAACCCAGCAATCCTAAATTATTATAAGAACGGGCCACCTCACCAATATCCCCAATTTCTTCCCGTAATATCAAACTCCGGCGCACGTAATGGTGAGCATTTTCAAGATCGTCTTTTTGATAATAGACTCCGCCCAAGCGATTGTAAATGGAGGCAATCACGGCGTATTGAGACGTACTACGAACCAATTCTAGGGCTGTCTGCAAGCTGGTTTCCGCCAGCTCTAAGTTACCCTTTCGAAAATGGATCCAGCCAATGTCATTGAGATTTTTGGCTCTTTCGATTTGTAATGGTAAAGAGGTTTCTTGGG
This sequence comes from uncultured Anaerolineales bacterium, assembly GCA_964453155.1. GTDB lineage: Bacteria > Chloroflexota > Anaerolineae > Anaerolineales > UBA11858 > CAYVQU01. The sequence goes on along the minus strand of CAYVQU010000239.1, from coordinate 5,726 downwards.
CAAACTGCTGGGCCGTGCCTAAATACGCCAAGGCCCGATCAAAATTGCCCTGCCGCTCAAAGGTTGTGCCAATTTTTCGGCGCAACATAATATAAGTCTGGACCGAGACGGCATCACTAATATCGACCAGTGCTTCTGCTTTTTTGAAGTATTCCCGGGCGGCATCATATTCTCCCACAAAAACCAATACATCACCCAATCCGGTGAAAGCCTGAATAGCCTGGGCAGGTAAATGGTCCACCTTAGTCAAATTATCTACGGCTTGCTCAAAATATGTTTGCGCCTGCTCATTTAGATAATCCCGGGCGGCTCGTTGTCCTGCGAGAAGTTGATAGTGAAGTGCTTTTTCAAGGTTTTTACTCCAGGAAAAGTGCCGAGCTAACAAATACAGATTTTCGTTAATCCGGTTAGGATACAAATCTTCGATGGCAGTCCCTATGAGACCATGTAACTTAGCCCGTTCACGCCGCAATAGGGTGCTGTAAATGGCATCGGAAGTCAATACATGCCGGAAGGAGAAAGAGGTTGTTGATTCACTCGTGGTTTGGAATACAAATGCGCGGGCCACCAATTGGGCGACCAACTCTTGTAATTCGGTGTTGGAGCGTTTCAAAATTACCGATACCACTCTCAAATCAAATTCTCGGCCGATTACCGCCGCGACCTGGAGTATCTCTCGAAATTCAGGGGCCAGATGATCAAAACGAGTCAGGATTAAGGCTTGCAGGTTTTCAGGCACCCCTAAATTGGACAAATCGGCCTGCGGATTTATGACCCACTGGTTGTTCTCAAAAAACAGGACTTCATCATCGATCAGCATCCGCAAGATTTCTTCTAAATAAAAGGGAACGCCATTCGCCCGTTGGATGATTTGAGCTCGTAAAGAAGCTGGAAAGTCACTGATTGTGAGCAAGTTGTGGAGGAGCAGTTCGCTTTGGTCTGTCTCCAGGCTTTTTAGGCGAATATCAATATAATCGTTCTCGAGACGTTGTTGAGCCTGGTCTTCTATGGTCAATAAAAGCCCAGAGTCGAAAGGACGCGTTATCCCACAAATAAGTAAAGGTAATTGCTTAACATCATCGAGCATGAACCGCAATAATTCCAAAGAGACATCATCCGCCCAGTGTAAATCATCCAAAATGATCACTAGGGGCTGTTTCTCAGCTTCAGTCGCTAATAACAAATGAACTGAAATAAATATTTGCTGACGTAATTGATTGGGGTCTAAGAGAGCCAAGCGTTCGGCTGCGGTTGGATCAGATAGCTCCAAGGCCAGCATGTATTCTAAGTAAGCGGTTAAGACCGCGTTCCCAACGCCTAAAGACGTGGAAACTTTGTCATTCAAGCGTTGCTTTATTTGGGCGTCTGACATCCCGGAAGTGATTCCGAGAAAATCGCGAATGACTTCCTGAAATATCCAATAGGCTACGGAGCGGCGGTAGGTCAAACTCTGGCCTGCTAGAATTTTGACCGGCAGCCCCTCTACTTCAGCTTTAAGTTCTGCGATTAAGCGGCTCTTTCCAATACCAGCCTCACCGCGAATAAGCACAAATTTTCCGGTTTTCTGGCTGCTTAATGTTTCGACGGCGGCTGCCAGTTTTTGAAGCTCAGACTGACGACCAATCATAGGGGCCCGGAGCCCTTCCAGGCCGCGGACCGCTGCTGGGGTCGTTTTTTCGGCAATCAGTTGATAACCGGTGACCTGTCCGCTTACCCCTTTCAAGTCTAAGTTGGGGCGAATTTCAAAATTGAAGAGTCGTTGGGTTTGGCGAAAAACACTCTCACTCACCAATATATTTCCGGTTCCCGCAACCGCGTCCAGGCGTTGGGCCATGTTGACGGTTTCGCCAATTGCAGTGTAATCCATCAACATATCTGAACCCATACTGCCCACAATTACAACCCCGCTATTGAGACCAATATGCATCTCTAATTCCACCCCAAATTGAGCTGTGATCGATTGGTTAAGCGCATTCAAACCCGCCTGCATATCCAGGGCGGCATGGAGGGCGCGTTCGGCATTATTTTCATGGGCGATAGGAGCCCCAAAGAGGGCCATCAAACCATCCCCAATAAACTTATCCACCATGCCGTCATATTTATAAACCATGTTGGCCAGCATTTTGATAAATTGCTGAATGATTTCGTATAAATCTTCGGGATCAATTTTGGCAGAGAGATGGGTATAATCCGCCAGGTCGGCAAACAGTACAGTAACATTCCGCCGTTGACCGGCAGCCTGCAAACCAGCTTGTTGAAAGCGCGCCATCAGGTCGGAGCCAACCAGTTCTCCGACTTGTTGGGGCGCAATTGGAGCCGGTTTTGGTTGCGCGGCCGAACGTGAATCGGCGACATCCAGTCGTGATCCGCAGTTCCCACAAAATTTCATTTGGGGAGGATTTTCAAAACCGCACTGACTACATATTGGGGTCATGGTTACACTCATTAAAGAATATAACACAAGCCAGTGATGAGGGCTATTGTAGCTTCAATTACAGATTTGTAATTTTTTATAATGATTGTTTCGTTGAACTCAGGAATTGAAAATTATTCTAGGGATTCATCCTTTTCCAAATTGATCCGGTGGATTTCGGCTGTAATTTCATCGTGAGCTGTTTGGAGGACCAAACTAGGATCAGCTTGGTGGTATAGGGCGTTATCCAGTGCTACCTGGAGAAAAGGCCAGTACAAATCAATTTCGAATTGGTGAGGCGCGGGGGTGCCAGCGGCTAACGCGGTAACAGCCTGGAAAATCAGAGGCTCAGATATTGTCAAATCGGTTCGAGCCGGAATCTGGTTAGCGGCAGTTAATATCATTTGAGCCTGGGGAGAAAGAAAGAAATCCATCAATTTCCATCCGGCAGCCTCGCCCGTCAAAGAAAGGTTGGACTGCAAATAGATGCTCTGACTCCCCACATACCCTGACAATTGCTGATTTCCAACCCGCGGCCAGGGATCAATTACGCTATCAGTGCCGAGGGCAGTCACAATTTGAGGGAGCAACCGGATATCTTCAAATATAAAACCCACCCGCCCCGCCATAAATTGCGCCAAATCATCATCTGTATTCACCGTGGTCGGTCCCATTTCTGAAAAAGAATGCAGCAAATCTAGCCAGCAAAGACCGGCTGGGGAGTTAAAAGCCGGGTTTCCAATTGCCGTCATCAGAGATCCCTGACAAGCTCCGAGATGCGGTAGCGCATATATCAGACCGCGATCCAAGTAAGTACCGACGGTCGTGCTGGGGGTTTCATTCTGAACCATAGAGCGCATTTGTTCCAGGGTGAGGGGTGCGGTTGGAAAAAGCACTTGATTTCGCCACATTACTATCCCCCGTAATGAAACGGGCAAACCGACGAGGGCATTCTGATATTCCAGGTTTTTTAGGGCGGGAGCGTTGAGGTGGGCCAACAATTCTGGTGGGGGATAACTGGAGATATCCGCGCTTGTCCCAGTTGAGAATAATTCGGGTCCCCATTGATGAGGCCCCAACAATAGTTGAACCTTATTCGATTGAACTGGGGCAGCCGCAAAGGCCGAAAATAAATCGTCATATGGGAAATATCTTAAAGAAATCTGAAGATCAGGATATTGCTCCTGAAAAGCGCTGGTAATTTCATATAAGGTCAAAAACTCCCCCCCGGTTAGGCCATGCCATAGAACGATGTGCGTTGCGGTTGTAGAATCAGTCTGGTCTGGTGTGATGGGCGTTGCGAAATTGGGCAATTGATCACTACGGATCGGGGTGGGAGAAGGCGTAACAGCAACCGTGAGAATTGGTTGCAGAGCTTCAGCCTCACCAGGGGGCTGGCTGGCGCTTCCCGGGAAATTGCAGCCGAAAAGAATACTGGCTGCAATCAGCCACCAGAGCACAATCTTAACGGTGGTTTGAAATTGCAGATCAATCCGCAGCCGGGGTGATGTGGGTTTCAATAGATTTGGAATCATCTAACCTGTCAACTTCTAAGGCAATCATTTACAATTGAGTACGGTGCGGTTTATTAGTTGGAATTATGCTGGCAAGATTAGCCGCACCGCCTGAGCAGTTTTCGGTTTGAGCTTGATTTCTATCTCATGAGATTTTCCGAAAACTACTGAGTATTCGTGCGCAAAGTCGGAGACCCCAGGGGTTTCCAGGGATTGTTCAATGATCAGAATCGTCAATAGCATCGCAGCCAGAGTGTAAAGCAGTCTCCGAAAACCCCTGGGGTCTGGGTTGCTCACGATTTTTTCAACCTTGCGCTGTAATATTAGAGTCAGTAAATATAATCTGCACATCTGGGATATTCCGTTAATGTCGAACGTATTATATCTGGAATTCCCATCATAAGAAGTAGCCACGAGTTGGAGTAAACCATGACAAACCACCCTCTTGCTGGGGTATACGCTGCCGCGATCACCCCCATTCACCCTGATCAATCGATTGACCTGGATTCCATTCCAGAATATTTAAGCTTTTTGGCGCAACGGGGGTGTCATGGGGCGCTTCTATTGGGCACGACTGGAGAAGGACCTTCTTTTAGTGATGCTGAACGAAAGCAGATCTTCACGGCTGGCACCCGGGTTTGGGAAGAGCATCCTGATTTTCGATTGCTGGCAGGAACCGGTACTCCTAGTCTGACCCAAACCGCAGAAATCACAAAATTTGCCTTCGATTTGGGATTTTCGGCGGCAGTTGTTTTGCCCCCATACTATTTTCACCAGGCTGGAAACGCTGGAGTTTTTGACTGGTACCAAAACTTGATCCAAACTGCGATCCCAACTGAAGGTTATTTAATTGGGTACCATTTCCCGGCTCAAGCAGGGGTTCCAATTCCATTAGATGTTTTACGGGCTTTACGAACCTCCCATCCCGATCATTTTATCGGGATCAAAGATTCAACTGCAGAGGCCGAGTACACCCGGCTCATTTCTAAAGTTTTGGACTCCAATTTTGTCTCTTTTGTCGGGAATGATCGATTCCTTGCCGCCGGCCTAAAATGGGGTGCTTCTGGATGTATCACGGCGATGGCAAATTTGCATTCCCCCCAATTACGGGAAATATGGGATGCCCATCAGAAGGGTCAATCTACCCCCTTAGCCGAAAAATTCATCGCCGCACAACGCAACATCCTAAAGAAATATGCCCCATTTGCCCCCAGTGTTAAATCCTTTGTAGCTCGGAGGCACGGTTTTCCCCACTGGGCTGTTAAACTCCCCTTGGAGCCGTTATCCGCTGAAAAAACGGAACAGGGATACCAGGAAATGCTGGCAATCATAAATCAATATGAATCATGATATGATTCGCCCGCTTAGAATTCCGTAGCAATACCGGCCAAATCTTATGACCAGCCCTCAGCCACCCACCAAAATTACCATGCGCTCGCTATGGCAGCGCGTTTATTGGTTGATGGCTGTATTAATTTTGATTGGACTAATTTATCTCGTCTATGAGATCACTAGCCCAGCCATTATTGTCACCCCAACCCCCAATTTAACAACCACGTTGCAGCAAGCAATTCGAGAAGCCCTGGGACCCCCAACCGAAACACCAACCCAATCGACCACCCCCTTACCTTCTCAAACGCAAGAAGCTTCGGTTACCCCACTACCTTCCCTCTCACCCACAATTTCAAGCACCCCCACGCCTTCAGCAACCCCCACCAGCACTTCGCGCGTGCCAACGCTAACTCCGGCATTACCAAATGATGATCCAAGGTCTTTTGAAATCGACCACCTCTCTCCGG
>CAYVQU010000238.1:0-6807 GCA_964453155.1 uncultured Anaerolineales bacterium | reverse complement strand
TCTCTTGGTCACCTTATTTTCTCACACCTTTCCCCCAAACTGAAATACACCCGTGGAAAATGATCCGGATGGGTTTTTGCGGGAAAAGTGGGCCGCGGTGATGGGCTAAATCACAATCATGAAAGGAATTAATTATGCTTGACAGCGCGCTGAAAATTAAGGATCAACTGATCTCCTGGCGGCGGGACTTCCACAGGCACCCCGAGTTGGGTTTTAACGAACATCGCACCGCGGGCCTGGTCGCGGCTGCCCTAAAAGAGATGGGAATCCGCGTGGATACCGAGGTGGGGAGGACTGGCGTGGTCGGACACCTGGGGGAAGGATTGCCGGTAGTGGGTATCCGGGCGGATATGGACGCGCTCCCGCTGCAAGAGACCAATGATGTCTCCTATGCCTCCCAAAACCCGGGTGTGATGCACGCCTGCGGCCACGACGCCCATACGGCCATTTTGCTGGGGGTCGCTCGCATTCTCGCCGATATGCCTGATCGACCGCCTGGGGAGATACGCTTCCTATTCCAGCCCAGTGAGGAGGATTGGGACGAAGACCTTAAGTCTGGCGCCACCCTCATGATCGAAGCTGGAGCCTTAGAAGGTTTGGACGCCGTCATCGCATTGCACGTCGATAACAATACCCCGACGGGACAAATTGAAATCAACGGGGGCGAGGCCTCCGCCGCGGTGGATTCATTTAGCGCCACGATTATTGGGCAGGGTGGGCATGGCGCCTATCCCCATAAAACGGTAGATCCTACTTTTATCCTGGCTCAGGTGATCAATGCCATTCATGGTATCCGGGCCCGCCGTATCAAGCCGATTGACGCTGCCGTCATATCAATAGGGTCTATTCACGCGGGGCATACGTCCAATGTGATCCCCGAACGCGTGGAGTTAATGGGTACAATCCGCAGTTTTACCCCCATAGTCCGTGAACAGCTCGCGAATGAATTGGAGCAGGCCTTTGCCCTCAGCCGTGCGTTTGGCGGCGATTACACTCTCACCATCGAAAACGGTTTCCCGCCGATGTACAATGACCCGGAGGTGGCCGAACTCATCCGCCAGACGGCTGAAGAAATGTTGGGTGATGGTCAGGTGGCGGTCGGCGAGGCCCAGATGGGCGCCGAGGATTTCAGTTACATGAGCCAGTTGGCACCGGGGGCGATGTTGAGCCTGGGTACCAAGATTGATGGCCCGCCCCGACCCGCTCACAGCCCAACCTTTGAAATCAATGAAGACGCTCTGCCCATTGGTGCGGCCCTTCTGGCTGAAGTCGCTTGCCGCTTACTCAAATCCCCACCTGGGGCATAATCTTCATTATCAAGTGAGGCATCCATGAACTCACGCCAGCCCAACATCCTGCTGATCTTCGTTGACAACCAGCCAGCTAACATGCTGGGCTGTTATGGCAACGATGAGATTTACTCACCCCATCTCGACGAATTGGCCTCCAACGGGGTCCTCTTTCGCAATGCGTTTTGCCCGAATGCGATGTGTTCCCCAGGACGGGCCTCCATGCTCACCGGTCTCATGCCATCCCAGCATGGGATTCACACCTGGCTCGACGACTATCTGATGGATACCTGGCCGGAGGGCTACAACGCCATTGCCGAATTCGAAACCTTGCCGGAGATGCTGGCGGAAAAAGGCTATCACACGGCCCTGATCGGGAAATATCATCTCGGGTTTGCTGATGAACCCCAAAACGGATTCAAGCATTGGGTTGTGATGGAACAAGGGACGATGGAATCCTTCTATAACGTCCCCATGATTGACAACGGTCGTCGCCATACAGCCCCCGAGCATTCGGTCGATTATTTCACCCGAAAATCGCTTGACTATCTCGACGAACATGCCGGTCCAAACGAGCCGCCATTTTTTCTGAGTTTGAATTACAACGCCCCCTACGGCAATGTCCCCGATCCGGACCACCGCTACTCCCACCTGTATGCCGATTTACCGATGAATTCGGTTCCCCGAGAAGGGTTGAGTCCGGAACTTATTGATTGGATCTTGGTGTGCAAAGAGAAATACCCGGCTGAAGATTTCGCCTGGTATCGGCGGCTGGCGGAGCAGCCTAACAATTTACCGGCACTGCGGCGGTTCTACGCTCAGGTGAGTATGGTAGATGACGGCGTTGGGCAGGTTCTGGCGAAGTTGCAAGAGAAAGGTGTCCTGGAAAACACCCTCGTTATCTACACCGCCGATCATGGCAAGTCAAACGGTCAACATGGATTTTGGGGGCACGGGGAAGATACCTGGCCCTCGAATATGCACCATTCAGCGAATAGTATCCCGCTGCTGGTCAGTTATCCGGGAATCACCCAAACGGGCCTGGAGATTGATAATCTGGTAGGCACAACCGATATCTTTGCGACGATTCTTGATCTGGCCGATTGCAAACTTGCGTCTCCCGAGCCGATTTTTGGTGAAAGTTTTGGTCCGCTCCTCAGCGGCGAAACCACGGAATTTCGCGATGAAGTTTTTATGGAACAAGAAGAGACCCGGGCAATCCGAACCTCAGAATGGCTGTTCATGAAACGCCTGGAAAACACCCCCTATAGTTTCAAAGATGAGTTATATGATTTAGTGAATGATCCGGATGAACGCCAAAATCTCGCGCAGCAGCCGGATTACGCCGCGGTGGTTGCTAGCTTGAGTGATCGTTTAGACGATTTCTTCACGCAGCATGCTAACCCGCGCTGGGATCTATGGAAGGGGGGCACCGTTAAATCCAATTCTACCCGACCTTTCCTATGGGAAGAAGTTTGGGGGGACGATTGGAAGCCCGAGTTTTAACAGTGGATCATCTCATAAATCACTTTACATGATGTCACTGCGAGCGAAGCGTGGCAGTCTCCCCGCAAAAAGGGAGATTGCTTCAGGCTAACGCCTTCGCAATGACAGTTCCCAAGATTTTTTATGAGACGGACAATGACCGGATTTGAAGGAATGTAAATGGCGACAAAAAAACCAAACGTTGTGCTGATCTATGTTGATAATCATCCTGGCGCGGTGATGGGTTGTGCTGGAAATGATGAAGCTTACACGCCGAATTTAGATCGACTTTCACAAACGGGAACCCTTTTCACGGAGGCCTATTGTCCCAATGCCATGTGTTCACCCTGCCGGGCCTCAGTGTTAACGGGCCTAATGCCCTCCCAACACGGGATTCACACCTGGATCGATGATTATTACCAAGATGACTGGCCCGAAAATTGGAATGCTATTAAGGAATTTGATACCTTACCGGAAAAACTCGCGCGGGAGGGCTACGATACGGCCCTAATTGGGAAATATCATCTGGGTGATGCCGAGAGTGCCTCTGACATGTTTGATAAATGTGTCACGATGCAGATCGGTCATGTCCAGTCATTTTATGAAAATGACATCATTGATGGTGCTGAAAGATATAAACATCCTGGCCACTCGGTCGACTTCTTTACGGATAAAGCCGTTGAATATATCGATCAATGCAGTGAGGCAAAGGAAAAACCATTTTTTCTCTTTCTAACTTATCCCGCCCCCTACGGTCATTGGCCTGCGATTCAAGGCGAACCCGAAAACCGGTATGCAGATCGATTTCGTGACAGCCCAATGCTGTCTGTCCCGCGGGAAGGGCTTAGTAAGCCGGCGATTGATTGGATCGCGATCCTCAATAAAAAAGGGTATGGCGATGAAGGCTATGACGTCTTGCTCCAGATCCCCAATGATCTGCCCTCCCTGCGCAATTACTACTCACAGATAAGCATGGTCGACGAGGGGGTCGGCCGGGTTTATGCGGCCTTAGAAAATAAAAGCTTAGCTGACGATACGCTGTTTATTTTTGCCTCCGATCACGGTATGTCACTAGGTCAGCATGGATTTTGGGGGCACGGGGAAGATACCTGGCCTTCCAATACCCATCGTGAAGCCAATCACATCCCGCTCATCATCAAAGCACCTGAAGGCGGGAATCAGCAAAAGGTTGTAAATTCTCTGGTAGGCACAACCGATATTTATGCCACGATTTTAGATTATGTCGGTTTGGAGCTACCATCGATTACAGAAAGTCCGGCCAGAAGCATACGACCATTAATTGAAAATGAAAACATTGACTGGGAGAATGCCTGTTTTATGGAGCAAGAGGAAACCCGCGCGATTCGCACCCCCAAATGGCTCTTCATGATGCGCATCCCAGGCACGGAATACGACTTCAAACCCGAGCTGTATGATCTGGTGGCCGATCCGGATGAGCGGGTAAACCTTGCGCAAGATCCTGAATATGCCGATGTGGTCGCGAAACTCAGCACCCGTCTAAGTAAATTCTTTTCAGATTATGCTAATCCGCGCTGGGACCTGTGGCACGGGGGCACGGTTAAATCCAATTCCACGCGTCCCTTTTTATGGGAGGAACTCTGGGGAGAAAACTGGGCTCCGGGATATTAAAACAGTTTTATTCATTGTGTAGATAATCTTTAAAAAAGTGTACTGGGTAATAAGATGTTGAACACCGCCGAGACGCAGAGAGCGCAGAGATTCTTGCATTTTGCTGAGAAAAACTCAGCGTTCTTCGCGGCTCTGCGGTAATAAACTGTTTAAGATGTTTCTACCCATTACATAATCTTTAAAAAAGAGAGGCATCCATGAGTTCTCGAAAACCCAATATCCTACTGATTTTCGTCGATAACCAGCCGGCCAACATGATGGGTTGCTATGGCAACGATGAAATATTCTCCCCCCACCTCGACCAATTGGCTGCTAACGGCGTCCGCTTCACCAACGCTTTCTGCCCCAATTCGATGTGCTCCCCGTGCCGGGCCTCCGTACTCACAGGGCTGATGCCTTCCCAGCACGGCGTTCACACCTGGCTGGATGACGACATCATGGATCAATGGCCCGCAGATTACAACGCCATTGCCGAATTTGAAACCCTGCCAGAAAAACTGGCTGAGGTGGGCTATCACACTGCCCTGATTGGAAAATATCACCTTGGATTTGCTGATCAGCCCCAAAACGGCTTCAAGCATTGGGTCACGATGGCCAAGGGCATGATGGATTCATTCTATGGGATTGAGATGAACGACAATGGGAACTATGAAACTGCAGAAGAGCATTCGGTGGACTACTTTACGAAAAAATCTGTCGAGTATATCGATCAACAGGCGGATAAGGAGGATCCTTTTTTCCTATTCCTGACTTACAACGCGCCCTACGGCGAGATGTATGAGAGCGAGCCCGAACACCGGTACTCACACCTGTATAATGACTTACCCATGAACTCCGTGCCGCGCGAGGGGGTATCCCCAGAACTCATTGATTGGGTCCTGGTGCGCAAAGAGAAGATGCCGGATTATGATTTCAATTTTTATAAAGAACTCCCAGAAATGCCCAACAACCTGTTCTATATGCGGCAATACTATTCCCATGTCAGCCTGGTCGACGATGGGGTTGGGCAGGTGATCGCCAAATTAGAGGAGAAAGGAGTGTTGGAGGATACCCTGGTCATCTACACTGCCGACCACGGCCTATCAAATGGCCAACATGGATTTTGGGGCCACGGCGAAGATACCTGGCCATCGAATATGCACCGCCATGCTAACAACATCCCGCTCATTATCAGTCACCCCGACTTTAAAGAACCCGGCCGACAGGTAGACGACCTGGTTGGCACGGCAGATATTTTCGCGACTATTTTAGATATTACCGGCTGTGAACTCGACGCCCCCGAAACGGTTTCTGGTCTCAGTCTGAAACCCCTCCTACATGCTGAAAAAGTAGATTTTCGTGACGAAGTTTTCATGGAACAAGAGGAAACTCGGGCAATCCGCACCTCGCAGTGGCTCTTCATGCAGCGCGTTGAAAACACGGAATACGATTTTAAAAACGAGTTATATGATCTGGTGGCTGACCCGGATGAACGCGTAAACCTGGCCCAAAACCCCAAATATGCCGATGTAGTTGCGAAACTCAGTGCTCGCCTGAATGAATTCTTTACGGAATATGCCGACCCCCGTTGGGATATGTGGCAGGGGGGTACTGTCAAATCTAATTCCACGCGCCCCTTCTTATGGCAGGAACTTTGGGGCAATGATTGGGCACCGGAATACTAGCTCAACTTTACAACTCATCCCAATTTGAGGTTCATCAATGTTGAAAATCGCGATGACAAGTTATGCTATGGAGGAATCTTCATGTGTTGAGGCGCTTAGGTTTGCTGCCGAAAAGGGCTTCGATGCGTTTGAAGTAAATATTTTCTTCCCAGCTATTGATTTGGATAATTGGGACTGGAAGGAGATTGAGGCATTAAAAAAGATATCCCGCGCGGCAAAAATTGAAATTAGTGTACACGCGGCTTTTTATGAACTCAATATGGCCGCATTTTCTCAGGGCATCCGAGCAGAATCGATCCGATATATAAACAAATCCATTGATTTCTGTCATGAGCTTGGCGGCGAAGTGATCACAGTGCACCCCGGTAAGTATACTTATGATATCTTACCGGGGGCCTCAGTAGATACTGACCCGTTAATGAAAATCCAATGGGAGCATAATATTGAATCATTGAAACGGATTAATGCCCATGCTGAATCGAAAGGCGTTATCCTGTGTCTTGAAAATCTGGGCTGGAATTATGTCGCGCGGTCTTTTGACGATATGGTAAAGATTCGGGAGGAAGTTGGCGAGACCCTGCAGTTCACCCTGGATATCGGTCATGCCCGCGCAAATTCCGAAGATGGTGTTGAAGACGGTTTTCGAGTGCTTGGAGACCACATCCGCCATATTCATATCTCAGATAATTTTGGTAAAGAAGACGACCATTTGCCCCTAG
>CAYVQU010000237.1:0-6903 GCA_964453155.1 uncultured Anaerolineales bacterium | reverse complement strand
CTAGTTTTTTGCCTTATCATAATTCATGGCTTGAAAGAACGCAATTGGTATAAGTTATGAGTACCTCACCAGAAAAAATATTACTCGTTGAGGGTGACCCTGAAGTAAGTGATCTGATTGCACGGCAGGCTTTGCAACCCATGGGGTTCAAGGTTAAGGTGATTAGTGAAGGGCCCCAAGCAATTCAAGCTGCCATCCAATTTGCTCCCGAAGTTATGATTGTCAATTTAAATTTGCCGGGTTTGAGTGGCAAAGATTTGTTGGTCGCTTTAACTTCTCAAGGGATTAAAATTCCGGTCATCGTGATTGCCGAAAAGGGCATGGAAAGAGATGTGATCCAAGCCTTTCGATTAGGAGCATCTGATTATTTAGGGTGGCCAATACGGGAGGCTGAAGTCGTTTCAGCAGTTGAACGCGCTCTGACGCAGGTCCGTGCCCGTAAAGAGCGTGAGCAACTTGCTCGCAAACTCAAATCTACGAACCAGGAACTCGAAAACCGCATTCGGGAATTAACGACCATTTTTAGCATCGGTAAGGCGGTAACCTCGATTAACGATCCGCAAAAATTGTTCGAGAAAATCATTGAAGGTGCCGTTTATGTTGCGCGGGCTGATAAAGGTTGGTTACTTTTAAAAAATGGCAACGACAACGTTTTTCGCTTAAAAGCTCAGAAAAATCTACCCAAATCAATCGTTTCGCAATTAGGCAAGGCTTGGGATGATGGCATTAGTTCATTAGTTGGTCTTTCAGGAGAAACTTTAACAATTTATGGTGATCCCCTCAAGCGTTTTAAAGTTGCCCGCTTGGGGCAGTCAGCCCTGGTCGTACCTGTTAAAGCTCACAAGGAAGTCGTCGGACTAATGGTCGTAATGCGAGAAGCTGCCAAGCCATTTAGTTCTGGCAATCAGACATTATTGGAAGCGTTGGCTGATTACGTCTCCATTTCTTTGATAAATTTGAGTTTATTTCAAGCTGTAGAGGCTCAAGGGCGAGCGATCCACAAAGTTTCAGGGAATTCATCTGATACGGATATTTATTCCAACGAAGTTTTGTTTAATATCAACAAAAGTTTACAATCTCCTCTGGTCTTGATTTCACAGGAGATTGATTTACTTTTGGAAGAGAAAGAAACTCGTTTAGATTCCAAGAGTCAAAAATCGGTACTAAATATTCGCGCTCATCTAGAGAGTGTTGCCGAAATCTCGAAAGCATTACAGCAATTTGCTAAGATTCATGAACCCAAAGACTATGTGATGTTGAACCTCGTTGATATTGGTAAGCAAGTTGTCAACCGATTTCAACCCCTGGCCCAAAAAAATAAGGTTAAACTGAAATCGGATTTATCAGCCAAACCAGTTTTTGCTTCGGCTCATCAAGGGGACCTCGTTCTAGTATTTGAGGCCCTGTTGACAAATGCGATTCGGGTAAGTGCCAATGGGAAAGTAAAATTACGAGTTGATATCGATAAGCAAGGGCGTCCCAGAGTGATTGTCAGTGATACCGGACCAGGAATTGATCCTGCGGATCAGGATAAAATCTTTATACCTTTTTATCCGGTAACCTCAGAGACTGGGAATACTGCCTCGGGATTTGGAATCGGGTTGGCTTTAGCCCGAGAAATTGTGAAAAATCATAATGGAAGTTTACGAATTAAAAGTCAGCCTAAGAAAGGGGCTTCTTTCTTCTTCACTTTACCAATCGTCAAATAAGGCTAACCTAACATATGGCAAGCGAGAAAATTCTCCTCGTAATTTCTGATCCTCAATTGGGAAAATTGTTAAAAGAAGGAACATTGCAACCAGTCGGTTTTCAGGCAGTTTTGGTTTCTGATGTAAATACTGGGCAAGCAATTGCGAATGCATCTCAGTATGATGCGGTCATCTTGGAAGAACGCAGTGTTGATGGGGACGCAATTCAGCAAGCTGCCCGATTTTTAGGACTAAATCCCTCTTTGGCCATTCTGGTAATTAGTTTTGTTAATCAGGATGAGGAATACCTCCGAAAACTTTTGCAGGTTGGCGTTTGTGATTATTTAAAACTGCCCTTGAACCCCAGCTCAATTTTGGCGGCAGTCCGCCAGGGGTTGGAGCGCCGCAAACGGCTGCATAATTGGATGAAAGGCCAGACCAAACGGCACACTGACACCTTGCGCCGTCGGGTGGACGGGCTGAAAGAATTAGAAAAAATTGGTCGGTCGGTTACGGCTTCTTTAGATTTAGACCATGTGCTAACCGTTATTGTCGAAGCCGCAGTCACGCTTACGAATGCCGAGGAAGGCAGTTTGCTGATCTTAGATGATCAAACTGGTGAGTTGGTAATGCGGGCCTCTCGGAATTTCCAAGATGAGTTTGTGCGCACCTTTCGACTACCGGTTACAGATACTTTAGCTGGAAATGTCGTCCGCTCTGGGGAACCGGTATTAATACAAGAAGATACGCCCCAAAAAATAAAAACCAGATACCTTGTTCGTACGCTGATGTATGTTCCCCTCCAAGTGCATGGCAAAGTTATTGGGGTCTTAGGGGTGGATAACCGTGAAAAAGGTGGTCAATTTACCGACCAACATCTCTCTTTGGTTTCAACCCTGGCCGATTACGCCGCCATTGCGATCGAAAATGCCCGGCTTTATACTGATTCTGAACTTGAGCGTCAAAAACTCCAAACAATATTGACCCAAATTGAAGATGGAGTCATTGTTATCGATACGGAAAATACGATTGTTTTAGTGAATCGCATTGCCCGAGAAATTTTTGACCTACCTGAAAGTGGATTAACCACAAAATCTGTTTTAGATGTTTTTCAACAAAAACCGATTTTGGAGATTCTAACTGGAAATCAATCCGATGAACCCTTTCGGAGGGAAATTGAACTTGACAATGGGATGATTCTCAATGCCAAGCGGGTTAATATTCCCAGTGTGGGAAATGCGGTGACTTTACAGGATATTACCTACTTTAAAGAGTTAGATCGGATCAAAAGCGATTTTGTTAACACTGTTTCTCATGATTTACGTTCGCCATTGACAGCCATTTTAGGATACATTGAACTTATTGCTCGCGTTGGCGAGGTAAATGAAAAGCAAAAAGAATTTATCAATCGAGTGGTTATCAGTGTCCGCAATATTACCGACCTGATCAATGATCTCTTAGATTTAGGTCGAATCGAAGCCGGATTTGACGCCCGTAAAGAATTAGTACCCCTTGAAATGATTGTGCAATATGCCCTTGAGAGTTTTCAAACTCGGTTTGAGGAGCAGAAGCATCAGGTAAATATTCGTGTCAGTGCTGAAGTGCCCAGGGTGTTTGGTGATCCAGTACGCTTACGACAATTAATTGATAATTTGCTCAATAATGCCGTCCACTATACACCTCAAGAGGGTCAAATTAGTGTTCTACTGCGGGCAGAGCGAAATCAAGTTATTATGCAGGTAGAGGATACCGGTTTAGGAATCCCACTGGCAGATCAGCCCTATATTTTTGATAAATTTTTCCGTGCCAGTAATGCTCCGGAAGATAGTACCGGCAGCGGTTTAGGGTTGGCTATTGTGAAATCAATCGTTGAAAACCATCGTGGTCGGGTTTGGGTTGATTCATCCCCTGGAAGTGGCTCTTGCTTTACGGTTGTTTTGCCATTGCCTGACAAAGAGATTACTATTCCTTAACGCGTGCCACCACCGGGGCGGTGAGGTAAACCCGGTGGTGACTTTCGCCAAAGGAGGAAACAGCGATGAATGAGGGGGAGTAGTTCCCCATTCCGCCCAAATAATACCAAATGAAAAATTAATTAGTGATGGTCAAAGATCACCAGTTCAGGGTGACCTTGCTCCCTGGGCGAAGTATATTATTTTAGGACGAAAACAGATAAAAATTAGGGAGTTTCTGCTGGTTCTGGTTCTGTCATAGGCAAGCTAAACCAGAAGGTGCTGCCCTCATTAAGTTTACTGCGCATGCCTATTTTCCCGCCCATAATTTCAACCAAGCGTTTGGTTACATTCAGGCCTAAGCCCCACCCTGTTTGTTCCCGCACTGCTGGCGATTCGGATCGGAAAAATTGAGAGAATAATTTAGCCTGATCCGCAGCACTGATTCCGATTCCAGTATCAATCACTTCCACACGAACCACATCATCATCCGCGTAGGCTTTGACGGTGATTTGCCCACCTTCCGCCGTATATTTCCAGGCATTGCTGATTAGGTTTGTAAGAACCTGCACAACCCGGTTGGGATCAGCAAAAACCCGTGGTAATTCGGATGGAATTTCGGCCACCAGGGTTTGCGACTTTTCTTCAACATGGTGTCGCAAACTGTTGACGGTTTCATCAACATAACCATGCAGCGGAATAAAGACTGCTTCAAGTTTCAGTTTGCCGCGTTCGATCCGTGAGATATCCGATAAATCTGAAATCAATGTCGCCATACGTTCAACATTGTTTCGGATTACCCCCAAAAAGTTCATTTGCTGATCGTTGACGGCGCCAACCGCGCCTTGACGGATCAGATCGGTATAACCTTTGATCGAGGTCAACGGTATCCGTAATTCATGCGTAACAATGGATACGAATTGTGATTTTGATTCATTGGCTTGTTGAACAGCTTGGTACAAACGCGCATTTTCGAGGGTCGATGCCGATCGAGCAGCCAGGCGGCCCAAAAAATGAGCGGCATTTTCAGAAAAAGCTTTTGGATGGGCTACAACTACGGCGCCCAAAACTTCTTTTGCCAATCGTAATGGGGCAACCAAATAAACTGGTTTGCTTTCAATTGCCAGGATCACCCGGGGAGTCAGGTCATCCGATATCCCTGCAAATATCGTTTCATCAGGCGGTGGTAGTTCTGTTTTTCTAGACTGTGAAACCAATTTTAAGGAATCTGTCTCCTCATCGGGAAGGGCAATCCATCCAGAAATGGCTCCAGTTCCTTTGACGGCCCAATCCCGAGTAAGTTCAATTACTCGTTCCAGATCTAATATTTCGTTCAACTGCATATCGAGCTTGCTTAGCGTTTCCAATTCTTCGACGCGCTCGTTTAGCGCTTGATCAGTTCGGGTATATAACCGGGCATTCTCAATCGTAACCGCAGCCTGAGATGCAAAAGTATTGAGCAGGTCGAGATCTTCTCTGGTGAATAGACCTGTTTGGGCCCGGTTGTCAACGTAAATCACTCCGATGATATTGCCTCGGGCGCGTAGTGGCGCGCACATAATAGATCGTAATGCATTAATAACGACTGATTGTTGATCGGAAAAGCGCGGGTCTTTTTGGGCATCTGTGGTGACTACACCTTGCCCCGATTCAATCACCGACTGCACTACCGTCCGGCTGATGTTCATGTCTTCGCGATGCAAAGTTTCTTGTTCAAAATTCCGGGCGGCTTGCAAATCGAACGCATTCGTATCGGGATCAATGATGGTCAAAAAACCCCGTTCCGCCCCCGTGAGTTGGATGACAGCATCCATTACTTGAGTGAGAACTTCATCAATATTCAGAGATAATCCCAAACTTTGGGAAACCTGGTAAAGGGCTGCTAACCGATCTGAGCCTTGGGCCTTGGGTAGTGAGCGCGAGAGTTGAGAGATGCGTTGGCGGGCGTTTTGGATCGCGACGCGCGTCTGCACTGGCAGCGTTTGTTTCGACAGCCGTTTTAACTCTTCTTGTAACGATTGGAGAACTTCACTGGTTTGATCGCTCATAGTCAATCTCACTTACGGTTACGGGATTATCGTCATTATATCATTTGGGTTTCGGGGAAAGTTTACAAAAATGATAAAACCGTTCGGACCCGAACGGTTTTATCATTTTTGGTTGATTGTTTTAGCAAGTGTAATTTTTCCTATAAAGCACACCTCAAGCTTGATACCCTATTTCAAATATTCAGTATCAATTTCTTGGGCACAGCGCACAAAATCCAAAACAACGGGAACATTCCGCATCATGTATGCCATACTGCCCTTAACTTTAAGTTTACGGGTAATCATTGCCTGCATCGGGTCCAGTGTACCTTGAATTATTCGCACCAAATTGGAATAGGGCGCACTGAGGATGTAGGCCGGGGCTAAATCCGGTTGCTGCTCTGGATCGACCAAGAATGCAGCGCGACACTCGCCATGCCATAAATCGGTATAAAGCTGAACTGTTTCGGTAACTGGTCCATCGGGTTCAATGTGGAACATAATATCGCCTTCCCATTTTCGGGCGATTTGGGCATATTTTTCATCGGAGTTGAGTTTTTCTTTTAGGGCCAGCAACCATTCTTCACTGGGAAATAAAACAGCCATGATAGCCTCACTTTTTAGTTTGATTTGCGGGGATTATATCTCAACTATGCGGGTTTGTTTCTTTTTGAGATAAAGAGGTGGAGGTAAGATTTCTTAAAGTCTCGCCAACTGCTAGAGGTAGTAACGGCACCAATCAGGTCATGTATTGGCGAAATAGCACCGAATTGAAATCAACAAAAGTGACCATAATGAGCAAAGCCGCGACAAAGTGATTGATTTTCTGTTTCCAGGCCAGATAAAAAGTGGTAAACATTAGACCCAGCATGAGGATTTTCGGCCGGATGCCAAATCCAAATTGGGTAGAGGGGGATCATAAAAATGGCAATTTGTATCACACTTAAAAGGCCTGTCTCGCAAGAAGCTAAAATTATGTCATGCTGAGCACATCTACAGTATGCTGAAATTACTCATGTGATCGCGTGCGAAGCATCTTTAATTATTTTCTTGAAACTTGCGAGATAAACTACTTAAAGATATGACAAAGGCTAAATATGACCATATTCGATATTATGGCCAGTCATTAATGAAATGATGAAGAACAACATGGCCGTAAAGTCAATACGGTAAATCAAGGTCATGTGACTCTACTGCAAAAAGGGTGCTAGACCCTCCTCAAAACAGCAAAAGTTT
>CAYVQU010000236.1:0-7033 GCA_964453155.1 uncultured Anaerolineales bacterium | reverse complement strand
GGCCTAGGACATAGCCCTCTCAAGGCTAAAACCGGGGTTCGAGTCCCCGTGGGGATACCTCGCCATCAAAGAGTCCATTCCGAATAGGAATGGATTTTTTGATTCTAGGGATGATATGGCGGCTGCTGATGATAGGACCTTGTCTTCATTTATTGGCAGCACCTTTATTTTGCGAGCGTCTCCATTACCATATCTCGGATCGGTTGAATGATGAGCTGAAAAGCGTACTCCCCCATTTCTTCAGGTGTGTAGGGCAAGTCGGCCTCCAACCACCAACGGACCAGATTAATCATTGTTGAAATGATGTGGTTAATGAGAATATCAAAAGGTACCGGGGTTTTAAGTTGTTGAGGAAAATTGGCTTTGAACTCCTGTATTGCAAAGTCTTTCATCGGTTGGAGCAGGTTGCGGTTACCAAATAAGAGTACCCGATACAAATCCTGGTTGTCTTGGACGTGTTGGAAAAGTTGCACATGACGAAAATCAATCGCTGCGCTGATTTCCTCGGCAACTCGATCTTTGGGATTGATGAACTGCTCGATGGGTGGGGGCCCCATAAATTCCCGCATTTCATCTCGGACATGGCTTAAGACATCTAACAGTAACTCATCCTTGTCTGCATAATGTCTGAAAAACGTCCGATACCCGATATCGGCCCGGTCGGTGATCTCTTGAATGGTAATTTCCTCGAAATCTTGATCGAGGGCCAGAGCGATGAGGGCTTCACCCAATAATTTTTTCGTTCGTCGTACCCGGCGGTCTTCTTGTTCCATGAAAATAATAATAATCTAAATTCTTGATATTGACAAGTGTTGCGCATTATGGCATACTGTGCGCCACTACGTGAAAATTCCAGGTCGCAGGTTACAGGTATCAGATTGCGAACATTGACCTGCAACTTGAAACCCTAAACCTGGGATGATTGTAGAAAAGTAATCCGATGTGAATAACAGCGTTGGAACGTTGAATGTTTTAACGTTTTTTAGGAGAAAAACATGAGAAACAAGAAAATATGGATATTGGCAATTTTAGCCCTAGCGCTAATGTTGGCTCTTTCAAGCTGCGAACTGCCTACCCCTGGTGGCGATGAAGCGGCGGAAGCCGAGGCAGTGACGGTCTTTGAAGAATTTGTGCCGATCGTGAGTGCTACCGGCGAAGTAGTGCCCGAACAGCGCGCCTACCTGTCGGTCAAGACCGGCGGAGTGGTGCAGGAAGTATTGGTCGAGAAGGGGGATGTAGTAAGTGAAGGCGACGTCCTGGTGCGCCTGGAAGGGACCGAACAGCAGCAGGCGGCGGTCTCAGCGGCCAAGTTCGAACTGGCCAACGCCGAATACGCCCTGGATCAACTATATGACAACACCGATCTTCTGGCGGCCCAAGCCCTGCAGGCCAAAGAAGACTACGCCGTCCAACTGGAAGAACTGCTGGCCTTCGATTTGCAAGCAGCGGCGGCCCTGAAGGCGATTGCGGATGCCAACAAGGCCATCGACACCTACGACCGGAACTTCCGCTACCAACAGACGACGGCCAATCAGTATGACATTGATGCGGCCCAGGCCCAGGTGATTTTGGCAGAAGATGCGCTGGAGAAAGCGACCGAAGACTTCGAAGAACATGAGAAGAAAGCGGAGACGAACCTGACGCGGGCCCACTTCTTGGCCAAGAAAGCCACGGCGGAGAAAGCCTATGAAGATGCGGTCCGCCGCTTGAACAACCTGCAGGGGACGGGGCGGCAAGTGGATATTGATGCGGAAGAAGGCAAGCTGCTGCTGGCGCAGGCCCAACTGGCCCAAGCTCAGCGCGAGTGGGATCGGGTCCAACAGGGGCCTGAACCCGGTGATATTGCCGTCTTGGAAGCCTTGATTGCCGATGCCCAGGCCGACCACGAGATGTACACACAGGGGCCGGACCCCGATGATGTGGCGATTGCGGAGGCCCGGATCGAGAATGCCAAGGCCCAACTGGCGGCAGCCGAAGCGGCGCTGGCGGACCTGGAACTGGTAGCTTCCTTCAGCGGGACGATTGGTGAACTCAACATCAATGAGAGTGAATTCGTTTCGCCCGGTCAACCCGTCCTGCTCCTGGCCGATCTCGGACACCTGCACGTCGAGACCACGGACCTGGGTGAGATTGATGTGGCCCAAGTGGCGGTTCAGGACCGGGTCATTGTGACCTTCGATGCCTTGCCGGATGCCGTCATTGATGGCACCATCACCAGCATTGCGCCCAAGGCCACCGAAGGCTCCGGCGTCAACTACACCGTCGTCGTCGAACTGGACGAAGTCCCGGCAGAGTTACGTTGGGGGATGACGGCCTTTGTGGATGTTGAATTGGAATAAAGGGCAGGGGATAAGGGTGAAGGGTTAGGGCTCCGCAATTATGGAGCTTGCCCACCCTCACCCCGGAACACTAGTCCCTATTTTCCCTGGACTTGCCTATGACCCAAAATACAAGCACTCCATCCCCCCTTATCCAACTCAAGGAGGTCGTCAAAGCCTACGTTACTGGCGAGGGACCGTTCCTGGCTTTGAAAGATGTGAGTCTCGACATCGAACCCGGTGAGTTTTTAGGAATCACCGGAAAATCAGGGGCTGGAAAAACGACCCTGCTAAATATGATCGCAGGTGTCAGCGAGTTGACCTCGGGAGAGGTCGTGTTCTACGGTGTCCAGAATGGTTCCAAGCCAGCCCCAATGCCGATCCATACTTTAAACGAGGACAAATTGGCTCGCTGGCGAGGGGAGAATTTGGGGATTGTGTATCAATCTTTCGAGTTAATGCCCTCCCTGAATTTAGTGGATAACGTTATGCTGCCGCCCGACTTTTTGGGCAGCTACCGGCCGCGGGTGAGCAAACAACGCGCTTTGGAATTGTTGGAACTGGTTGATATCGTTGAACATGCCTACAAAATCCCGGCCCATATTTCAGGGGGACAGAAGCAGCGGGTCGCTATTGCCCGGGCCCTCATCAACGATCCGCCCTTGATCATAGCGGATGAACCTACTGGTAACTTGGATTCTGTTACAGCGGAGACAATTTTCAAAATCTTTGAGAAATTGGTGGAACAAGGCAAAACCATCGTGATGGTGACCCACGATGAAAGCCTGGCCCCACGGTTCTCGCGGCGGCTGCACATCATCGATGGTGTAGTGGGCGATCCACCCCAAAATGGCCCCGGATTGGTCTCATCCGCTGATACTTTCGAAGCAGGGGAAGATTTTCAGGCCGGAGATATAACTGACGTGGATACTCCCAGCCTACCAACCAGCGTAACCCGCTCCGAACCTGACGCGCAACCCACACCCCGCCACTCGGAACACCCCGCCATCATCTTGCGCGGCGTCGATAAAATTTACGAAAACGCGGCCGGGAAATTCGTGGCCCTGAAAAATGTCTCAATGCAGTTGAATTACGGTCAGTTTATCTCCATCGTCGGGAAATCGGGCTGTGGTAAATCAACGCTATTAAACATGGTCACCGGAATCGACCACCCCACCGCGGGTGAAGTGATTGTAGGCGGCGAGAAAATTTACGAGATGACGGAGAGTCAGCGGGCTCTGTGGCGCGGTAAAAATATGGGCGTGGTCTTTCAGTTTTTTCAGTTGCTGCCGACCCTGACCCTCCTGGAAAACACCATGCTGCCAATGGATTACTGTAAGGTCTATCCATTTTACGAGCGGCCAGATCGGGCCATGGAACTTCTCAAAATGGTTGGCTTGGAAGATTCAGCTCATAAACTTCCGGCTTCAGTTTCGAGCGGTCAGCAGCAAAGTGCGGCCATCGCCCGGGCCTTGGCCACCGACCCCTCCATCATCCTGGCCGACGAGCCGACCGGCAACTTGGACTCCAAATCGGCTGAGAATGTCTTGAACATTTTCGAGCAGTTAGCGGCGCAAGGGAAAACCATCCTGATCGTGACCCATGACCCCTCGATCACCCAGCGCACCGACCAAACGATTATTCTGTCGGATGGTGAGATCATCGATCAGGCGGTGGCGCGCGCCCTGCCGTTCCTATCGCATCCTCAAATGCTGGCGGCTACCAAACAGGCTCAAAAGCGAGATTATGGCCCCCTGGATACCATCTTACAACAGGGTAAAGCAGTCGAGAATTTCTTTATGATCGAAACCGGGCAAGTTGAAATCGTCACTAATGCGGGAGAGGCCAACGAGATGAGTCTGGCTTGCCTGGGACCAGGGCAGTTCTTCGGTGAAGTCGAACTCACTCAAGGTGGGGATTCCATTGCCAGTGTGCGGGCCGCGAAAAATGGGGCCGAAGTCGCGGTGCTGCCCAAAAGCGTGTTCTTTGCGATGATCGACGGCTCTCCACTGACCCGCGGCAATCTCGAAGATGTCGCGGCCTCTCGCCGGGCTGAAAACCAACAGCGTCGACAAACAGATATTTAATTACCTCACGCCAAGACGCTCAGGCGCAAAGATTTATAGGTGAAAAAACTTGGCGACTTTGGGGCTTGGCGTGCAACTATTTATGGGAACTACAGTCAAACCCAATTTACTCAAACCTCGCTGGAGCAAAGTTTTTTCCGATTTGTGGGGCGATAAAACTCGGACGCTTCTGGTGGTGGCCTCGATTGCGGTCGGGGTGTTTGCGGTGGGGATGATCATCACGGCTTTTAACATCCTTCAGGAAGATATCAACCTGACCTATGCCTTAGCGAATCCGGCCAATATCGAGATTTGGACCGACCCCTTTAACGAAGATTTTGTGCGGGTGATCGCGAAGGTGCCGGGAGTTGAGGAGGCCGAAGGCCGCCGGATCATTAAAATTCGGGCCCGCCGCGGCGCCGAAACCTGGCAAGGATTGACCCTGGTCGGGGTGAGGAATTTGGCCCATAGCCCGATCAATCAGTTGGGGTTGAAAGCGGGGGTAGGCATCCCTGGCAACGATGAAGTCGTCATCAGCGAAGATATGGTCAACTTTACGGGATTTAAGGTCGATGATGTGATCGAGATCGAACTTCCTGATGGGTCCACTCACAATTTGACTGTCGTTGGGTTGGTGTCTGACCAAACGACGACCCGCCCAGACCCAAATTCGGCAAGTAATGCCTTCGTCAACCTGAATACAATTCGGTCGTTGGGATTGGGTTCCAACCTTAACCGCATATTGGTCACCGTGGAGGGCGATGGCAGCCGCGAGGCCCTAATCGCCTACACGGCCGATTTAATCGAAGAGCGAGTCGAGCGCAACAACCGCAATATCTACCGGGTCGAAGAGGCTCGTTCTGACGAACATCCGATGTCGGAATCGCTGCTGGCGATCATGGGGGTTTTGGGCGCGCTGGGTGGGTTGATCATGATCTTGAGCAGTTCGCTGATCGTCAACACTCTCAACGCCCTGCTTACTCAGCAATTGCGTCAGATCGGGGTGATGAAGTTGGTCGGTGGGCGTAGTTTCCAGATTTTGGGGATGTACCTGCTCCTGATCACGATTTACGGTTTGATCGCGCTGGTCATCGCGGTGCCGTTGGGGAGCCTGGCCGGGTATCGCTTGTCGGCGTTTATGGCTAATTTGATGGGGGCGCAGCTTCAGGGGTTCCGATTCATTCCAGCCGCGGTGGTGGTGCAGTCCATTTTGGCGTTCGCGATCCCCCTTGGGGCCGGGTTTTTCCCCGTCAACAAGGGGGCCCGGACCAACGTTCGGCGGGCGATCAGTAACTATCGACCCGGCAACCAATCGCAAAGTCAGAGCTTCTTGGCCCGCAGTGGCGCCTGGATCCGTTGGGTTTCGCGCCCGATTCTGATGTCGATCCGCAACACGTTCCGCAAAAAAGGCCGGTTGGTCCTGACCATTTTCACCCTGACAATCGCGGGGGCCGTGTTCGTAGCCGTCTTCAACGTTCGCAGCTCGATGAACCGGGTTTTGGACCAACTCATGACGCATTTTATGGGCGATGTGACCATTACGTTCAGCCAGCCGTACAATGTCAGCAAAGTGGAACGGGATTTGGGCGGAATTCCGGGGGTCAACGGTGTGGAGGGCTGGGGTGGAGCCAGTGGGGATATTGTGGACACCAACGATGAAGTGGTCGTTGGCCTGACAGTCGTCACACCCCCGGACGGCTCCCAACTCCTGCAGCCCGATATGATCGCCGGTCGCTGGTTGCACCCTGGCGAGGGGAAGGCGATGGTGATCTCCGACACGATTTATCCCCACTACCCCGACTTGCAGATCGGCGACAGCTTGCGAGTGGAGCTGGATGGCAACCGGGTCGAAGAATGGGAAGTGGTAGGAGTCTATCGCTACGTGGACATGTTCGGCGACCCGATGGCTTACGCTGATTTTGGCTATATTTCCGAAAAGATCGATTTGCCTAATCAGGCGAACTCCTTCCGGTTGATCGCGACGGTCGAATCGCGGGCCGAATTGCTGGCCCTGAACCGCTACATCGACCAGTATCTGGCCGACAAAGGCTACGCGGTCCAAAACGTGGAATTGGGGGAGGTGATGCGCGAAAACGCTTCGCTGGGGGTCAACACCCTGGTGATTTTCCTGATGATCATGGCGATCCTGACGGCCTTCGTCGGCAGCATCGGCCTGACGGGGACGATGAGCATCAACGTTTTAGAGCGCACCCGCGAAATCGGCGTGATGCGGACCATCGGGGCGGTTGACTTTGTCATCATGCAATCGGTCATCATCGAGGGGTTGGTCATTGGCCTGATCACCTGGCTGCTGGCAATTGGGGTCTCGTTCCCCATCAGTAACGCCTTACTCGAAATTATCGGGCAGACGATGTCGGGATCCACTTTTGATCTGCACTTTACCCCCACTGGAATTACCATTTGGTTAGGCGTCATCATCGTGCTGTCGATCATCGCCAGTATTATGCCGGCCCGCAATGCGGCCCGGTTGACGATTAATGAAGTTCTTGCGTATGAGTGAGTGCTGTGCGGTTGGTGGTAAGTTAAACATCAACGCGCTAAACCGCACAGCCTTAGCAGATTTCGGTTTGTACTTAGAACCTATCCGAAAAATAAATAGGAGTTGAAAAACAAGGCAAAACCTGATAA
>CAYVQU010000235.1:0-7111 GCA_964453155.1 uncultured Anaerolineales bacterium | reverse complement strand
TTTCTCCTGCTCCACCTTAGCTCAACTGCCCCTATTCCGGGAATTGCTGATTTTTCATAACCGCACCCTTCACTTCACCTTCGCTCAGCACAGGCGATACGCTCCGCTACTCAGGATGCTGGTATTCTCTCCAAAATATTATTTACATTCGTGCGATTGATTTCATTCGTGGAATTCGTGGTAAATTCCTGGCTCACTTGGTCAATTATCCTGTTTGAGGTGCATCAATGCCAGCGCGGCGGTAGTGGTCCAGGAGAAAACTTTGAATTCACCCTGGATGACGGCTTGCTCGAACTCGTCCAGATCAAGAAGTAAGAGTTCTTGTTCTTCGAGGTCGTCGCTGTTGGGTTCGGTGACTTGGCGGGCAGCGCGCGCCAAATAAGAATGGCCAGTAGCCCCGCCGCGGTTGGCCATGGCGCTAAAACTGCCCAGAGGGATCCACTCGGCGGCCTCGTAACCAGTTTCTTCGAGAAGTTCGCGTTGAACCGCGACCAGGGGATCTTCACCCGGATCAATATGTCCACCGACTGGCGCGAGAGTCAACCCTTGGACAGCGTATTTGAATTGGCGAAAGCAGAGCACTTGGTTGTCTTCAGTCACCGCGATCACGTTGACAAAATTGGGGGTGATTACCCAGGCCCAATCGTCGATCAATGTGCCGTCAGGGAGTTCGACTACATGGTTCTCAACCTGCAGGAATTCACTGTGGTCTAAAATCGTGTGACGGGCTAGCGTTTGCCAGTTTTTCATTGGGTCTTAACCTGATCAAATTCGGCTTTGAGTTTGGCGCGCTCTTCCTTGGGAATCGCATGCCAGCGAATGCCGCGAATAGCCCCTTCGAGAGCATACAGCATATTGTAGCAAGCGCTGCGATCGGTTTGTCCAATTGCGGTTACCGCGGTGACACTGCCCATTTTTTCTAAATCGTCAAAAGATTGGATTCCAATTTTATTCAACTCGACAGCTAATGTCGGGCCAATATTAGGAAGTTTGGTAAAATCTGTCATTAAAATTCTCCGATAAGTTGGGTTGTTGACATTCTATAAGAATTTTTCAACCACAGATAAACGCGGATGACACGAATTAGGCAAATCGACGCGGATTTTTTTCTTTTTTTCTGCGAAAATCCGCCGAATCAGCGTTATTCGCGTTTCTTTCCTCAGATGCACGGTAGAGAATCTATAGTTTCATTTTGCGAAGAGCTAAGCTGCTGTGATGGAAAACAAATTTTAGTTTCCAAATACCAAGCCCAAAATCAAACCCGCCAAAAAACCCAACACTGGACCAACGGTTGTCATGAGAATTTGAATTATGACAGAATCCAGATTTAGCACTTCGGCGGTAAAGATGGGGCCGCTATCGAGGTTATAGCCGTGATTACTGACCCAATACTTGACTTCACCTTTCCCCGAAATTCGACTGCTCTCCTGGAGGGTGAGCGTCAGCGCGTCGCCAGAACTTTCTTTTGGTAAGATTGCCGGTGGAATAATAAGGGGTTTTTCCGCATCGGGCATTTTTTCGACAACGTAGAATTTCATATCCCCATTATCGTAATCGTGGTTTTTGGTGATCGTGAGTTCTAATAAAACTTTCTGACCCACAAAATAAGGCCAAAATTTAAACCGCTGTCGCCATTTTTCGACCGGGATAACTTCAATGGAGAGCCCGTTCCAGTTCGATTTAGGGAGGTATTGGGGCATGTTTTACTCTTCATCTACCGGTGGCGCTGCGTCACCGTAATCAAGTACTTCGCGCATTTGGGCGCCGGGTTGGGGTGGGCTAACGATTTCTTTCTCTTCCATTTTTTCGATCAGCCGGGCCGCGCGGGTGTAGCCAATCCGCAGGCGGCGTTGGAGCATGGAGATCGAAGCCCGGCCCTGACGGCGGATCAGATCCACCGCTTCTTCAAATATCGGATCCAGCTCTTCGGGCGGTTCGAGGTCGATGGGTTCATCCCACATCGGCATTTGCTTGAGCGGGATTCCAGCCGGGACGGCATCGGGGGTTTGGGTGGTGACCGTGCCAGCCGATTTGGGAGGCTGATATCCGGCTAATCCACGCCAGTATTGGACTAAGCGCAATAACTCAATCTCAGATACCCACACCCCTTGTAAGCGGACCGGAGAAGCCGCGTCGGGAGCCTGAAAGAGCATATCACCGCGCCCCAACAGACGTTCGGCACCAGGTTGGTCGAGGATCACCCGACTGTCGGTGCCAGAAGCGGTAGCGAAGGCGATCCGGGCTGGGAAGTTGGCTTTGATCAGACCGGTGACCACGTCCACAGACGGACGCTGGGTGGAAATGACCATATGGATGCCAGTGGCGCGGGCGAGTTGGGCCATGCGGGTGATAGTCCGTTCGGTCTCGTCTGGGGCCAGCATCATCAGGTCGGCTAACTCGTCGATGATGACTACCAGATAGGGTAATAGCCGTTCGTTCTGCTCTTCCATCCGGCGGTTGAATTCCGTGATATTCCGGGCGCCGACTTCAGCGAATTTGTGATAGCGCTGATCCATCTCTCGGGTGGCCCACTGCAAGGCCCCAACGACTCGATCCATTTCGGTGACAACGGGAGCTAATAGATGGGGAATGCCATCGTAGCCGGTTAATTCGACCCGTTTGGGGTCGACCATTAGCATCCGCAATTCATCCGGCGTATTATTCATCAACATGGCGGCAATAATCGAATTGACGCAGACACTTTTTCCGGAACCGGTTGTACCAGCAATCAGCATGTGGGGCATCCCGGCTAAATCGGCGGCAATCGAATTCCCCGCCACATCTTGACCAAGGGCAAACCGTAACGGGCGTCCATCCAGGCGTTGGAAGGATTCGTTTTCGATCCCGTCCCGCAGGGCTACGGTGGCAACTTGTTCGTTGGGGACTTCGATGCCGACAAATCCTTTACCGGGGACTGGGGCCTGAATCCGGATGCGGGTAGCCGCCAAAGACAGGGCTAAGTCGTCGGCCAGCCCAGCAATTTTGCCCACCCGCACGCGAGTGCGTTTGTTACGAGTTTCAATGAAGGCCGGTTCGACCCCAAATTGAGTGATGGTGGGGCCGCGGTTAATTTCAACCACATGACCGGGGGCCCCAAATGAATCCAGGGTTTCTTCGATTACTTGGGCGCGATGGCGGTCATATTCATCGCTAACTTCCACATCGGTACCGGCATCCAAAATTTCGGCGACTTGGGGCAGTACCCACTCAATGGGGGTATCAGCATCCCAGAGAGCAATTTCGGGCGGGACCCCTTCACCGCTGGCTGGTTCTATCGGAGCAGGGACCCCTTTAGCAGTCACGGGTAATGCTTCACCACCCGGAAAAGACACCGGTTCAGTCGCTTTCGCAGCCCGGCTGGCCTGAAATTCAACCCAAGAATCCTGAATCCGATCCAATAGGGGTTGAATCCAGCTAAACAAGCCCAACACCGAACGGTCGAGGGTGATCGCCAAGCCCAATAAAAACCAGGCCAAGAGAAATACCGAACTGCCTCCGACGCCGAAACCCAATCGCAATAGATATTGAATATAGGCCCCAAAATACCCGCCGCCTAACCCGTTATTGGCCAAATCAACAGCTGTATCCAACGAATCTGGCAGCAGTGCAAAATGCAGCCCCGTGAGGAGCAACAAAAACAAGGCAAACATCCCCACTGTCCGCTCAATGGAAAGCCGCGGCAAACGTTCAAAAGAGCGCAAAATCAACCATAGTCCGATGAGCATCAAGGCTGCCGGAAAAACGTAAACACCCCACCCAAACAACCGCGACAAAAAGGTAATCCACCCACCCATAATCACCCCGTTATTGACGGATATCAACCCAAAAATAGTAATCAATCCGACCAGGGTCATCACCACCCCGATGATATCGAGTTTGCGATCCAGGGGTAAATCGGCCCAAAATGAAGAGACCGGAATTTGAGGTTGGGCGGTTTGGCGCGCTCGGGAACGGCCAGTTGATTTTCGAGTGGATGTTTTGCGACGGGCGGTGGTTTTCTTGCTCTTGCCGCGGGTAGATTTACGACGACTGGAGCTGCTTTTTGAACGAGAACTCGATTTACGGGTAGTCTTTTTCTTGCGCTGGGCCATGGGAGGGAAGGAATCGTGTGTCAGTTTTCAAGCGATCATTTTGTGACCGGATTATAGCACATATGGTCTGTATTATTGGAGTAGGGGCAGGTCTAATAGGGCAATCGCAGGTAACCTTAAACAGCAGTTAAAACTGCACCGACAACTGCGAAGTCGCCCGGAGTTCATACTGAGCAAGTCGAAGTGGCGACTGAGTTTCAACCTGCGAAGGCAGGTTTTTCCAGCGCATATGCGCCAGTTGCTGCGACTTCAGTCGCCTTGTTTTCATGAACATGCGATTGCCCTACCTACCGCCCAAAAGCGATTCACCATCTCATCCAAGTGCGGTAGAATAGGGCTTCAATTACCCAAAAAGGATTACCCCTTGTTTGAAGTCACTTTTCTCGGCACCTCGGCCTCGGCCCCTTCCATTCACCGCGGTCTCTCTGCACAGGTGGTCAAACATGATGAACACCGCTTTCTGATCGATTGCGGGGAAGGCACCCAACGGCAAATCTTAAAATCTGGCTTGGGTTTCAAACGACTCAACCGGGTATTGATCACCCATGGACATCTCGATCATATTTTGGGTTTGGCCGGGCTGCTCTCGACCTTCATGCGCTGGGAAGCGATTGAAGAAATTGAGATTTACGGTGGCCGGCGGGCTCTCGATCGGGTTAGAGATTTGCTCCTCGGCGTGGTTTTGCGCGGCTATCGCCCGCCAATTGATTTAAATTTCTACGAAATCAAACCCGGTCTGATTTTTGATGAGGCCGATTTCAGCGTTACCGCCTTCAAAGTTCCGCATCGCGGTGCCGATAGCTACGGGTACCTCTTCGAAGAAAAATCCCGGCGGCCATTCCTGCCTGAAAAAGCCGAGGCACTGAAGATACCCCCCGGCCCGTGGCGCCGTGACTTGGTTAATGGTGAGGCCGTAACCCTCCCCGATGGCCGCCAGATTACGCCCGATCAGGTTTTAGGTCCCGACCGGCCTGGAACCAAATTTGTCCATGTGGGTGATACGGGCAAAACCCAGAATTTGATACCGTATATCGAGGGGGCTGACGCCCTCGTCATCGAAGCTACTTATTTAAAAGCAGAAGCCGATATGGGGGCCCGGTTCGGACATCTCACTGCCGCCCAGGCCGCTCAACTGGCAATCGATGCCGATGTCAAGAATCTATTACTCACCCATGTCTCCCGCCGATACCGCGAACGGGATGTCAAAACCGAAGCCCGGGCAATTTTTCCTGCAACGCGCGTCGTCCGGGATTTTGATACTTACCAAATCCGCCGTGGGGAATGTCTTAAAGTTGAAGAATAAATGATCAAAGCTTTTCAAGAAAAAATCCTTACCACTCTCAACCAGGTTTCTCTGCGGGACCTGGTTTTTGTTGTGGCGATTACCCTATTATTTACGCTGGCGTATGCCCAATCGCCGTTGTATTCTTCGAATCAGAACCAATACTTCCTCCATGGGCTCGCCCAGGCTGGGGTTGGCTATCTCGATCAAGATTGGCTGGCCAACACCCTCGATCCCACGCCGATTTTTAGCCGCTTGGTCGCCGTTACCTACCAAATCGTGGCCTGGCCGCCGATTTTTTATGGATATTACACGGTTTTAGCCGGGATTTATATCTTCAGCCTGGCCGGGATTGTGACCCACATTTTCCCCCACGATCTCTCTCCTGCTAAACGGTGGTTGTTTTTTAGCACCTTAATTTTGCTGCATTCCGCGGCAGTTGGCTTTGTGGCTGTGCGCTTGATCGGGGTTCGTTGGGCGTTTATATTTGACGGTGGTGTGGCCGGACAACGGCTGTTAGGGAACGTATTACAACCCAGTGCATTTGGAGTACTGCTGTTACTCTCCATCTATCAATTTTTACGGCAGCGGTATGTTTGGGCCATCCTCCTGGTGGTGATTACGCCCACCATTCACCCCACTTATCTACTCAGTGCGGCCACGCTGACTGCCATTTATATGGGGATCACTTTCTTCGAAAAAAAGAACTTCCGGTTGACGGTAGCCTTAGGGGGCGGGGCATTGATCGGCGTACTCCCCATTCTCATTCACAGCCTGTCCACATTTGGCGGGAGTAAGCGGTGGCTAGTGAAAGCCACCCGGAAAATTTTGGTTGATTTCCGGATTCCCCATCATGCCATCCCGGCGGAATGGTTAGATGGTTCGGTGGTCTTCAAAGCTGTGCTGGTATTGGGGGGGCTTTATCTCGCGCGTCGCACGCGTCTGTTCCACTTTCTGGTGTGGCCGCTGGTGGTGATAGTCCTCGGAACCAGCGCTCAAATTATTTTAGATAGCGATGTGCTGGCCCTGTTATTCCCCTGGCGATTGTCTACCTGGGTGGTCCCGCTGGCAGTGGGAACTTTAACCTGGCACCTGACTCAAAAACTCTGGGGCTGGCTTCACCCCCGAATCTCTGCGAACATCATCCTGACAAGTAGCATAATCCTGACAATTATCCTGGCCGGGTTAGGGTTGGCCAAAACCCGGTATGAATACCGCACCCGGGCTGCCAGTGCCGACCGGCCGATGATGGCTTTTATTTATGAAAATAAATCACCCGAAGACAATTATCTCATTCCCCTGGATATGCAAGATTTTCGCCTGATCACCACAGCACCCGCGTACGTCGAGTTTAAATCTATCCCTTACCTGGATAAGGAAGTTCTTGAATGGATGCGCCGCGTGCGGGTAACGGGGAATTTTTATCGCGCCCCCCAAAAAGTCGATGGCTGCATTTTAGCCGATCAATTTTTCGCTGAAGGGGTAACTCATGTGGTGATGCCGTATGACCATGTGGCGGTTCCGTGTGAAAACCTGGAGCGGGTTTTCCGGAGTATTGATCAATACGAGGTTTATCGGATTATTGATAACTAGCCGCCAAAAAGGTGACAGCCCAGATAACAGACCCCAGGGGGTTACACCAATTACCCCAATATAGGTGTGTACTTCAAAAATCCCTGGAGTCTAACAATACCTTCGCCGATTATGGTGGTGAAGGGTGTACATTAACAGCATGAAT
>CAYVQU010000234.1:0-7136 GCA_964453155.1 uncultured Anaerolineales bacterium | reverse complement strand
CTTTTTTCGCTTTCAACCTGATAAACTCATCCTACATGTAGGGTAGTGAAATCTATATATTATCGCCGTAATAAGTATGGCTTTTTGGGCCGTTGACCGGGCTGAGCATTTTGCCAAGGTCGATATTAAAAATTCATTAGTCATTGTGCAGGAAACGACGGATGAAGCCCTGGATTTATGGCTATTTCAGCAGCAAGCCAATATTCAGCGCGAAGCAGAACGGCAGATTGTAATAGAGGCTACTGAAAAACTTTTGGACTCACCTCGGGAAGCGAGTTTTTTGACCGCTCATCCAGCTCAGGCTGACCTACGGGACCATTTCCAACCCATCCTGGATCAATCTGGCGACCTGGGCATATTTGTGATTGCCCCCGACGATATCAGCCTGGCTTCTATGCGCGACACAAATATTGGCACAACCAACCTGATATCCGAGCAGCGACCCGATTTGCTGGCGCGTGTTTTCCAAGGAGAAACCCTGCTCATCCCTCCCATTCAATCAGATGTTCCTCTTCCTGGTAAATCAGGATTGATTTCCGAAAGAAAATTACCCACCATGTTTATTGCTAGTCCCATTCGAAATAGCGAGGGACAAATTATCGCCGTGCTAACCATTCGCATCGATCCCAGCAATGATTTCTCACGGATCACGCAGTTGGGTAGTCTGGGAGAATCGGGTGAAACCTATGCTTTCGACAAAGATGGCATCCTCATGACCGAAAGTCGTTTTACCGACCAGTTAATAGCCATCGGGCTGCTAGCCGAAGGAGAATTTAGCATCAATCAAATTCGCATTTCCGATCCGGGTGTCAATCTTACCCTTGGCAAATTGCCTATTGTGCCTGCGGAAGAATATCCTTTAACGACTATGGCGCAAAGTGCTTTAACAGGCGTTCAAAAAGTAAATGTGGAAGGGTACCGTGATTATCGGGGCGTGGAAGTTTTTGGCGCCTGGCTATGGAATCAAGAATTAGGCGTGGGCCTCGCCACCGAAATTAACGCCGAAGAAGCCCTGGCCCCTTATTACCGCACGCGGAAGAGCTTGCTGTTGTTAATGTCAACCACGCTGGTTGTCTCTATGATACTGGCCTTAGGTATTTTATACGTACGGCGTCGGCGCGATCGCGATCTAAGGATCGCTTATCAGGCGCTGCAAAGCAGCGAACAACAAAATCGTTCGATCCTGGAAAACACAGTCGATGCGATCATCAGCATTGACAATAATAATCTGATCACATCTTTCAACCGGGCAGCAGAAAGAACCTTTGGCTATTCTGCAGATGAAGTTCTGGGTGAAAATGTCCGCATATTGATGCCAGAGCCAGATCACAACAACCATGAGACGTATGTCACCAATTTTATTGAGACCCAAAACCCTAAAGTGATTGGCATCGGACGGGAGGTAACTGGCCAGCGTAAAGATGGTAGCCCGTTCCCGCTCTATAAGGGCGTCAGCGAATTCTTTGCCGACGGAGAGCGCTATTTCACCAGCGTACTGCGAGATATTACCCTGGAGAAAGAAGCAGAGCGTACCATTCAAGCCGCGCGCGAGGTGGCCGAAAAAGCCAGCCTGACCAAGAGTGAGTTTCTATCAAATGTCAGCCATGAACTGCGGACGCCACTGAATTCACTGATGGGCGTGACCTATCTCGCCGAAGATACCGAATTAACCCCGCAGCAAACTGAGTTATTGGACAAAATGAAATTGGCCACGAGCAAGCTCAAGTCCATTATTGATACGATCCTGGATTTCAGCAACCTGCGTGCCGGCGAACTGGAAATTGTCGCCATCCCATTCAATATTAAAGGTTTGGTCAATTCACTCGCGGACGAGTGGGCCCCCAAAGCCGACGAAAAAGGATTAGCTGCCACTTTCGACATCGCACCAAATGTACCCTCAAATTTAATCGGCGATCCCGACCGCATCCAACAAGTGCTGGCTCATCTCACCGAAAACGCCATCAAATTCACCGAAGAAGGGGAGATCGAAGTCCGGTTAGAAATCTCTAAAGAGGGTGAAGAAACCGTAACCTTAAATTTCAGTGTTCGCGACACTGGGATAGGTATGACTGCGGAACACATTTTTGAGTTATTCCAACCTTTTACTCAATTGGATGGTTCTTCGACCCGCAGATACGGCGGCCTGGGAATGGGATTGATCCTCAGCAAGCAAATTGTGGCCAAGATGGGTGGAGACATCGCGGTGCGGAGCCAACTCGGCGAAGGCAGTGTTTTTTCTTTTAGTCTGTCGTTCGCGCGGCCTCCCCAAGATCAGCGAGTGCCTCTCGTTGCCCCGGAGGTGGATCATGGCCTGGAGGCTGCTGCAGAGTTTCAAATCCAAGCTGGAGATTCCGATCTCAACATCGATGAGTTATCACCACTTTTCCAAGATCTATCCAATCAACTGAAAGCAAGTAATGCCTCCGCAATTGAAATCCTTGAAAACCTGATGGAGAAAATCCCTTCACCTGTTCTGAAACCACCACTCAAACAATTAGAACGCCTGATCAAGCTGTATGAATTTGATAAGGCCCATGAAAAACTGACCCAACTCATGAATGACATGGGGATCGGATTGGAGACCAAAAACAATGAATAAGACTCACACTAAACAAACCATTTTAATCGTTGATGATCTGCCAGAAAACATTGATGTCCTGAACAGTATTCTTAAGGATCAATATCAAGTCAAGGTCGCGCTCAATGGTGAGCGCGCCTTAAAAATCGTGAGGGGTGATTCACCCCCGGATATCATCTTGCTCGATATCATGATGCCTGGGATGGATGGTTACGAAGTCTGTCGTCAACTCAAGGCTGATTATGCCACCCGCAATATCCCTGTAATTTTCGTGACGGCCAAAGGTGAAGTTGAAGATGAAACCAAAGGTTTAAAAGTAGGTGCCGTAGACTATATTACCAAGCCGGTTAGTCCGCCAGTTGTCAAAGCGCGGGTCCGTACCCATTTGGCGCTTTATGACCAGAATCGCGAGTTAGAGCATCAGGTGCAACTCCGAACATCCGAGCTTCATGAGACCCGTTTAGAGATTATCCGGCGTTTGGGTCGCGCCGCCGAATATAAGGATAATGAAACCGGCTTGCACATCATTCGGATGAGTCATTATGTTCGTCTGATTGCCGAAGCCGCAGGTTTAAGTGAGCCGCATGTCGATATTCTCTATAATGCTGCCCCCATGCATGACATCGGCAAGATTGGGATTCCCGATCATATTCTCCTCAAACCTGGAAAATTGGACTCCGATGAATGGGAAATTATGATGACCCACGCGGCGATTGGTGCTCAAATCATCGGTGATCATGATTCTGAATTATTGCAGTTGGCGGCCAAAATTTGCCTGACTCACCATGAGAAATGGAATGGAACGGGCTACCCCAACGGATTGAGCGGGGCGGACATCCCCATTGAAGGCCGCATCGTTGCCATCGCGGATGTTTTCGATGCTCTGACCAGCGAACGTCCGTACAAAAAGGCCTGGACGGTGGAGAAAGCCTGCGATTTGATCGGAAGCGAACGCGGCCAGCATTTTGATCCGCAACTGGTAGATAATTTCTGTGGGGTATTGCCAGATATCCTGGAAATAAAAGAAAAGTATGCTGAGGGATGATCCGTGTCTCTCAGTGAAAAAATCTGTCCGCTTGAAACTTAAGTGCCACCTCGCAAAAACCAAAACTTTGCTTAAATATATTTAGGCGCTTAATGGGGGACAACATTTGTAGGAAAATTCCTACAAACAAAGTAGGCATTCACTGACAAGGTGATGTAGTCATTTTCCGATAGTGAAATAAGGGGGGAATCTGTAAACTATAAGTGTAAATTCATATTTCTTTAGCCCCAATCAATTTCTATCGAAGAGACCTAGTTTATGAATGTATTTATTGCCGATGATTCCGAAATCATTCGCACCCGAATCGGAGAAATTATCACCGACTTAGATAATGTCAACCTGATCGGTTGTGCTAGCAATGTCCAAGAGGCTTTGAGCTTGTTAGAAAACTTAGAACCAGATGTTGTTATCTTGGATATTCGAATGCCCGATGGTAATGGGATGACCATATTAAATGAGCTCATCTCCAGAGAAAATATACCCATTTCAATAATCTATACTTCATATCCTTATCCCCAGTTCCGCAAAGCCTATCTAGGGGCGGGGGCAACCTATTTTTTTGACAAGGCTAATGACACCCCAGAAATGGTGGAGATCATCGTCCAACTCTCAACGCTAGAAAAATCATCGCAGGTAATTTAGTCATGTGTACCGATTTGATTCCCTCCCGATTTGACCTAATTGCTTTTCTTGATGAGATCACTTCTAAATATCAATCACGTGCGAGTGCTAAAGGCCTATCCTTACAACTGCACTGCGCTCAGGATGTCCCCCCTATTATTCATACGGATCAAGAAAAGTTGCAACAGGTGTTATCGAATTTATTAGATAATGCCGTTCAATTCACGAAAATTGGTGAGATTGCATTACGCCTATCAATCCAGGATGGTGAGCTGTTGCAATTTGATGTCGAAGACACCGGAATAGGAATTATTCCCGAAGATACCGATCGAATTTTCAAGCCATTCATACAGTCAGAAAGCGGCCCGCAGCTAGGCGAGGGGAATGGGCTGGGTTTGGCGATATGTAAACATTTGGTCCATAAACTAGGGGGCGAGATTTCAGTATTTAGCCATTGGGGTTGGGGTTCTACATTTCGTTTTCATATCCCTTTGTCGCTTGAAGAATTTGAACCGAAGAAGACCCATAATACCTATAAACGAGTTATCGGGTTGACTACCAACCCCCAAAAATATCGATTGTTAATTGTGGATGACAAAGCCGATAAACGCGCAAGGTTGATGAACAATCTCAAGCCGCTAGGATTCCAACTCAGAGAAGTAGATAATGGCCCCCAAGCAATAGATTTATTTAAATCCTGGCAACCCGATTTGATATGGATGGATTTGCGAATGCCAAAAATGGATGGTTGTGAAACCACCCGCCTGATCCGTTCACTAGGACCAGAAGGACAAAAAGTGATAATTTTGGGAGTAACCGCGAGCACATTGGACCGTACGAATCAGTACCTGATGGCATTTGGCTGTAATGATTTTATTCGGAAACCAATCGCTCCCCAAGCAATTTACGAGGCCTTAACTTTACATTTGGGCATTGAATTCATCTACCAGGATATTTATCGTTTGAATGCGGTGAGCTGACGGAACACGCCGATCAAAAAGGTCAAATTTTAAACCAATAATGACTGAAAAATGAACCCACGGAATTTCGATAATAAACCAGCAAGTATTTTGGTCGTCGATGACACCTGGGCCAATTTGAGATTGCTCAGTGATTTACTACAAAACCAGGGTTATCAAGTCAGGCCAGTCCCCAGTGGCAAGTTAGCCCTGCAAGCCGCCCAACACGATCACCCCGATCTCGTCTTACTGGATATCAATATGCCTGGGTTGAATGGCTATGAAGTTTGTCAACAACTAAAAGATGATGATCGCCTGAGAGATATCCCCGTAATTTTTATCAGCGCCCTGGAAGATACCCTGGATAAAGTCAAAGCCTTTGCCGTTGGCGGGGTCGATTACATCACCAAACCTTTCCAATTTGATGAGGTTCATGCTCGAGTAAAAACACACCTAAAATTACGACAGTTACAGGTCAACCTAGAACAAATTGTGGCTGAAAAACCGCAAGAGATTTACGCCTCCCAAATGTCAACGATTTTTGCACTCGCTAAACTGGCCGAATCGCGCGACGACGATACCGGAAAGCACACGGAACGCGTCCAGGTTTACTGTAAGACCCTGGCCACTCAGATGCAAAAGCATCCCAAATACCAACCAACGATCACCGCTAGCTTTATCGAAAACCTGTTTCACGCCACACCCTTACATGATATTGGAAAAGTTGGCGTGCCTGACAGTATTTTGCTCAAACCGGGAATTCTAACAACGGCTGAGTTTGAAATCATCAAAACTCATACCATACTCGGTGCTAAGACCTTAATCCAGGCCCGTGACCAATATCCAAATAACGATTTCATCAATATGGGGATTGCGATCGCCTGCTCACATCATGAGCGGTGGGATGGAACTGGTTATCCCGAGCAACTCAGGGGAGAAGATATTCCCCTCTCCGCTCGCATCATGGCTGTAGCCGATGTTTACGATGCCTTACGAACCGAACGTCCGTATAAGCCTGCCTTTTCTCATGCGAAAAGTATTCGAATTCTAAATGAAAACAGCGGTACCCAATTCGATCCCGATATCATCCCCGTCTTTATGGAGATTGAGGCGGAATTCGACACCATCCAAAAGAGGTTGATGGATCAGTAATAATTTATTTTCGGAATGAAAGTTACCAGTCAGATAGGAGCTTCAAATGAGTATGATTGATAACCCCCATGCTTTGAGTCAATACCTGGAATTTCTGGGGGATGAAGGTACTGAATTTATTGTTGAAATTATCGACACATTTTTGGCAGATGCCCCCAATAATTTTCAACTGCTGGATACCAGCATAGCGATTGCCGATTATCCCACTTTTCGGCGAGCGGCTCATACCCTAAAAACCGGATGTGCCACCGTTGGTGCGGTCGAATTTTCTAACCAATTCCTGGTTCTCGAACAAGCTGGGGCCACCAATGATTTGACCACAATCGGCGGTTTATTAGAGCAAAGCAAACTGGAGTATCAGAAATTGAAAACTGAATTGGAACAGCAAAAAACTCATTTATGAAAACCCAACTTGATGAAAAACCAAAATAAAAAGGTTACGCGATGAGCAAAAATAAAACATCTCTGGAATTCAAGTCCATCAATTTTAGAATTGATTTGCAATATCCAGTCGTAACAATTGGCACGCGAACAATCAAGCTATCTGCCACTGAATATTGTGTGTTATTGACATTAACTCAGCAACCTAATCAACCCATCTCCCATGAAGAAATTTTAGACGCGGTTTGGGGACCAGGAGAGGGCGATAGGGAGTTACTGCGGGTGAATATTATGCGGTTACGCCGCAAACTCGAACCCGATCCAGCCAACCCGCGTTATATCCGAAATTTCTCTACCCTACATCTAGGATGCAAATGATCAGTCATGGTGTAGACTCTTG
>CAYVQU010000233.1:0-7207 GCA_964453155.1 uncultured Anaerolineales bacterium | reverse complement strand
ACAAGAGTCTACACCATGACTGATCATTTGCATCCTAGATGTAGGGTAGAGAAACGTGAGTAAAAACATTGGAGGTTTTATGTCTAATACAATCATTGGAGAAGCATTACCCAACATCCCGTGGGAAGATAAACCGGAGGGTTATGGCGACGTTGTCTGGCGTTATTCGGGAAACCCGGTCATTCCACGGGATTTGATTCCCTCGTCGAACAGCATTTTTAACTCGGCCGTGATCCCGTTTGATGGTGAATTCCGCGGTGTGTTCCGCTGTGACGATAAACGCCGCTCGATGCAGCTTCACTCAGGTCGCAGTAAAGATGCGATCAACTGGGAAATCACGAACGAGCGCATCCAATTCGAAGCGGCTCCAGGGCACGAACCCCAGCCCTGGCTTTACGGCTACGATCCCCGCGTCTGCTGGATCGAAGACCGCTATTGGGTGACCTGGTGCAACGGTTTCGCCGGCTGGCCCACCATCGGCGTGGCTTATACTTACGACTTTGAGGCCTATTACCAGATCGAAAATTCGTACCTGCCCTTCAACCGCAACGGCGTGATGTTCCCCCGCAAGATCAATGGCGATTTTGTCATGCTCAGCCGCCCCTCCGACACCGGGCACACGCCCTTCGGCGACATTTACTTGAGTCACAGCCCTGATATGGTCCATTGGGGTAAACACCGCCTGGTGATGACCACCAAAGGCGGCTGGCAGAGCACCAAGATTGGAGCCGGTCCAATACCGATCGAAACTACCGAGGGGTGGTTAATGATCTACCACGGGGTACTGACTTCCTGCAATGGTTTCGTCTACTCAATGGGGGCCGCGCTCCTCGATATCGACGAACCCTGGAAAGTGCTCTACCGCACCGAACCCTACTTGCTGCACCCCACCGAGTTGTACGAACAGGTCGGCGACGTCCCCAATGTGGCCTTCCCCTGTGCAGCCCTGACTGACGCCGATACCGGCCGGATCGCCATCTATTACGGCGCGGCCGACACCGTCGTTGCCCTGGCCTTCTGTCAGGTCGACGAACTGATCGACTTCACAAAAAATAACTCACTTTAGGTTTTCACCACAAAGGGTACGAAGGTACCCTAAGTTTTATTCTTCGTGCAATTTTGTGCCCTTTGTGGTTGGAGAAAATTTAATGAAATTTCAATCTCTAACTGGAAAATGGCAATTTCGACAGGCTGGCACCGAGGAATGGCTCCCGGCGACCGTGCCCGGCGGGGTCCACACTGATTTATTAGATCTGGGCATGATCCCAGACCCCTTCATTGGCGACAACGAGAAGAAAGTGATGTGGATCGCCGAGCAAGATTGGGAATACACCTACACCTTCACACCCGACGCCGATGTTTTGACTGAAACACAGGTCTTTTTGGTCGCCGACGGTATTGATACTTTAGCCAAAGTTTCGCTCAACGGAATGATCCTAGGCAATGTCAATAATCAATTCCGGCAGTGGCGGTGGGATGTAAAGGAAATCCTCGTCGACGGTGAAAATACCCTGGAGATTTTCTTCTCTGGCCCAGCGGCGGCGGCCATTACGGCTCAAAAACAGCGCGAGATGAAAGGTGTCACCCAGGCCATCGAGGGCGCGCCCCATGTCCGCAAGGCTCCCTGTCAATTTGGCTGGGACTGGGGTCCGATGTTGCCGCCGATTGGGGTTTGGCAGGATATTCGGGTGGAGGGGTTCTCGGCGAGAATTGAGGAAGTTCATCTTCAGCAGGATCACCAAGGTGAGCGGGTGGTTGTGAGTTGTGAGGTGAGGGTTGAGGGGGTTATGGGTGAAGGGTTAGGGGTTGAAATGATTATCACTACGCCGAATGGCGAGGAACTCTCCAAGGAGGCGAAAATTGTAAATGGGACATCCAATCTCAAAATCCAGATAGATGATCCCAAACTGTGGTGGCCTAATGGATATGGTCAACAAAGCCTCTACGCTGTTGAAATCCAACTAACTAACCACCAAACGAACCAACTACTCGACACAAAGCATTACAAAATTGGGCTACGGACAATCGAACTCCGGCAAGAAGATGACGAGTTTGGCAAATCCTTCCAATTTGTGATCAATGGTGTGCCGATTTTTGCTAAAGGGGCCAACTGGATTCCGGCCGATTCGTTCATCACTCGGTTTTTAGATGAACGCTTAGAAAAATTGATCGCAGACGCGGCGGCATCCCATCAAAATATGCTTCGGGTCTGGGGCGGCGGTTTTTATGAGGAAGAGCGGTTCTACGACTTGTGTGATCAATACGGCATTCTTGTCTGGCAAGATTTTGCCTTCTCGTGCAGCATTTATCCCCTAGATGAGGCCGATTTCCACGAAAACGTGCGCATCGAGGCCGAGGAGAACATCAAACGGCTGCGGCATCGGGCCTCGCTGGCCTTATGGTGCGGCAACAACGAGATGGAATGGGGCTGGGAAAGTTGGGGCTGGGCCAAACACCCCCTCGAAGATATGATCCCGAGTATGGTTGAGCAATTCCCCGAAATCCGGCCGCTGGTGGAATCAATGGGACCGCGCGATGTGCTCCCCGATTGGGAAACACTCCAAGTGGCCTATGATCAATTTTTCCATCGCACTTTACCGCGGTGGATTACCGAATTCGATCCCGACACGCCCTACTGGCCAAGTTCACCATCTTCAGATACCCCCTTTCATGACATCAACAGCCAGGAACGCGGCGATGCCCATTATTGGGATGTTTGGCACGGACGCAAGCCGTTCACCGCTTATCGAGAAACCTATCCCCGTTTCATGAGTGAGTTCGGTTTCCAGGCTTTCCCAACGATGGAGACTATCGAATATTACGCCGCGCCCGAAGACCGTAACCTGACATCCTACATCATGGAGCACCACCAGCGCGGCAATCACGGCAACGGCCTGATCATCGCCCAGATGACCGACACCTTCCGGATGCCCAAGGATTTCACCGCCTGGATTTACCTCAGCCTGATCTTGCAAGCCGAGGGCATCCGCTACGGGGTCGAACATTGGCGGCGTAACATGCACCGGGTCGCGGGGACGCTTTACTGGCAACTCAACGACTGCTGGCCGGTGGCCTCCTGGGCTTCGATCGACTATTTCGGTCGCTGGAAAGCCCTGCACTACGCGGCCAAACGCTTTTTCGCACCCGTTCTCCTGTCAATTGAGGATAAAGCGCCGGTAAT
The DNA here is from genome assembly GCA_964453155.1 of uncultured Anaerolineales bacterium. Taxonomy (GTDB): domain Bacteria; phylum Chloroflexota; class Anaerolineae; order Anaerolineales; family UBA11858; genus CAYVQU01. Next base: position 4,026 of record CAYVQU010000233.1, on the reverse strand, counting down.
GGATGTTCACGTGACCAGTGATTTGGTTACTGAATGGGGCGGCAAGCTCAAATGGACGCTGGAAACCCTGTCGGGCGAGGCGGTTGATTCCGGCTCCCTGGAGGTGGCAGCCAAACCACTAGCAGATACCCATATCAACTCCTTCGACTTTGGGGATAAAATCACCCCAGAAAATGAACGCGATCTGGTTTTCGTGTGCGAATTAAGGCAAGGCGACGAATACGTCTCGACTGCAATCGGCACTTTTGTCCCCAACAAGCATCTGAGTTTGGAAAAGCTCAGCCCAGAAGTGGCTATGCGCAATACAGGCGCTTTCGTAGAAATTGAGCTAAAGGCTAATACCCTCGCCCGTTTCGTGGAACTGAAGGTAATCGGCGCACCTGAAACTGTATTCAGCGACAATTACTTTGACATCCCCGCGGGACGGACTGCGACTGTTACTGGCGTGCTCCCTGAAGGATGGACGCTAGAGCAAGTCAGAGACAATCTGAAAATCTACTCGTTATTCGATTCGTTTTCGTAAAAAGAGACCTTCAAGGTTTGAAAAACCTTGAAGGTCTTATTGATAATGGCTATTCCCAACTTCCTCACCCACTACTATGCCGCCGAGATTGGGCCTTTCGTCAACTTATCAGATTTACCACCTGAGGAGGCTGAGAAAGTTTTGGAGCAAATTCGCCAAACCCAAAACACTTTCGCCAGCCGCAGAACCAGAGATTATCTCAAAATCAGACGTGAATTAGAGGCGAAAATGCGGGTTCTGTTCATCCAAAATGGTGGCCAACCGGAACGCGATCAGCCCCATTACATGATATTAGGAACTTGTGAGTGGGCCAAAACTTGGTATGATGGAGGAGCGGAATTACAAATTCCACTGGCATACTTTCCCTCAGAAATTGTGAGCTTCACTTATGGTGACACTTTTCCAGCAATGCGCTATCAGGATGGCAAACCGTATCGAAAACAGGTGTACACCTTGGATGAAATCCCAGCCCTGATCCAAGAATTTGGTCTGCCCCAAGAATGGAATCCGGATGGAAAACTTGGCCCGGACCGCTACATCGAAGCTCAAATATGGAGTAATATACCGTTGAAATCATCGCTTGATAGGAACCACCGAAATGGCCTCCAAAGTTGAATTCCATTCTGCCTTGGAAGATTTCCAAGAAGCTCGTCGCCGGGCCGCTTTTCAGACGATCGGGGACCGATTACGCGGTCGGTCGGAAGTGTTGTTGTCGTATGATGATGTCCGTAAGCAATTGCGCGGCATTGAAAAAGCTGAACGCACGCTCACCGATATCCCGGTAAAAGCCATCATTGGGAGCGTCAACCGATATACCGACTTTACCCGTAACTTCCTTCCCAAAAAGAGAGTGGCATCCGAACGTTGGGCCAGGGTCAAAGCCGCGACCGCGACCCTGACGGGTTTACAACCCATCGAGGTTTATCAAATTGGGGAAGCTTATTTTGTTCAAGATGGCAACCACCGGGTCTCGATTGCCCAGCAATCGGGGCAGTCGCATATTCAGGCCTACGTAAAATCTGTCCAGACGCGCATCCCACTGACATCCGATACCCAGGCAGATGACTTAATCATCAAATCGGAATACGTTGAATTTCTGGAGCGTACCCAGTTTGACCGCTTTTTCCCCGATACCGACCTGAGCACAACTTCACCTGGGCGGTACCCCTTCATCTTGCAACAGATCGAAGCGCTCCACTTTCGGCTCGAACTGGCTCAGAAAAAAACCCTACCCTTTGAAGATGCGGTCTGGTATTGGCATAATCGCATTTACTTGCCGATTGTTGAAGTCATCCGAACCCGCAAGTTGCTACAAAATTTCCCCGAGCGGACTGAAACCGATTTGTTTGTCTGGATCGTCCAGTACAAAGAAGAATTGGCCCAAGAGTTGGGGTGGGATATCACTCCAGACTCAACTGCGGGAGTCCTGGTCGCTCAGTTTAGTGCCGGTTCCAAGAAACTGAGCACAAAACTGCGAACGACTTTTCAGCACTGGGTCTACGGACAACCCACCGGAAAATGGCGAGAAGAACAGTTAGCCGCTCGTCAGGGTCGGATGTTTGCTGACGTTTTGGTGGTCTTTTCGGGGCATGTCGAGCAAAAGGATATGTTAACGGTGGCTGCGTATGTGGCCAATATGGAGGGATCGCAGATTTTTGGGCTCTGCTGTCTACCCCCTAATTTGCCAGATCAGGATTTAAAACTGAAACAGTTTACCAAAGACTTTGATCTGGCATGTAAAGCGGCTGGTGTTGCGGGCAATTTAGCGTTTGCGTTTGATAAAAATCCCATCCCACAGGTCATCCGCCGGGCTAGATTTGCCGATTTGGTGCTGGTTCCAATTGGTGGTCGTACTTTTCCAGTAAATCAGTTATCCAACCTGATCCAAAATTGTGCGACGCCGATAATGGGCGTGCCGCTTGGGGCAGATCACACCTATAAAAAATGTCTTCTGGCCTATGACGGCAGCCCCAAAGCCGAAGAGGCGCTGTACCTGGCCGCCTACCTGGCCCGGTTCTGGGAATTAGAGCTCACCATGCTGACAGTCACCGGCCAAAAACAGATTTCGCCAGATATTTTGTTCGAGGCCTATGCATTTCTGGATCGCTACCATGTTCCGGTAGATATCATCAAGGCCTCCGGACCCCCGGCGACCGCAGTCACTTTGTTTGTAGTCGAAGAGGATTGCGACTTGATCATCGCGGGCGGATATAGCGCGGGCGGTTTGAAGAAAATGTTTTCCGGTAGTCTGGTGGATGAAATTTTGACACAATCTAAAGTGCCGGTTTTGATTTGCAAATAAATCAATGAATGACTATAAAATTCGAAAACAAACCGCAAAGCGCGCAGGGTTCGCAAAGAAAACAATTTTGGCTCCGCGTTCTCAGCGCACTCTGCAGTTAGCTAACGAGTAGGAGTATGACATGCAGAAAGTTGAATTAGGAAATACCGGAGAAATGGTCAGCACATTATGCTTAGGCGCGATGTATTTTGGGACCCGGCAAAATAAACCCGAATCTTTTGCGCTGCTCGACCAGTTTATGGCGGCCGGCGGCAACTTCATCGACACCGCCAATATCTATGCCTGGTGGGTGGAGGGGTTCCAGGGTGGCGAGAGCGAAACGATGTTGGGCACCTGGCTTAAAGAACGCAATAATCGCGAAGAGGTGTTCATTGCTTCCAAGGTCGGATTTGGCTATCAGGATGTCCCCATTTCCTTACGGGCGGATATCATCGAGCAGGAGTGCAATAAAAGCCTGAAACGCCTGGGCGTTGAAACCATCGACCTGTACTACTCCCACAACGATGACCGTGATACTCCCCTGGAGGAAACGCTGGAAGCCTATCAGCGCCTGCACCAGGCTGGAAAAATCCGCTATATCGGGGCCAGCAACACCTTGGCCTGGCGCTTGGAAGAAGCCTGGTGGAAAAGTCATCTTCACAAATGGCCAACTTACCAATGCGTCCAGCAGCGGCATTCCTACATCCGCAAGAAACCTGGGACTGAATTCACCCCCCAAGTCGCGGTCAATGACGATTTGCTAGACTACTGCCGCAATCGCAAAGTCACTTTGCTAGCATATTCAGCATTGCTAAGTGGGGCCTACACCCGTGATGACCGCGAATTTGGCGATCAATATCTGGGTTCCGATACCAATAACCGGGTGGCAACCCTCACCGCGGTCGCGGCCGAAATGGGCGTCTCCCCAAATCAGGTCATCCTGGCCTGGATGCTCCAAGGGGATCCCGCAGTGTTGCCGCTCATCGCAGCCAGCACGAAAGAGCAAATGGACCAGAATATCGCGGCATTAGAACTTACTCTGACAGCTGAACAGATGGACCGCCTGAATGCGGCGGGGCCAAATTAAGAAAGGATTGGGGATAAGGGGCAAGGGACAGAGATGATACTCCCCCGGACCCCCGCTCCCTATTCATTATTATTGGAGAGGAATATGACTCTACTGCAAAAAGGGTGCTAGACCCTCCTCAAAACAGCAAAAGTT
>CAYVQU010000232.1:0-7292 GCA_964453155.1 uncultured Anaerolineales bacterium | reverse complement strand
TTACGAAAACCCTTGTCAACCTTTTCTCCCCCTAACTTCCGGGAATTGCTGACCCTGGCTGGACATAAGGTGAATCTAAAACAGGCCGTATTTTTTCAGGAGCAGGTAACGCCTTACGATCAATCTTCCCAGTAGGGGTTATTGGAAATTGATCCAGGAAGACGAATTTGGTTGGCAGCATGTAGTCGGGCAGCTTTTTTCCGATTTTCCTACGCAAATCACTAATTGTAGGTCTTGAATCAGGTGCGGCGATTAGATATGCAATCAAAGAAAAATTGTCAGGTGGTTCGCCGGAGGCAATTACAATTGCTTGCTTAATATTCTCTAGGTTTTGCAGGGTCGCTGCTGGAATATCGGGATGAACGACTTGGCCGCGAATTTTGACTTGGAAATCCTTACGACCCAAATATTCCAATCCGCCATCCGTCCTCAGACGGCCCAGATCGCCGGATAGATAAATTCGTTCGCCTTGATCTTTCTGGTCCGTGATAAATTTCTGGCTGGTGATATTCGGTTTGCGCCAATATCCGGGAATGAGAAACCGGCTTTTCACCACAATTTCTCCCACGGTCCCCAGGGGAACTTCATCTCGATTTTCAGCTAGTAAAACGATTTCTTTATCTGGCGTCAAATGCCCAAGGGGGATGATATCGGTATTTATTGTCATGGCTTTATCAATAAAACACCAGGACAATAATCCCGCTTCCGATGATCCAAAGGCGTGGACAAAAATACAATCGGGAGGGAAATATCTACGCCATATTTCCAGATGGGAATGCAGGGTCGTTTCTCCACCGACGGTCAATATCCGCACATATGGAAATAATTGCTCGTCGGATTGAATATTTTCCCCAACTAATTGCTGTAACAAACTTGGAATGATCTGCAATATCGTGATGCGCTCCTGCGATAACCAGGCTGTTAATCCAGCCAACCCGGCAGTAGAAATATCATAGATATTGAGGGTCCCCCCGCTTAAAATTGTGCCCAAAATGATTGAGATGGACCAGGAATAGTGGCAGCCGGTCAGCAGTGCCTGACGATCATCTCGGCCCATTTTATAACCGTTAATTTCATCTTGAGCGAAATGTAATAGAGTCCGATGGGTTTGGATTGACCCTTTCGGAATTCCAGTTGATCCGGAAGTGTAATACAGGGCCGCGATTGAATTCGGCGATATTTCTAATTCCAAATCACAACGAGCCATATCAGCAGGGATCTGATCGATATTGAGAAATGTCAGCTGAAATAATTCCAATTCTTTAGCCAGTGATACATTTTGGGAATTGGTTAGCAACAAACTGGCTTGTGAATCGCTGCAGATATCTTTTAGGTTTTTTATGGGTGCGTTTGGATCTAGAATGATAAAAAATTTCCCAGCCTTTAGAACTCCTAGGATCGTAACGATGATCTGATGATCATGATCCAATAAAACCATGACCGGATCATTACCAGGCTCCATTTGGTTGTAAATTAACTGCGCTATGCGATTGGATTCTTGAATTAGTTCTGTATATGTCAGACTGGTGGTTTGTGATTTGATTGCAACCCGGTTTGAAAATTTTTCGGCTTTGCGCTCGAAACCAGCCGGGATGGATTGCTCCACCGCTGAGTCCGGAAAGTTTTCATAAGAATCCGTCGGATTCTTGATTCGATTTTGGATCGTTTGTGATTGCCTTATGATGGACATGGCGAATGGCTACCTCTAAAAATATTATCTCGTTTAATACCTACTTCAGGTTTCAATTGTATCTCGTTTCGGGCCATGTTTTGATCTGATCACAATTAATACCAATCGCTGAGCTTTTTGATTTGAAGATGAATCGATGGAAAATTGAATCTTTCCGTCCGGATTGTGGTTAAAATATTCGGCCTGGAAGGTGGCTCTCATCGAGAGCTTAAAACCTTCCAGGCCGTTGGATTCAATACCCCAAAAGAATCAATATGAATCGTTCGAGTGCGAAATTTCTAAATCGTTTACCCGAATGAACTGGGGTACGACGACCGCGGTTGGATTGCGGGCCTCATAGCTGTTGGAGGTGTTATATGCCACCCGCTTCTTCGAGAGCCAGGCCACCTTCTCGCCGAAGACTTCCAGCAGGCTGCGAGTCAGGCGGACGTTGAAGGGAACCACAACGGAGCCGTCAGCTTTGAGCAATAAAGCCCCAAAGCGGGAGGTTCCCGTCACTAACGCCTGGGATGGGTTGACGATGTTCATGTAATGCAGGTAGGGGATGTAGAGGATGTCTTTGTCTCGTGGCTGCGCCACCAACTCTTTGAGCGAGTTGACTTCGTATTCGCCAGCATCCAATACCAAACTGCTGTGCATCACGGTGTGGCCAGTCGGCTCTTCGCCGAATTCATCAGCTTCATCCTGAGACCAGATAAATCCCTTGAAAACGCCGGTGTCAAATAAAGGGTAAGGTTTTCGGTCGATGCCGGTTAGATCTTGTTTGAAGGGGAAGGTTTCCAGGTGGGTGGGATTGTCGGTCAGCGAGAATTTCTCTGAGAAAACCTGCTCGCCGACTTTTTCGTCACTCATGAAGGAGAACCCGCGCTTCATCAGGCCGCCGTTGAACCCAATCCAGTTCATGAAGCGGACCATTTCGGCAGTGGCCGCGGGACCGAAGACAATGTCGTAGTTGCCCAGAGGGAGCTGCTCTGGTTCTTCGGTTTGGTAGCGCTCTACCAGGAAAGCCAGATCGGAATTCAAGGTTTCAGGATCCAACTCAGATTTCTGCTGGGCCGATTGTTCCGCGATCACTTCCCATTTAAGTTTTTCATGGGAGAGTACGGTGGTTACCTGGGCATCGGATGTTTGGAAATACTGCAAATATTCCGATTTGGTGTTGATCTGGGCCAGAGTGTTCATCCCGCTGGCGAAGATGCCCGAGAGTTTGATGTCCTCGGTTTCCAGATCACCGGCGACGGTGTTGAAATAGGCCAGACGGTCCTCGTTGCTAAGTTTGGCCAGCGCGACGTCGTACCCGCGGTCATCGATGAAATCGGCTTTAAACTCAGGGACGGTGGGATCGTAGTTCAGCGGCATGGCGTGGCCCACCATTTCGGCGGCGGTATCCATCCCGGCTTTGATCGCGTCGATCTCGTCCAGATTGGTGATCATCTCGTAGCTGGCGCGCTTGCGGCCGTCGTAGGCAATGGCCTCGACCCGGATGAGATGTTCGTTGGTGTTCAAGGAGATGGCCGAGTTGGCGAAGCGCATCAAGTAGCTGTCTTCTTCGTGGTAGTAGATGACCATCTCGTAGCCCTGCGCGACGGCATGGGCTCGTAGTTCCCGTAAAGTGGTCAGTATATTATTTTTCACGGCTATTCTCCTATGGTGACGTCATCGAAACGGCAGACCGGCACGCCGTGACCCAACTGCATAATCTGGTTGGGTTGGCCTTTGCCACAGTTGTCGACAAATTGGGCTTCCCAGGTGGATTCATCGCCCACCAGGGAAAGCGAGTTCCAGAATTTGACGGTGTCGCCCTTGTAGGTGGCGTTTTTGACCACGTCTTTGATTTCGCCATCTTCAACCAGCCAGCCAATTTCGGTCGCAAAGTGGAACTGCTCGCGGTTGGAGCCGATTGACCAGGATTTTTCGCCGTCCAGGAGGATGCCCTTTTCAGTGTTTTTGACAATGTCGTCCAGGGTACCATCGGTACCAGGATCGATATTGATGTTGGTCATCCGCTCAATGGGGACCCGGTAGAAAGAGGTCGCCCGATTGGTGCCACCACTTTCCTCGAAGATCCGTTTGCGGGCTTTGGCGTTGGCCTCTTCGACCATTTGCCGCCCGGTAATCGCGCCCACCAGGGTGCCTTTGTCGATCAATACCGTATTTTGGGCGGGAATCCCGTCATCATCATAGCCGAAGCTGCCGGGAGAGTTGGTCAGCGTCGCATCCGCGCGGGCTGTTAGTTTTTCGGAACCATAGCGCAGGCTGCCGAAGTCGTCGAGGGTGACGAAGGAGCCGCCCGCATAGGCCAATTCATAACCCAAAATCCGGTCGAGTTCCAGGGGATGCCCGATGGTCTCATGGGTTTGGAGGAACAGGATGCCGGGCAACAAGATGACGTCGCGGGTATCCTTGGGACAAACATCCGCGGCTCGAATTTGATTCATCTCTCTAACGATCCGGTCGGCGTTCTCGGCGAAGTTATCCATATCGATGGACTCCCAGCCGCGGGTGTCACCCTGGCGGCCGAGGTTAAACTTCCGTTCGTGGGAACCGCCCTCACTGTCCCGCCCAGAGACACGCAGGCCTGAGAAAACTTCGGTGATCAATTTTTCTATCTCGGAACCTTCTGAGTCCATGAAAACGATCTGTTTACGCATGAAGTTCAGGTCGCAGGCCCGTTGCTCAACACCTTCATGGTTGAGCCGCTCATCCATCGCTTTCAGGAACGCGACTTTGTCGGCCAGCGAAACGTCAAAAGGGTTGATCTCACAAGGGCTTTCGAAGGTCGCTTCGATGGCATCTTTCTCAGCCAAGCGCACGGGGAAGGTGACCCGTTCGGCCGCCACGCGAGCATTATCGAAGGCTTTGTCATACAGAGCCCCGAGATCGCTCAAATCGGACGAGGCCGAAAAGCCCCAAGCTCCTTTATAGAGCACCCGGATGCCGACCCCGCTCTCACGAGTTGATGTGGTGGTTTTGAGATTGCCGTTCCACATCATCAGATAGTTTTGCTCCTCAAAGGGATACCAGCGGGTGTCCACATACGTGGCGCCCTGCCCTTTGAGACGCTCAATTTCTTGCTGAATTTGTTTGCGCATACTGTCTCCTTTACAGGGTAGTTTTTTAATTTTTTATCAAAACGCTAACACTTGCACCTGCGGTGAAAAGTGCAGGTGTCATGCGAATTCTCATGAATAAATTTTCTATTAGTGCAGATTAGCGAAATTCGCGGTTAATTTTCCTTTTCTTCGGATTCATTATCCGCGGTACCATGCCGACCCTGTTCCACGTTCATCACCGCTGGAGTGGCGAGCATCAGGAGGGTCAGCACCAGGAAGACGATCCCGCCGACGATGAACCAGATTTGGATACCAAAACGATCAGAAAGCGGTCCGGCGAAGGCCAAACCGATGGGCATCATCGCCATCGCGACACTGCCGACCAGCGAGAATACTCGCCCCTGCATGGCTGGATCGACCACCGCTTGCAAAATTGCACCTAAAGAGCCATTAGCAATCGGTTGCGCGATACCAATGATCAGATTAGCAACCAAAGCTAGAATGAGTACCTTCGCTGGGGCCAGACCGATGAGCAGGGAGCCGATACCGATTCCGGCAATACCCACCAGCGCGGTTGCGACCCGCCGTTTGAAACCGCCCCAGGCGCCTAGCAGCAGCCCGCCGAGGACTACGCCGATCCCAAAGGCGGAGTTCACCCAACCCAATTCGAGTGCGCCGCCGCCAAAATGATCTTTGATAAGCAACGGGAGCAGGGATACCGCTGGGGAGAGGATAAAATTCAAAATCGTCGCAAACCCGGCAATGTAGAGCAGACCGCGCCAGGCAACTACATATTGGAACCCGGCTTTCATCTCGCGCCACATCGAGGGTTTTTCATCGGGAATGGTTTGCCGTTCGGGTTCGGGGACGGTCACGAAGAAGAGCAAAGTGATCGCAATCGCCGCGGTGACCACATCAATGGCCAAAACACCCTGGGTGGGGAGTAGTTCGATCAACAAAGCCCCCAACGGAGCCGAAACGATATTCAGGCCGCCGTTCAGCATCTGGTTTAGACCCTGAATCCGGGTCAGATGCTCCTTGGGTACCATCAACGAGGTCGAGGAGGTCATCGCTGGACGGTGGAAATTACCCCCAATCGAGCGCACAAAGAGCAAAACATATAGATGCCAGAGTTGGATGACTTCCAAGGCAAACAATGCGACCATAACGAGGGTTGCCAGAGCGATGACCGTATCGGCTACCAGCATGATCCGTTTGCGATTCCAGCGATCTACCAACGTGCCAATGAAAGGCGAGAGAAACACTGCCGGGAGGAGGGCGACCATTGTCGCGGCCGCAAGGGCGGTTGCCGACCCGGTCTCTGCGGTGATGTACCAGATCAGGGCAAATTGGACAAGCTGGCTGCCCAAAAGGGAGATCGCCTGCCCAATCCAGATGGTAAAGAAGGGGCGCTGCCAGTTTTTATTTTCTGAAGTTGTCATATCAAAATAAATTTGAGCTTTTGGGCGGTGAAGTTCCCCGGAAACTTCTGGTAGGCTGTTTTTCTAGGGTAATATGATTCAAAGTTTCCGGGGACCTGGCTTTACCCCAGCATTTCTCAAAGAGCTAAAATTTGTTACTCATCAGTAGAAAGAGTACCCAGGTGATAATTAGGGTTGAAGGCCAGCGTCAGGCCGAAGGTAATCCCATCGGGATTATTGATTTCGGCATATTTTTGGATCAACGTTTCTAATTCGGCGACCAGATCTTTCCCTTGGGCCGGAGAGAGCTGCAGCATACTCTGCCCGTGGTGGAAAGGCGCTTTTTCACTCTCTGGCAGGTCATCGGGCGAATTTTCCAGGCGAAATTTGAAACTCTTTTCGATATTTTGATAAGCGTTATCAAACATCGTAGACACCGAGTTGAGTGCTAATTCCATCTTCTCATCGCGGCTGATTTCTCCCGCCCCAGCCACATTTAAATCGGCCTTAATACGTTTCGCCCGGATTTGGTAGTGTTTTTCGATGATCCCCGATACCACTTTGGTCTCCGCCACTCGAATCAGGTCGTGTTTTTCGAGCAGGTTGACATGGTAGTAGAGTTTGGTCGGGGGCCGGTCGAGCGATTCAGCCAACTGCTTGACGGTAGTTAGTTTTCCCGAGTCGCAGGCCATCCCAATTAGCTCTAAAATCTGGACTCGCAGGGGGTCACTGATTACTTTAAGGGTTTCGAGCTCTGTAATGGTGAATTCTTGGTCAATGTTCATTGTAAGTATTTGGGTCATTTAAAAAAATTCAAATGGTTGAAATATTCTAATTGAGAAGCTGCGTACTCGTCAATATGACATTTTCACACCCTCTGCGGTGGTTTGTCATAAAAGAAAAACCGTGATCAAAATGACCACGGTTTTGTCAAAATGTCAGAATGCACATTCAGTTACAAAAATGTAAATACACCGATTACAAAAATGACATAGATGAAAATGAAAATAATCGGCAAGGTCCGCTCCATATCAGAGAAGCTGGGCCAAACCTTTTTAATCATTTTCATGATGATATTTGGGATGGTTCAGAAATAAGTAGACAAATAAGTGTCAAAAAGGACATTAA
>CAYVQU010000231.1:0-7298 GCA_964453155.1 uncultured Anaerolineales bacterium | reverse complement strand
CGTTAGCCGTTTGTTAATTTGTAAAGGTGCTTGTCTGCTTTTCTAAACCGTGCCAGAAAGAGATTTATACCGGAGGTTATTCAACTGCTTATCTCTGGTCTCCATTTTATATTTCCTCAAAATGTTCAACGTTGAGGACAAATAAGGTGGCGCGGCGTAAAATGGGTTCTACGGTGGGAGCGCAATTATCATTAATCACTTGAATGGCATCGTCGACTTTATCGGCAGCGACACCTACCATGAGGGTGCTGCGGCCTTGCCGGAGGAACCCCCCGGTGGAGGCGATGCGGGTGACGGTATAACCTTCATCTGCCAGGGCATCAATAACGGGGTCGGTGTCTTCATCTTTAACGATGGAAACAATCATCTTCATCATATTTTATTCCTATTGCTCTGTTTAGTTGTTTATTATCAAATAGCATCCTGAGTAGACCAATGCTTTCCAGGTCGTATCGAAGGGGGCGGTATCTCAAAATTCAACTTAACAACGCACTATAATTCGACATAACGTTCAATATCAAAAGTGAAAATCGTGGCACCCGCCAAACCAATCGAGGGGGTACCCGGCAGCCGATGGGCATAATCTACGCGCTGGTTACAGGTGGTTTCCAAAGTTTTGATCGCGATCTGCTTCTGGTTATTTGGTATGCCAATCAGCAAAGTCACTATTCTTTTTCCTAGCAAACCGCCGGTGCTGGGGAGCCGAGTAATCGAAAAGCCGAGTTTGTTGAGCGCATTGGCGGCATTTTCAGCATCGGGTTCTTGCACAAAGACCGTCATCAATGAGTTTATTGATGGTAAATGTGAGCCCCGGGCAAAAGTCGCCCAATTGGTGTCGGTTTCTGTGAGGGCCAGGTCGACCTCGCCTACCAGGGATGAGAATGTATCTTCGGTAATTACCCCATCGCGTAAGAGTTGGGTAAATGTGCTGCGTTGAGCCCGGAGGGCTTCCCGCCAGGCTGTATCAAGCTCCTCCGTTTCGACACTAGGATCGGTGCGAATGACATCTCCAACCGCCTCAGTGAGAGCCTCGGTGCGGCGCTGAAATAAAGCCGTTAAATTTTCCCAAGTTTGATGTGAGAGTAAGCCCTCATGGAAACGCTGTTCAAGATGGGCGTGGGCTGCCCGCGAGGCGACCGCCCGCGCATGTCGGCGCTCGTATTCATCTTGGGTGGCGGTTCGTTGTACGAGTTTTAGACTGCGTACCAAAGGCCCCATGGTAATCCCCTGGACCAAAAGATTGAATAGGACTAGGCCAAAAACCATAGCCTGGATTTGGCCGCGCAAATCCCCAAAGGCCGCGGGAAGTCCCAGGGCTAAAGCGGGTGCCAGGGCGCCGCGCAACCCTCCCCAATACAAAACATGCTGCCAACGAAGAGGGATATCACGGCTAAAAATCTTCAAGCTGTAAACTACAATTGCCCGGGCAACCAGCACGGCCAGAATCGCCCATAATATTCCGCTCCAGTTCTCTATCAGCATGCTGATGTTGATTTGTAACCCAATCAACAGAAATACAAAATTCGTGGCGATAAATGCTGCAAATTCCCAAAAGTTGAATACGACAATTCGGGTAGTGGGTGACATCCCTTTAGCGCCAATATTGCCATTAACCAATCCCGCCGCGACGACGGCCATTACACCACTGACGCCAATACTTTCTCCGATCAAATATGCGCCATATGCCAATACGCTGGTCAGGGTGGTTTCAAGTAAATGATCATCAATTCGGCTAATCATTTGGGAGAGCAGCCAGCCGATGATAAATCCTACGGCCAAACCTCCTCCAGCGACACTGAAGAATTCGGCCAGGCTGTCGATGAATGAGAACTTTCCGGTTAGGATCACGCTCAACATCAAGTTATAAATTACGATGACGGTGCCATCATTGAGCAGGCTTTCGCCTTCAAGTAACACTTGCAGCCGCCGCGGGACCCCCAATGACCGAATTAAAGCTACGACAGCATCAGGATCGGTAGCGGCGACCAAAGCGCCAAATAATAGAGCAACTTGAAGGCTAAAACTAGTAGCTACCGAAATCACTCCCCCAACAAAAAACGTGGTGATCAAAACTCCCGGAATCGTCAGAATAAGGATCGGCTTCAGGTTGCGCCGGAGGTCGGTAAAGTTTAAGTGGTAGGCGGCCTCAAAAACCAATGGCGGCACTAAAATCCCCAAAATGAGTTCGGAGGTTATTTCTAGTTCTACTTGTACGAATAAGGTTAATCCCAATCCGACCAATACCAAGCCGACAGTATAGGGCATTCGTAACCGGCGGGCCGCGATCCCCACCAGGCTGGCCAGGAAAAGTAGGAGAATGATTTGCTCCTCAATTATAAAGAACTCAGTTTGCATTTTTTACATCCCGGAAACAAAATACCTCAATTAAAATTTGGTTCAAACGCGATCGTGGCTTTTTACATTGAGCACGTAGAGCGTGGCTTGCTTCTTATCTTCATCTGAAGGAATTTGATCTCGAATAATTTGAAGAGCCTTTTCAACTAACTCATCATCTATACCAACCATCAAGGTTGTAGCCCCACCTCGTAAGAATCCACCGGTAGTAGCTAATTGAGTAACCCTGAAGTTTTCTTTGATTAGCGTTTGCGATACATTTTCAACTTTGTCATCGTCAATAATGGCAACGATCATTTTCATTTTTATAATTCCTCAAACCGTTCTACTTCAAAAGTGAAGATATTAGCGCCCTCGATGATCACCGAAGTTTCGTCATTATCTTCTTCAATAAGGCTGGGCAAAGATGCTACTCGTTGAGTGCTGCCGCTGCTAATGGCCTGAATGATATTGGCATCTTGTCCATTTGGAATGCCAACGAGCAGGGTGCTGTTTCTGCGATCCAAGAAGCCCCCCACACTCGGTAGCCGGGTTACTGGCACCCCCATCTGATTGAGTATGGAGATCACACTTTCTTCATCCGCCTCTTGGATTATAACGGTCATTAATCCGCGAATATCTTGTCCGTGGCCGCGGAGTATGTGCTCTACGATATCGGCATTTTGATTAGCCAGAGCGGTATCAACTTCTCTGGCTAGGTGCGTAAATACCTCTTCCGATATGGTCCCTCCCCGCAGGAGATCGTTCAATGCGCTTCGTTGGGATAAAACCATTTCCCGCATAACCGTGCTGATGACTTCGGCTTCAAGTTTTGGATCGGCATGGAGGGCATCCATAACCGATTTTGCCAGGTCATCGGCATATTGTTTCATCGGTTTTGCCATCATTCTAAAGAGGTGCGTGGGGAGTAAACCTCCCAGGTGCATTTCTTGTAGTTGACGATACGAATTTTTTGCCATAACGGCGCGCGCCTGTCGCCGTTCATATTCTTGTTTTAACACGTTATGGTCGATTAAGCCGATCCGATTGATTAATGGCTTCATGGTGAGGCCCTGGACCAATAGTGTGAACAGGACGACCCCAAATGCCATTGCCTGGATTTCAGCGCGATCTGGCCCGAGGGTTGCCGGCAAGCTCAACGCAAGTGCCAGGGAGATGGCGCCTCTCAGACCACCCCAATAAAGAATATGTTTATAACGGATGGGTACTTTCCCAATCCATGATAAGCCATAAACCCCTACTGCTCGGGCGACCAACACGGCCAAAATTGCCCAGCCGATGACTTGCCAATCGTCGATCAACAGCCGCAAATTGATTTGTAACCCAATTAGCAAAAATACAACTGAATTGGCCATGAAAGCGGCATATTCCCAGAAATTGAAAACCATCATGCGCGATGAGGGCGACATTCCCCGTGGTCCGATATTCCCACTGACCAAACCGGCCGCTACAACCGCTAAAACACCACTAACGTGGAATTGTTCTGCGATGATGTAAGCACCGAAGGCCAAGATGGTTGTCAGGGTGGTCTCGATCATGTCATCATCGATAAAGCCGATGGCCTGGGAGATTAAGGCTCCCAAAAGAAAACCGACCGCTAACCCCCCGCCGGCCACCACCAAGAAATCGATGATGCTGCTAATGGGATCATAAACCCCGGTCACGGCGATCACTACCATCAAATTGAAAACGACAATGGCGGTGCCATCATTGAAGAGACTCTCTCCCTCTAATAAAACTTCTAATCTTTTTGGAACCCCCAAAGATCGAAAGAGTGCCACAACTGCCACAGGATCGGTAGCGGCTACCAGCGAGCCAAAAACCAAAGCCGTAGCCATTGAGAAACCAGTTCCTAAGGCAACTACTCCCCCCACCAAAAAAGTCGTAATTAATACGCCTGGAATTGCCAGGGCCAGAATGGGAAGAAGATCGTCGAATAAATCTTTGGCTCGAATGTGAAACGCGGCTTCGAAAATGAGAGGGGGAACCAGCAGCCCTAAAAATATTTCCGGCGGGATTTCAATGATTTCTTGCGTTTGGATCGAGAGAGATAAAGCCAACCCTATCAGGACGAGACCCACCGTATATGGGAGCCGTAACCGGTTCGCAACAATCCCAACGAGCGAAGCCACCAAGAGTAAACCAATCACGATCGTAATCACGACCATGATATTTTCTTCTTCGCCTTCCCCCGCGGTTGCTGGCAGTTCAATTTCGGAAACACTGGCTTCAACTGTCGTTGGATACTCAACCGGAGAAAAAGCCAAGGCATTGGATGTAATTGCGATGGAACTTAAAACTAGCAGAATACCAAATACTAAAAACCGATTTGTCTTTTGTAAAGGAATTTTCATTATTCGTTTTCGAGCATAATCAGCCGAGATTCCGGGGTATTAATGCTTATGGTTTGATCCCCAGGGAAGCGGACGACCGTTTTCGATGTGCCTTTTTCAATGGAAACCCCTCGGTAGCGGATGACAACATCCCAGGGGAATGGATTTTCCCCATAAACCTTAATTTTTCGAGGTGATATGATCTGAACACCCAAGGTTTCTAGGAAAAATTTTAAAGGGGCCAAGCCGGATATCGTATTCAACTCCCCGATTCCGTGCCCGTCGCTGATATGATAAAAATTGTAAAATGCTTTATTTTGTTTGAGATTAGCGATAATGCCTGTCATAACTCGGGTAACTAGGGTCGCGGCTTCATCTTGGTACCCGTATTTTAGTAAACCCGATCCAATAAAAGCATTCCAAATTGGATAGACCAGGTTGCCAGGGTGATTTTCCACCAGGGATGTATTGGGACAAGCCGAAATCCCGAAATCTTGCCAGAATGATTCTGGATTTGTGATCGTCTGTTTGACAAGTTCAAAGGCCCGTTCCGGGGATGGAATTTGGGCCCATAGAGGTAGAAAAAGTGTCTGGTCCTGAACGGAGAAATCCATCACTGCGATCGATATCTGATCTTTGTCTGTCAAACCCGCTATTTGGACAAATTCAACCCGGGTATAGGTTTGTACGCTGCTGACATTCCCTCGTTTTAAATTCCACCGGAAATGATCCCCGGCCAGCCGTTCGACACGATGATTGCCAGAAGCACCAGTGCCATGGATGAAAATTAGGATTTGGGGAGAGATTTCTTCGTCAACATTGAGCTGTAGATGCAGCCGAACGGGTTGTTCAAATTCGCGCTCCATTTGGATGTCACCACTGCCCAATTGGGTATGGAGCATTTCGCCATTGGGGCTAAAATGAGTTTCCCGGTCCCAATTGCGATAAGTTGCGGTGGCTTCATCCCAAGATGTATCAATGGCACTTTTTAGGTTTTCCGCTAGAGCCAATAAAGCCGAAATCGGTCCGGTTTGTTCGATGATCCTGGCTATTTTGATCAGGATCTGAATTTCATTGTAGAGCATGGCACACAGGGCGGGACTTTCGGACTTTGAAATATCCCCTCCCTGAGACCACTCTTCCCATTGAGAATAAGTCGGATGATCCTCAAACCCAGACTGGGAAGTACGCGCCCATTCGGGTAATCCATCTCCATCCCGATCGAGTTGATCTGAAAACCAGGCCTGAACGAAACTTAGGAGCTGGGGATAAACAGCTTGCAGGAAGGCCCGATCCTCGGTAACTTCATAAATTCGCCAGGCCAGATTCGTCAGGAGCGGGGTTGCCATCTGCCGACTACGTTGACCTCCTAAACCGGGTTTCCAATCAATAATCCCCTGTTTGGTTTGCGTTTCCAAGAAATTGGTTAAGATACCGGCCATTATTTCGGGATTTGTCGGTAACAAAAAGGTGCTTAAATAGTCTGCTTCGATGGGGGTTTGACCATCCCAGAGATGGCCGTAATCATTGCCATCCCCACGGTGTGAGTACCCATGATCAACTTGTCGGCTGGTCACTAAAGATGGGTTGGGAAGTTGATCTGTGGGACCAACTACCAGACTGAAAGCCGTTTTTTGCGAGAGGGCGAAGGCCGCGTTCCAATCTGGATTACCCGTTTCAACTTCAATCAGGCCAGCATTTTGGATGTCCAACCGAGCTGTAGCAGTATCCCAATTCTGTTGAGCGGCTTCCGTCGCGACTTCAAAAGCAGTTTGTGGGTCCACTTGCGCGGTTTGAATCCAGGTGATTGTGCGGGACGAACCCGGTAAAAGATTTAAATTGACTCCCAAAGATGGGTAGGGGCCCGTATCGGTTTCAGGAACCCCAGGCATGAAAACGAGCGGAGAAATATCTGCAGTTTGGCCACAAAGGACTTTAACACCCTCAATTTCGGTGACACTCATGCGGGTTCCCCCCGAAATCGGGGCTAATAACGCGATCACTTCAGCTCTGATTTCTCGGTCGGAGAGGCGGGTGTTGGTGATGATTAAGCGCCCAACCAAGATTTGGGATTTCTGAACCCAATACTCGAGACTGGTTTCAATGCCAGTGAACGGCGAAAATGTGGCTTCCAAAAAATTGGGGTAAAACCGCCGAACTTGGATTGGTTTAGCAAAAGATTGCGGATCGGTTATGGCCTTATCACCTTCTACAAACCGATGAAAAATTCGGAACCCTTGGGCTCGTAATCCAAATGAAGTCCGAATATCAAGGGCAGCCGGTTCTCCCCCCCCTAATCTGACATCCCAAATATGATCGTTCGTATAACTGGTGGGTCCACAACGAGCGTCCGCCGCGAGGGTATACGCCCCCGGATCATTCAAACCTAAGGCCCATTTTTTCATTTCTCAGCCACTTTGCGGATGGATTTTTCCGACGGATAGCAAGCTTCTCGGGTGTTATTTTGATCACCGCTTATGAGACGATAATGAATCCCATTTATGAAAATCACTGAAGAATCTATCCAGTTTGGGGAAATTCCATGGAAATTTGAGTAATATAGTAGACTCTACTGCAAAAAGGGTGCTAGACCCTCCTCAAAACAGCAAA
>CAYVQU010000230.1:0-7342 GCA_964453155.1 uncultured Anaerolineales bacterium | reverse complement strand
GTTCATAACGCAGTCGTTCCATTCATGGCGTCTCAATAAGCAATTGGTATAACTACCCGCGCTGGGGTTGTTTTTTTGTTGGTCATTTCTGGTCACTTTCTATTGGGTTGCGTTTTGGAAAAAATCACCCAATCTTACTGTACCCCCAATTAATCGGCAATAGAAAAGCGGCCGCTTTCCGAAGAAACGGCCGCTCGATTAGTTGTGATTTGAATTTACCCTTGCGCTTCGTTATGTTCGCGGACCAGTTCCCGTCGGAGGATTTTGCCAACGGTAGTTTTGGGTAACTCCGCTCTGAACTCAATGTGAGTGGGAACTTTATAGGCTGCTAAATTCTCTTTACAAAATTCTCGAATTTCTTCGGCAGTCAGGCTTTCATCGGGTTGTAATACGACCCAGGCTTTGACCGTTTCACCGCGATTGGGATCGGGAATACCCGCCACCCCAACTTCGAACACTTTGGGGTGATCTGAAATGACTTCTTCAACTTCCCGCGGCCAAACCTGGAAACCGCCTGGTTTCATGACCTCTTTTTTGCGATCCACGATATAGAAATATCCATCTTCGTCCATACTGGCGATATCGCCTGTGTATAACCAGCCATCACGCAGGGCATTTTTGGTTTCGGTGGGCATGTTGAAGTAGCCCTTGAAAACTTGGGGGCCCTTAATCACTAACTCGCCCACTTCCCCAGGACCTAACACCGTGACTTCATCATCCAGACTGATGATCCGGGCATCAACATCCGGGAAAGGTAAACCGATCGAGCCAGTGCGGTTTTCACCCATTTGCGGGTTGCAGTGGGTGGCGGTTGGCGCTTCAGAGAGACCATACCCCTCAAACACGACTCCTCCGGTAACCGCCTCGAATTTCTCTTTCGTCTCCCGCATCAACGCAGCCGATCCTGAGATACAGGCTTTAATTGAGCTGAGATCATACTTCCCAGCGATGACATCGGGCCAATTATTGATGGCGTTATAGAGGGCTGGTACTGCTGGGAAGATGGTAGCTTTATATTTTTGGAGGTTATCCAAATCATCTTTGATATCTCTGGCATTTGGTACCATTACGAGGGAGGCTCCGGCAGTTAGGGCATAATTCATCCCAGCAACCATGCCGTAAACATGGTATAGCGGAATGGCCATTAAGACGACTTCGGAACCCTCCTCGCAACTCACCATCCAGTTTTTGATTTGTAGGGTATTGGCGACCAAATTGCGATGCATTGCGATCGCGGCTTTCGGCGTACCGGTCGTCCCCCCACTGTATTGAAAAATGGCATCGTCATCAGGGCCGACTTCTACTTGTGGCCGGTCTTCAGGGGAATGGGCATTTATTAAGTCCTGCATCCAGACATCCCCCTCGGCCAATTCAATTCGAAAACCAGCTTTCTTCTCTTTAAGTAAAGTGAACAAGAAAGCCGTAATGGGTGGTAATGTTTCTTTGATGTTGGTGACAACAAATTTTTTAATTTTTGTTTTTGGTTGAACGGCTTTGACCTGATCGTAGAAATTACTCATAACGATCATTATTTCCATACCCGAATCGTTGGCCTGATGTTCAATTTCGCGGGCGGTATATAAGGGGTTGGTCGCAACCACGATTGCGCCTAATTTGAGGGCTGCGAAATAGGCCATAACAAATTGAGGCGTGTTTGGAATAAAAATACCAACCCGGTCCCCCTTTTTTATTCCCAAATCAGACAGACCGGCAGCTAACCGGTCGGTGATGGTGTTCATCTCCTGGTAGGAAATTTTAGCGCCTTTAAAAATGGTACAGGGTTGATCGGGATACTTACGGGCTGATTCTTCTAGGAAATAAAACAGGGGGACTTCAGGGTAGTCGATTTTGTGAGGGACACCCTCATCATAACGCTCAAGCCATGGACGGTCGCTCATTTTCGCCTCCGGTTCTCAATCATCTCTTTCGCCATGGGTGCAGCGCACCATTTTCGCGACTATCCCACCATCGTGCGTAAATTCCACACCCATAAAATAGTATAGAACATCTTGGGAAAATGTCAATTCTGATCCGCGTCAAATTTGAAGGTTATTCTCGTCACATTCCAGCAAATGGAAATTCATCTAAAAATTGTCGGATACAATTTTCCATTTCAGCGATTGGCTCTGATTCCGCGGCGAACCAGTGAATATCGGGATCGTCGATTTTAAACCAGTTGGCCTGACGGCGGACAAATTGGCGCGTAATCCGTTTCATCAGCATTACAGCTTCTTCCAGGGAAATCTCTCCATGCAAGTGTTGGATCATTTGACGGTATCCAATCGCCGACATTGGCGGCAAATCTGGAGAGTAGCCCGCAGCTATTAATGTTTGGACCTCAGTAAGTAGACCCTGATCAAGCATCAATTGAATCCGTTCGTCTACCCGGGCATACAACTCGGGGCGAGGTCGGGTTAAGCCGAGTAACAGTGTCCGATAAGGAGAACCGCTACGCCGCTTTTGGGTAGAGAATAATTTCCCTGTGTGGAGGATCACCTCCAAAGCTCGAATGGTTCGCCGCAGATTGGCAGGGTCAATCCGCTCTGCGGCGGCCGGATCAAGAACTTTAAGACGCTGGTACAAACCCAGCGAACCAATATCCACTGCCCAATTTTCGAGGGCCTTTCGTAGAAGCCGATCTGGTTTTACTTCCGGGATATCCCAACCTTCATAAACTGCTTTGACATATTGACCGGTTCCCCCCACCAAAAAGGGAATTTTGGCGCGGCTGTGAATATTGTTGATACTGAGATAAGCCTGACGTTGGAACTTGGCCAGACTCCAGACTTCATCGGGATCAGCAACATCAATCAAATAATGCGGAACGCGGGCTTGCTCGGTTAAGGAAGGTTTGGCCGTTCCGATATCCATACCGCGATAAAAAAGCCGTGAATCAGCTGATATGATCTCGCCATTGAGACGTTCGGCCAATTGAATTGATAGCTCAGTTTTTCCCACCGCAGTGGGACCTAAAATGACAATGAGAGGTTTATCCGGTAATGGCATTTTCAAAATGAGTGATCTGGGTTGGTTGTGAATTACGACGTTGAATGGCAATAACGTCAATGCGCCAATCCCGATCATATTCTGGATGTTTCTGCAAATAGGCTAAGGCAGTTTTGAGAATACTATCACGTTTTTTAGGCGTTATGGCAGTCTCGGGCAACCCGAAGGAGGTTGAGGTCCGAGTTTTGACTTCAACGAAGATCGTAACCCAATTCTTCCAGGCTACCAGATCTATTTCTCCGTAAGAAGTACGGTAATTTCGGGCCAAAATATCATACCCGTGCCGAATCAGGAACTTTTCTGCTTGTTCTTCACCCCACTTGCCAAGATTTTGCCTTGAAGTTGTCACTACCCAGTTCCTATACAGATCGCCCCAAGCCAGGGTAAAATCCAAATCGTGCCTGAACCACAAAACTCATCGAACGCTTTTGATCGAATCGGTATTCTGTCAGCCGCGATTTTGCTGGCCTATACATTAGCCGGTCTGGTTCGTTTGTCCACGCAAACAGTTGCAATCCAACTTCCCGGCTTCTTTTTCGAATTGCGAGTTAATGAGCAATTCTTGATTGCACTAATGGTGGCGGGTTTATCAGCAGCAGGTACCGATTGGTTGGTCCGTGGACATCCCCAGTTTCAAGGAAAGTATACCATTCATCACTGGCTCTTACCGGCTTTATCGGCCTGGGTTATTGGAATGATTCTTTTCCAGCAACCTTACGGAATATTATGGTGGGCCACATTCATTTTTGGCGGTGGGGCGCTAATATTGGTTCTAATTGCAGAATATATTGTCGTTGATCCTACCGATATACGCCAAATCCCGGCCACAATTGGCCTGATCGCCTTATCGTTTGCCATGCTTCTGATTCTAGTCATAACCATTCGAGGCATTGAAACCAGACTATTCATTTTGGTACCCGCCATTGGATTGGCAAGTGGCCTAACCAGTATTCGGACTTTTCACCTACGATTACAAAGCAAATGGATTTTTACACCGACGCTGGTTATTGCTGTCATTATTGGACAGTTGGGTGCGGCCCTAAATTATTTACCTCTAGAGCCAGTAACCTTTGGGTTAGCCATATTAGGACCAACCTATGCGCTAACCAGTTTTTTTAGTGGTTTAATGAGTGGTAGTAAATGGCGCTCGGCATTGGTCGAACCCATTATCGTCTTAGTATTGGTCGGTGGCATTGCAGTGGTCTTAAGGTAAGAACAACGATTTAGAA
Source organism: uncultured Anaerolineales bacterium (assembly GCA_964453155.1). Classification (GTDB taxonomy): domain Bacteria; phylum Chloroflexota; class Anaerolineae; order Anaerolineales; family UBA11858; genus CAYVQU01. Next base: position 3,107 of record CAYVQU010000230.1, on the reverse strand, counting down.
AGGTTGCCTTTAGCAACTTTGGTTGGTTTTTTGTGTTCTTAGTAATATGTGCGTGTCGGTTAGTGCTTGAAAATTGCACTGGCATAATTTGCCGCCACGCCTGAAAAGTTTTCCCGCAATTCACTCCATTTTTTCAGAAATTCAAGGAGATTTGTCGAATGCAAATATTATACTTTGTGGGTATTACCCTTTCAGCTTATATCATTGGAGCAATTCCAATGGGCTTGTTAGTCGTCAAGTTAGTCACCGGAGAAGACATTCGTACGCTACACAGTGGTCGTACTGGTGGCACCAATGCAATGCGGGTTGCAGGTTTCTGGGCCGGTCTATCAACCGCGTTGCTAGATATATTTAAGGGTGCTAGCGGGGTTTGGTTAGCGCGCCAATTTCTTCCGGGCAATCATTGGTTGGAAGTTATCGCCCCCATCGCCGTGGTCATTGGGCACAATTACTCCATCTTTTTGGCTGATCGAAACGAAAACGGAAAATTCCAACTTAAAGGTGGCGCGGGGGGGGCACCGGCCGCCGGAGGAGTCGTGGGATTATGGTGGCCAAGTTTCTTTATCTTAGTACCAATTGGCGCGGTTATTCTGTTTGGAATCGGGTATGCTTCAGTTGCAACCATGAGCATTCCGGTGATGGCTTTGATCATCTTCATCATTCGCGGGGCCTTGGGTTTATCACCTTGGCATTATGTCTTGTATCCAATACTAGTGGAGATTTTGTTGGTTTGGGCGCTGCGTCCTAACATCAAACGCTTGCTGGCTGGCACCGAACGATTAGTTGGCTGGCGCGCCAAACGCCAGGCTAACCTACAATCTGAAACACTGCCGAATAATTCTTAATTTCAACCCGGAAATAACTCACTGCAAAATATTGTCATAAACGGAAAAATCCCTCAAGAAGAAATTCTTGAGGGATTTTTCCGTTTACGATTGTGGCGGTAATTCAAGCCGATTTTTAGATTATGTACAAACTGCCACCCACTTAGTAATACAAATCACTTTCATCAAATTGAGAATAGGCTGGTTTTTCGCCAAATAATTGTTCGTACAGCGCTTTTAGGTTGCGCTGATGTAATTCTTCCACCAAACCGCCCAACAAAACCCGACTCTTGCCACAAGATTCAACATCGACGGTTTCCAGCATATCGCCAGGATATTTTCGCCGGGCCGCGCGGCGGACGATTTTTTGAATCGTCGATAAATAATTTAGATGATCAATGATCGCATTCTCAATTTCACCGCGCAGAACCACATCCCCATGCCCCTGGACGATATTCTCCAAACTCATGGTGCTGACTAGTTTGAGCGATTCAGTCATTTGATCATAATTTCCATCCACCAAATATGGAATCGGCATAAATAAATCGCCAGAGAAAAGAACCCGATCTTCTTCAATGAAAATGCCAATATTGTCCACGCTGTGGCCGGGGAGGGCAAACATGGTCAGCGTGCGCTTCCCAACTTTTAGGCTTAACTTTCCTGAACTAAACGTAATATGCGGGAAAACGATTTGGGATTTTCTAAAAGAAGAGTTTTGTTTTCGGGCTTCTTCTAAGGATGGAACAGCTTTGTTGATCAATAAATCGCGACATAAATTGGAAGAAATCACCAATGCACCTGGGAAATAACATGTGCCCCAACTGTGATCAGCATGATAATGGGTGTTAATGACATACCGCACTGGAACTTTTAGTTCCCCTTCAATAAAATCACGGATTGCCAAAGTCTCTTCTGGAAAAGCTAAAGTATCAATGGCCACTGCCCAATCTGGTCCCACCACTGCCCCAGCCATCACTTGGGCATAGTATTCGCTCTGAAATGAATATACGTTGTCTGCTACTCGTTCTCTTTGGATCATAATTTTAGTTACCTAAGGTTTTACCAACCGAATTGGCAAGTGCTACAATCTCCCCGCCCACACAATTTAACCATTTAAAAAAATTTACACCTTGTTCTATCGGGATTGCTCAAAATAATTGGTGAAGGATAGCACAAAACAGGGGTAAAAGTCAAGAAAATTTTACATAATCTGACCCGCAGTTTGTTTGACAGCATCATTTCAATTCTTATATAATCGGGTCAGATTATGATCCAGATTAAGTATTCTTTACGAAGAATTCATCTGGCTTAACTATCACAGTTGAGCAGATTCTGGTTTGACCATTGGTATTAATGTGAAATTCTTTCCGGAATTTGCCTTCAGCCTGATTTAGATTTTTGGAATAAATTTATGACAAAACAATTACGCCCTGTTTTGATGGTGCTCATCCTAATGATGAGTTGCACATTTTTAAATCCCGAAATCTCATCCGATAATTTGAGGGGAGCCGCAACCGTCGAGATTAATTCTAGCCCCACTGTGGACCTGCGACCATCGATCGCGCCAACAATTACGCCATCTCTGACATCTACACCCACCCCAGAACCAACTACCCCGCAACCACCACCCACACTTACGCGCCAACCCCATTTCGTACCCGCGCTCCCGCTGACTTCCGGCAATCCGATCACACTCACGCATATCTCGATGGCCACCTTCAAAACCGGTTGGGGAATTGGATATCAATCAGATAGCGGTGCCCGCGTTCTCTTCACACTGGATGGTGGCCAAACTTGGCTGGATCGCACCCCACCCGACGCAACCGCCAATCTTATCAATGAAACCGAAGCTGCCTGGGCCAACTTCTTTGACGATCAAACCGCCTGGGTTGTGTATGCTCCCCAACGAGCCCCATCACCACCCCGCGATATTGTCATCTGGCGCACAGTCGACCGCGGCCAAACTTGGGAAGCCAGTAATTTCTTGGACCTAGACGGTCTAGAAGCCTACTTCATTCCGGAAGGATTTACTTTTTCTGATGAGGATCATGGCTGGCTGCTGGTTCATGTTGGCGCGGGAATGAGTCACGATTATAGTTTTCTGTATCAAACTAACGATGGAGGTACATATTGGGAACGGATTGCGGATCCCTATGGGGGTGGCCTGCAAAGTTTACATAACACCGGTTTAAATTTCTCTGATTCACAATTTGGCTGGGTGACCAAAGACAATAGAGTTTATGCAGAATTAGCAGCGGCAGTTCGCCATCGTTGGGTCTGTGA
>CAYVQU010000229.1:0-7368 GCA_964453155.1 uncultured Anaerolineales bacterium | reverse complement strand
AAGAGTCTACACCATGACTGATCATTTGCATCCTAGATGTAGGGTAGAGAAGTTTAGATAACCTCACATGAAGCGTGATACGTGATACGTGAAAAGTTCCTCACGTATCACGCTTCACGCTCCACGTTTCACGGAGTATTTATGATAGATCAACGACTTTTTGAACAATTTCGTGACATCGGCCGCGATATTTTCGATGCCGGGTTGACCAGTTCGCATGGGGGCAACCTCAGCATGCGGGTAGGTGACCGGATTATCATCAAACGCCGCGGCGCACAATTCCGCCGCCTGAAACCTGAAGATTTTGTCGAGACTCAACTCCACAAAAAAGACAGCGGCCTGATGCGGGCCAGCACCGAACTTATTGTCCATCGCGAGATCTATTTGCGGACGTCGGCTCTAGCAGTGGTTCATTGCCATCCGCGTACCGCGGTGGCCCTCAGTTTGTGCCGGGATGAGATTATCCCGATTGATAATGAAGCCTCATACTTACTGCGCAAAATCCCGGTGGTCCACGTGGAATTTGCCTCCGGTTCGCGCGAAATGGCCGAAACCGTCGCCAGCGCGCTGCAAGAGTACAAAATTATTATGCAGCGTGGTCACGGCTGTTTTTCCGTTGGTGAAACCCTCGAAGACGCCTATCAGTGGGTATCCTCCCTCGAGGAGGCTTGCGACATCATTCTGCGGCACAAACAACTCGGTGAACCGCTGATCGAATATCGCAAACATTCTGATTCGTATTCAAATTGGTAAACCTTCAACTTTCAACCTGTATCCTGAAATATTTTGTTGAAAGTTGAAAAAATAGTGAAAAATTATGAGTATTAACAAACCTTATCCCGAACTTGATGAACTACTCGCCGATATCGGTAAAGCCGGTCGGCGGATTTCAGAAATTGATGCCAGCGAGGGGGCCGCGGGGAATATCTCCGTCTATGTCGGCTGGCCATTAGAACCCCGGCGTTGTTTCCCAAAGGAACAGAAACTGCAATTACCCGTACCTCTGCCAAATCTGGTTGGTGGCACTTTTATTGTGACCGGATCAGGCTGTCGGTTACGCGATATTCTCGATGACCCGACCGCCAACCTGGGGGTGGTGATTGTCAATCCTGGTGGCGAAACTGCGACCCTTTTTACCACCCACCGCCCGGCTTTCGAGCAGTTGACATCCGAATTCAATTCCCATATCGCGGTTCATCAAGATCAAATCAAGCTGACGGGAACGAATTTCCACGCTATCGTCCACGCCCAACCCCAACATATTACGTATCTGAGTCATATTCCCCGCTATCAGGACCAGGACTATCTCAATCGACACCTGCTGCGCTGGCAGCCTGAGTTGATAGTCAACCTGCCGCGCGGCTTGGGGATCGTGCCGTTTGAAATTCCAGGCTCTGAAGCTCTGATGGCCGGAACCCTGGAAAAACTACGTGAGCATCGCGTTGTCATCTGGTGCAAACACGGGTTGATGACTCGCTCAGAGATTTCGACTCTCAAAGCCTCTGATCGGATCGAATATGTCGAGACTGCGGCTAAGTACGAAGTCATAAATTTACCGAATGGGGAGATGGCTGAAGGTTTAACTCCGGCAGAAATCCGCTCGATTGCCGAAACCTACAATATTGATCAAAATCTGTTTTGATGATCGCTGGCAAATTTACCACAAAGAACACAAAGGGACACAAAATTTTGCTTCGTGATCCTTTATGCACTTTGCAGTAAATTATTTTGAATAAAAAAGACCGTCCCTGAATTAATAAACAAGGACGGTCTTCTTGGTTAGTAAGTCAATTACATATGGATAGCGTGCCCCTCAACGTTATGAGCCGCCTCCATCAAAACTTCGCTCAAAGTGGGGTGGGCATGGATGTTACGCGCAATTTCGGCCGCGGTCAATTCCATCATTTGGGCCAGGGTTAATTCGGGGAGTAACTCGGTCACTTCCGGTCCGACCAGAGTCGCGCCCAAAATTTCGCCGTATTTGGTATCGGTGATCAATTTGACCCAACCGCCCGATTCACCTAATCCCAGCGCTTTACCATTGGCCTGGAAGGGGAAGGTGCCAATTTTGACGTCATAGCCCTGTTCCTTGGCCATAGCTTCAGTTAAACCAAAGGAGGCAATTTGGGGGTGACAGTAGGTGGCCCGCGGCATCATCACATAATCCAGCTTGACGGTTTCAACGCCCGCGATATGTTCGGCGCAGACAATCCCTTGAGCCGATCCCGCGTGGGCCAGCATTAATTTTGCCGTCACATCACCAATGGCCCAAATCCCAGGGATATTCGTTGCCATGCGTTCGTCGATATCGATCGCCCCGCGGTCGGTTAGTTTGACGCCGACTTCTTCCAACCCCAATCCTTCAACGTTGGGTTTGAATCCGATTGCCAGCATGGCCTGATCGGCGGCCAGAATTTGCTCACCCTTTTCATTGGTGACTTTGATACTGACGCCGTTTTCGGTGGTTTCGATGGTTTCAACCTTGGTGCTGGTTAAGACCTTGATTTTTTCTTTCTTGAAGGCTTTGGCCAGTTCGGCGCTGGCAGCTTCATCTTCCAGGGGGACCAGGCGGGGCAGCATCTCAATGATAGTCACATCTACGCCATAGGAACTCCATACCGTGGCAAATTCGACCCCAATGGCTCCCGAGCCGACGATTACGACCGATGCGGGCAATTTTTCTTGCAAAATGGCTTCCCGGTAGGTAACGACTTTCTCACCATCAATTTCTACCCCTGGAATCGCGAAAGGTTTCGCCCCGGTTGCAACGATGATATTGGCAGCCTGTAATTCGCTGGTGGTACCCTCGGCATCTGTTACGGTAACCGTATCTTTGGCTGTTAGTTTGGCAGTGCCCATGTGGACGTCGATATTATTCTTCTTCATCAAGAAGCCCACGCCCTTAACCAACCGGTTTGACACTTGACGGCTGCGTTTGACCGCTTTGCCAAAATCCAAGACCAGATTGTCGAACGAGAATCCCAACTCACGGCCGCGTTTGCGCAGCGTATGGGCCACTTCGGCGTTTTTTAGCAATGATTTGGAGGGGATACAACCCACATTTAGGCAAACCCCGCCCAACCATTCTTTTTCCACGATGGCAGTTTTCAATCCTAATTGTGAGGCCCGAATGGCAGCCACATACCCGCCCGGTCCGGCCCCTATGACGATGACGTCGTACTTGCTCATTTGTTCTCCTATTATGACGTTTTTAAAAGTTTTCAAAAACAAACCGCAGAGTACGCAGAGATCACAGAGTTTTTATCTCTGCCCACTTTGCGGTCTCCGCGGTTAATGGTAAGTTCGTATTCGAGTTACCAATTCGCCAGAGATTCTACCACTTTCGCTAAAAAGTGATCGGCAATTGCCCCATCTAATATGCGATGATCGAAGGTAAGAGTTAGATAAACCATTGGGCGGATGGCGATCGTATCATTTCCAAACTCATCGGTCAGGACCACAACTCGTTTTTGGATCGCGCCAACGCCCAGAATGGCGCATTGGGGCTGGTGGATGATCGGCATGGCGAACAGCGATCCACTGACCCCGTGGTTGGTGATCGTAAAAGTGCCCCCCTGGACATCATTTGGGGTCAATTTGTTGGCCCGGGCGCTTTCAGCTTGATCGGTGACCGCGCGCGCCAGGCCCATCAATGATAAATCCTGAGCTTGTTTAATGACCGGGACAATCAGCCCGGCCTCGCCGAGATCGGTCGCCATTCCGATGTTTATATCGGGATGAATGCGGATCCCTTCGTCGCTCCACGATGAATTGACGATGGGGTATGACTGCAACGCGGCAACGATCGCGGCAACGAAATAGGCTGTGAAGGTTAGCCGGGTTCCATTTTGAGCAAATTCAGCCTTGTGGGCGGTACGATGGGCCATTACCCGGCTAAAATCGACCTCCATTACCGTGGTTACATGCGGAGAAGTCCGCCGGCTCATGACCATGTGGTCGGCGATGCGTTGGCGGAGGGAGGAGAGGGGGACCAAAGTGGAGCGTGGGGAGTGGGGAGTAGCGGGAGACGGTTTAGCTACTCTGCCCCCTATCCCCTGTCCCTGAATATGTTCCAGGACATCATTTTTCGTGATCCGCTGATCTTTCCCGGTTCCTTGGACATGAGACAGGTCTATCCCCTGCTCTTGTGCGATTTTGGCAACCAGGGGGGATATGAATCCCAATTGGGGGTCTCGCCCGATTTTGGGGAATGTTGAACTTGACTTTGGGCTGGCTGCCATTGAAGGGGTAACAGAGTCAACTTCAATTTGAGTCTGTTTCTCGTTATCGGGAGCAGAATCACCCTCAGGAAATGATTCGCCGGGTTCTCCAATCCATCCCAAAACGGCACCGACTTCCACCGTTGTATTCGGTTCAGCAATTTCAATTTTTAATACTGTTCCGGCCGTCGGGCTAGGGATTTCCGTAACGACCTTGTCGGTCTCAACCTCTAATAGGCCCTCGAATTCCTCCACCCGTTCACCTTCAACCTTCAACCAGTTGACAATTGTGACTTCTTCGACGCCCTCGCCCAAGAGGGGAACGGTGACTTTTGTTGGCATTTGGCCTCCTAAATTATTGTGAACAGTGATTAGTGATAAGGAATGAGAATTAATTAATTTTCCCACTTTCCACCACAAAGTCACAAAGGCACGAAGAGGCACAAAGGATTTCTTAGTGCAATTTTGTGTCTTTGTGTCTTAGTGGTGAAATTCTCCTGATACAAATGAGCAAGTTATTTGATCACGATTCCTAAGTGTAAAAGCTGATGACCGTTCACTGATTACTGTTCACTGTTCACTAAAAGATCTCTGGATATTTCTCCGGCTTCACTTCCCTCATCAACGCATATACTGCATCGAAAATCGTCTCAGTGTTCGGTTTGGACCAATAGTCGCCATCCGACCCGTACGCTGGGCGGTGGGGTTGGGCGGAAATGGTGCGTGGGGGTGAATCGAGCCAATTATAGCCACCCTGATTTTCAATAACTTCTTGCAGCATATAGGCAGTGGCACCGCCGGGGACGTCTTCATCGGCAAAGATGATGCGGCTGGTTTTCTGGAGGGATTCCAGGATGACACCAGGCAGGTCAAACGGTAATAAAGACTGCACATCGATGACTTCAACCTCGATTCCGGCCTGGCTGAGCTGCTTGGCTGCTTCGAGTACGATCCGGCACATGGCACCATAAGTGACCAGCGTGACATCCGTTCCCGAACGCAGGATTTCAGGTTGCCCCAATGGCAGTGTAATTTCACCGATGTTGGTGGGCAAAAGCTCTTTGAGGCGGTAGCCGTTGAGTACTTCGATAATCAGGCCGGGTTCGTCGGATTTTAGCAGGGTGTTATAGAAACCCACAGCCTGAACGGCATTGCGGGGCACTAAAACGTGCATGCCCCGGACGAGGTGGATGATCCCGGCCATTGGGGAGCCAGAGTGCCAGATGCCTTCCAGACGATGCCCGCGAGTTCGCATGATGACTGGGGCTTTTTGGCCGCCCTTGGTCCGCCAATGCAGGGTAGCCAGATCATCGGACATGAGCTGCAGGGCGTAAAGCAGATAATCGAGGTATTGAATTTCACAAATTGGACGCAAGCCGCGCATTGCCATCCCAATGGCCTGGCCTAAGATGGTGACTTCTCGGATCCCGGTATCCATGATCCGCTGGGAGCCGTATTTCTCTTGTAAATCGCGGAAACCCTGATTGACATCCCCCAACTCCCCAACATCCTCGCCGAAAGCGATCAGACGGGGATCGCGTTCAAAAGCGGCATCGAAAAAGGCGTTGAAGACCCCATAGGCTGGAATTCTGGCAGCATCATCAGCATAAACCGGGTCTATGGGGTCAACCTTTAGGGCCGATTTTCCAGTCTGGTTGAATAAATGGGAACTATAGCGCTCGGAGTTGACCTGGTCCTGGTGGTTTTTCCAGGCCAGGAGGTCTTGCCGGGCTGGTGAGGGATCCTTTTGCGTGAGCCGCAGGGCGCGATGGACGGAGGTGTGCATATCTCGGCGGTGGGGCAGGGGCAGGGCAGCCAGTTGACTTTGCACAGACTGAACTTCTGGATTGGATTTAGTTAAGTTATCGAGGATTTCAACCACCGTTTTCTTTTCTGCTTTTAGTGGAGTGGTGAAAGCTTCCCAGGCCGCGGTACGGGCTTGTTCAACTTGTTGGCGGTCGGCGTTTTCTAGTTCGGAGAGATCCGAATCAGTAATGAATTCTTGCTCGATTAGCCAGTGGCGCATTTTTACCAGGCAATCGTTTTCCTGCTCCCATTGCAAACGCTCTGTGGGTTTATAGCGTTCGTGGCTGCCCGAAGTCGAATGCCCTTGGGGTTGGGTGACCTCGGTAACGTGAATTAAGGCCGGGATATGGTATTCACGGGCGATTTCGGTCGCGCTGGCGTAAACTTCGAGCAGCGCGGGATAATCCCAGGCTCGGACGGAATAGATATCAAAACCGCGTTCACAATCGTCGCCTTCACAAGGTTCGCGTTGAAAGCCGGACAAGATCGCCGAGATATTTTCTTTGACCATTTGGAACTGATTGGGGACCGAAATCCCGTAACCATCATCATAAATAGAGATAATAGCGGGAGATTTCAGAACGCCGATGGCATTTACGGCTTCCCAGAACATCCCTTCCGCTGTGGACGCATTCCCAATACTGCCCCAGGCGACTTCGTTGCCATTTTCTGAGAATTGCGCATAGTCACTAAGTTCGTCTAACGTGCGATATAGATTTGATGCAAACGCCAGTCCTACTAACCGCGGCATCTGTGATCCGGTTGGTGAGACATCGGCCGCGACGTTGTACATTTGGGTTTGGTCTTTCCAACTGCCATCAGAGTTGATGTAGCGGGAGGCAAAATGGGCGTTCATGGCCCGGCCGGCGGTGGCGGGTTCGGCCTCCACGTCGGCGTGGGCATAAAGTTGAGCGAAGAATTCTTGAAAATTTATGACTTCCAGTGCAAACATCCAGGTCTGATCGCGGTAGTATCCCGACCGCCAATCCCCCTTTTTAAATGAATGGGCGATGGCTAGTTGTGCTACTTCTTTGCCATCGCCAAAAATACCGAATTTTGCCTTGCCGCTAAGGACTTCCCGGCGGCCAATAATGCTGGCTTGGCGACTCTGATATGCCAGACGATAATCTTGGATAATTTTTTCTGAAGATAGGGGGAGATTCAGGGGGGGCATTAAACCTCTTTATTCTGATAGTATTTCTCCGATTATAGCATGAGCTCAAGACCCCAATTTGAATAATCATACGAGTCTTAGCGAATTCTTAATTCAGGCTGCCTGCCAGTTGGGGTCAACCGATTTTGGAAAAACATGCCATTAGACTCTCGCTGCAATCGAAATTTG
>CAYVQU010000228.1:0-7443 GCA_964453155.1 uncultured Anaerolineales bacterium | reverse complement strand
GCTTGGATCAAACGTTCCGTCTCTTTCATGGTGTCTCATTGAGCAATTGGTATAAGTTGGATTTGAAGGATTATCCGGCCGCAATCCAAGCGGGAAAGGCCGCGTTGGAAACTGGTGATTCGATCCCCCCATTGGGATATTTTGTCATCGCCAGTGGGTACGCTGGATTAGGCGAACAGGAACCAGCATTCGAATGGTTGAACACCGCCATCGAAAACGGATGGACGGCCATAAATTTCACGACAGAAAAACCAGAATTTCGCCCCTGGCATGATCGCCAGGAATGGCACAATGCGCTGAAACGCATAAAGGGTGAATAAATCCAAAGTGACTGGCATTTTGACAATGACAGTTTTTATTTTAAGGTGCCATTTGGTAGCGCGGTACTTAACTGTGGAGTTCTCAAAAAAATTCAAAATTAACCGCGAATTTCGCTAATCTGCACCAATTTTGGAAAAAAAAGCCCTAAAATTTGCCAAAAATTCGTGAAAATTCGCGTGATGAGCGGTTAAAAATCAGTTCACGTTTAAGTACCGTCTTACCTGCCATTCAGCACCGATCAATTATTAGCATTCACCGTTTCCCACAATTCGCAGTCAAACTCTGCTCGACGACCCGGACAATTTTCTCGCTGGCAAAGCTGACAGTTGACATAAGTCTTTTCGGTCTCAAAAATGATACCTGAGACCGACATTTCGGGCATCATCAAATACGAAGGAAGCAACTCGACCCCAATCATGGCATTAACATCGCCAAATAAACCAAAGAGTTCGGTCTGCTGCTCAATCGGCCAGACGTTGGCTTCACCCGAGCCGGGATTCATTGCCGAAATTTTCTCGAGTTGATACTTGTTTTTGATGGTTTCGGTCACATGTTCGATTGCTGACCTGAGGAGCTCTAATTGGAGGGCATTGAGCCAATAACTGGCCAGTAGATCACCCGGATCGGTCTCGATTTCAGTCACTTCGCGGCCACAAGTTGCAATATAGGGGAATACCCGGTTGATTTCGGCACAATTCTTGAGGAGGGCCGGACTGGTAAATGTAACCCCATCGAGAGTGACTGTATATGGCCCTTTTTTGTCGATATAAGCGACTTTGTAAACGGCCTGTGGCTTTCCTACTGCCTGAACAATCTCAACGAGTTTGAGAAAACTCTCCTGATCCTGTGAGTCCGCCCGAATTTTTAGCCGTTCTTGCAGTTCACCGCAATCGATTTTAAACGGAGCTGTGATGATGGTTGGCATGGTTTCTCCTGTAATAAATTACTCTTCTAGAGGCAATATCTCTACCGGCACCGGGCATTTGGCTTTGAAATCATCAGCCATTTCGGCAGTCCCAATCCCCCGGCCGATATGCATGGGAACGACGACGGCTGGGTTTATCCGTTTGGCCGCTTCCAGGGCTTCCTCGGCCGTCATTGTGTAAGTCCCACTGACCGGCAGGAGGGCAACATCGACCGCATAGTTTTCCATCTCGGGGATCAGGTCAGTATCGCCGGCATGATAGATTTGCTGTCCGGCTACGGTAGCGATGAAACCCACGTTTTTATTCTCTTGGGGATGAAAGGGAACACCGGGTGATCTGAATTTATTGACATTGTAGGCTGCGACCGCCTGAATTTCGATGTCGTTGATGGTCAAATGATCTCCAGGTTGGACCGTTTTGATATTTCCGGTTAGTTTTGTGGCCGCTTCGGGGGTGGTAATAATTACGGTTTCATCCGTTTGAATTTTAGCCACATCCGGGGGCGAACAATGATCACGATGCTCATGGGTGATCAAGATCAAATCGGCAGGTTTTGGATTCGGCCCCAATTGCCAGGGATCAATATAAATTACCCCTGAAGGGGCCTCAACTCGAAAGCTAGCATGGCCTAGCCAATGGATATTTTCGACGGAATAGTTTGACATCGGGGCCTCCTTGGTTGGTCAGTTATTTGGTTTGATAGTTTGTTGGCTGGTTAGAAGGGAACATCATCCAGCAGCGAGAAAATTAGTTATCACCTTCAATTTTCGGCGGATATTCTCCTTTTGCCAGTAAATATCCAATATAAATTGAGGGGATCTGAGAAATAATTAGCAAAAACATCACGCCGATGAAAATTCTTTGGGTTTGGGCAGCCACTTTGGGGATTCGGTCCTGCATTTCCCAAATCGAGATTTGAACTTCAGCTAAGTTGGTGATGATGGTTTCCACCTGGGGGTTGATATCCGCCATCTGTACCCGAATCAAATCCAGATCGTAAGCCATATTGAGTAAATCATCCCCCATCACAATCAGGTTTTCGTCAGTGGTTTTCAAATCAGCCTCCATCGCCCGCATACTTGCGGGGATACCCTCCAGGTTACCACTGAGGTTTTCTAGCGCTAATTCAAGGGGGACTTCAGGATCATAGTTAACCCCTAATCCAATTTCATAGTTACTCCCAAACGGAATCGGCACCGAAAATTTAAATTTTGACAATAACCGCAGCGTATCATCAATGGAGGCCGCCGCGGCGATTACACTTGGCATGGAGGCCTGAACCTCATCCAAGGCCGTTGGGACTTCATCCGTTATCACCTGGGCAGACTTCTCGAATATGGGCCGAGTATCACCGACCGCGATACTGGCATCGATCGTACTCGACTCGATCGTGCCAATAGATTGATCGACTTCATCAACCACCTGGGTTAGCTCGCCCAATAGTGAATTTACATCTTTGAGATTAGTCACCAAAACCGTCAGTGCAATTTCACTCCGATCAGCAGCCCAGGCAATGCCCCGCAAACCATAAATCCACCCCAAAATAAATACCCCAACCCATAAAATACCCAGAATTGCTTTGAGTGTTCCCATCAGTTTTCTAAAAGGTGACATGGTAACTCCTTAGCGACTAACCTTAGCCTGACGAACAACTTCAGCGATTTGTTCCAGGTGACTATCATCGTGAGAGAGACCAAATACAAACCGCACTAAGGGATTTACTTCCAGGCCCGATTTGGTTTGATAGCCGTTGTCCAAATGCGGCGCAGCCGGCCACAAGTCAAGACTCGCTAAGCGCATCCGCCGACTTTCTTCAAGCCGGGCTCGACATTGATCGATTGAAACAACCGTCTCCCAATAGACTTCATACCGCGAGCGACCTTCCCGATATGGCACTCCCCGGGCCAGCTCAGCTGCCAGATAAGCGGCCTCTTCAGACGAAGCCGTCACATGAACGATGAGATGCCCCAATGTCCAGGCCAAATTCAGATCGGATTCATCTTCAGCGTAAGGGTCATGGGCCTCAGAATCTACGGGCACAAAGACCACATCCGCATCCGTGCATTCCGAAATCAGACGTAACTGCTCGTCTACCATCTCGTTGGTAAGCCGACGCAGGTCCGCGACCGTCAGGTTGGCCGTTAGCTGAATAAATGTCATTTCTTTGTTGCGGACAGCCGAAAAATCTAGCATGATCTCTCCTGGGGATATGAAAGAGTTGTTCCTGAATTTAAAGGTGACAGTCACCCGGGTCTGTACTGATGGGAACATCTCAAAAGATTTGAATACGTTCAATTTTAACTGATTTAAAACAAAACAGGGCATCTGTCGATGCCCTGAATGAAAACAATTGAATTTTTAGAAAGTCTTCAACAAAACCCGATAATATCGCAAGCGGCTACTGACAATTTCGGTCATCCGACGAGATATCATATAACCGGTTTCACAATCTTGATCCAAGAAACTCAACATATCATTGGCCTTGATTGCCAAAATCTTCGAATCTTCTTTTGCTTCAGCTGTCGCTGTATAATGTTTGGCCGATACCACCACCGACCAACCAAAGCTTTGCCCAAATTTGTTGATCACCCCTAAAACCAAAGTCTCCGGCCGGGAGGTCAATTTCATCGAGAGGGTGATGTTACCCTCGAGCATGATATAAAACTCATCGGCTTCACAACCTTCACAGAAAAGTTGTTCACCAGCTTTAACTTCTTGCTCTACGAATTTGTCCGCCACACTACTTAGTTTATCTTCTGCAATACCCTCAAATAATTCTATTTTTGTTAAATCACTAGCTGTAACCATATCCGCCTCCAACAATCTTATTCAACTCTTTTTGAATTTTTCCTTTTATTTTCCGTTCTAAATATACTACATCCGAGCCTGAAGCGATATTAGAAAATCAAGAGAAAACCAAGTGTTCTCATTCCTTCAGTGGAAGTTGCTGTGGTTAACACCAGGGCAATCCCTAAGACCAGCCACTATTTCTCAGGTTGCGTAATGAATGGGTGTCAAAATATATATGGCCCACCCCTCCAGTTTACGTTGATATTTGAAGTACATATCCTGATTTTTATGCAAGTAATTGATGACATATTGCCGCTCGGGATGTTCAGGATTAGCGTTGATCCAGCGTAATAGTCCATACCAATTCGCAGACACATAACGGTCCCAATCGTCACGGCTGGCCCGAACCACAAATTCGACATCAAAACCCTCTGCGCGCGCAATTTGGATTAATTCAAACTCGGTGTGCAAATCGCCTTCGAATTTCCGTAGTTCGGACGGGATTTTCTCCTGATTGTAATAGGGCTCCCCAATCATCAGTTTGCCTCCCGGGCACAAGCAGGCACTCATTTGTTTAATGGCTTGCCGAAATCCCCCCCAAATAAATGAAGCCCCCAAACAAGCCGCGACATGATATTTTCCCGGTTCAAAATCATAATCTATTGCATTGGCACAAATTATTTCAATTCGGTCTGCCAACTTCAAATCTGAAATCCGCTCTTTGGCACGTTGGGCCAAAAAAGAATGAACATCGATCCCGACCCCCGATATTCCAAAATCTTGACCCCACAAGGCTAAAGAACGCCCATAGCCGCAGCCGAAATCCACCACCCACTTATCGGTATCCAAATCCAGATACTGCCCAATTGTCCATAGTTTTTCTGGGGCCGCCGGGCTGGTTAATTCCAGATGTTGGGTCGATATTTGCATCAATTCAAAGAAGTCCATACAAACCTCCTTACAACTAATGATACCATCTCATTTTTCAGGATTCCACTGATATTTTTTCAAACTGATCCGGCCCCGCTCATTAAATTGGACCCCCTCGGCCGTCAACATTTGGCGTTGGATATCACCATAAACTGAGCGTGCTCCTAAACTGATCTCCCCTTTAGCGTTGATAACCCGGTGCCAGGGGACCTCCACATCATCAGGGGTTGCATGCAAGGCATAGCCGACCTGACGAGCATAACCGGGATATCCTGCCAGAGTCGCAATTTGACCATAGGTGGCAACTTGACCGACTGGGATTTGTTGGATAACAGCATAAATACGGGCATATAATTTTGTCCGTTTCACCCCTCTATTATAAGCCCAGATTGGAAACATCCATGATATGATCTGGGCCTATGGACGTCGCTCATAATAAGTTTCAATCTGCCTTCTCCTTCATCGGGCAAAAAATTACGGCCAAAATTGATCGTCCCCTTGGTTCCCGGCATCCCGAATGGGGATTTATTTATCCGCTTAATTACGGTTATATCCCTGGCGTCCCGGCTCCCGATGGCGATGAATTGGATGTCTACGTTTTAGGGGAATTTGAACCGCTCGAAACGTTTACGGGCATTTGCCGGGCTGTAGTCCACCGAAAAAATGACCGTGATGATAAATTGATCTTGATGCGGGAAGATGCCAACTATTCTGATGACCAAATTTACGCCCTGGTCGAGTTTCAGGAGCGTTTTTGGGAGTCCGAAATAGTGAGGAGTCCGTGGGTATGACGAGGTTTGATGTCATTGTGGTCGGCGCGGGTGCGGCTGGGCTGATGGCTGCTGGACAGGCCGCCGCAACCGGAGCCAAAACACTGTTGCTAGAAAAAATGGATCAACCGGGCCGCAAAATATTCATCACGGGGAAATTTCGCTGTAATTTGACGAATACGGCTCCTATTCCAGAGTTTATTGACCATTTTGGGAAAACTGGCCGGTTCTTACGGCAGGCATTCCATCGATATTTTTCAGATGATCTCTTAGCCTTTTTCCATGCCCAAGGGGTGCCAACGATTACCGAACGCGGCGGCCGCGTTTTCCCCCAAAGTGGTCAATCGAAAGATGTCGTCCAGGCTCTGGAGCGCTGGTGTCGGTCTCAAAAAGTGACCATTAGGACTTACAGCCCCGTCGATGCATTGATAACTACAGCCGGGCAAATACAGGGGGTTCGGACCCCAGATCAAGAATACCAGACTCAAGCGGTGATTGTTACCACTGGTGGATCGTCCTACCCGGGAACCGGCTCTACTGGCGATGGCTACACCTTAGCTCGCAAAGTTGGGCATACAATCATTCCCATCCATCCCTCTTTAGTTCCCTTGGTCACTATCGGTGAAACGGCGCAGCGCTTGCAGGGTCTCAGCTTACGCAATGTGGCCGTTACCCTCTGGCTTGACGAAAAAAAAACAGAGCAAAAATTTGGCGAAATGTTGTTCACGCATTTCGGAGTTTCAGGGCCAATCATCCTAACCCTAAGTCGGGCTGCGGTGGCAGGTTTACGGGCAAATCAAAACGTTGCCGTCAGCATTGATCTCAAACCCGCTCTAGATGAACAGAAACTAGACTCACGCTTGATCCGCGATTTAAACGCGAATGGCAAAAAACAATTTCAAACCTTCTTAAAAGGCTTGTTACCCCAAAAGATGATTCCGGTGTGTGTCGATCTGGTTCAAATCCCTGAAGAAAAACTTTGCCATCAAGTTACTGCCAAAGAACGCAAAAAACTGCGCCACTGGTTGAAAAATTTTCGCCTGGAGATTGGTGATCACCGCTCCTTCCGGCACGCAATAGTGACCGCAGGCGGTATCAGCACCAAAGAAATCTCTCCAAAAACCATGGAATCTAAACTAGTTTCTGGCTTATATTTCGCCGGAGAAGTTATCGACATTGATGCGGATACCGGGGGTTTCAACCTGCAGGCCGCATTCTCCACCGGCTGGCTAGCCGGAAAATCAGCCGCTGAAAAAGTGATCTAAAAAAGGGTTGCGGAATTTGATCCCGCAACCCTTTATCGTTAATACGCAACCAATTTTATTTACGGCGGCGATTCTCCACCAAAATGAAGATGACCAATACCAATAGGATGAAGCCCACTAATGGGATTACGGGTGAGACGTACTCGATATAACCCGAAATCGGCATTGGGGTTGGCTCGGGAGTCGGCGTTGGGGGTAATTCGGGGGTGGGGGTTTGGGGCGCACAATCCTGAGAAGTGATGACTATACTGTAAACTACATCTTCGCCAGCATCATTGCGGACGGAAAGATCCCACTTTCCAAATTGCGGATTCTCAAAGGTATAGAGTTGCAGATTTTTTTGTGATTGCGATGAAAATTCAGGATAATTTTCATTCACGGAGGTTCCGGTAGCAGAACATAATAGTGTGGTTAGTTACACCACTGTTGAATAAGAGCTAA
>CAYVQU010000227.1:0-7521 GCA_964453155.1 uncultured Anaerolineales bacterium | reverse complement strand
CAAAAATTCGTTTCAAGGCAATTAAAAACTTGACCATCCGTTTAGCATTTCCCTGGGTTATTGATAAAACATCCCCCCGCCCCAAGTGAAAATCATAATTTTCGGTGTCGGCCCAAACATCACGACGGGCAAATTCATCCCAAGTGATATAGGATCGTTTCGAATCGTTCAGCCAGGTTTTCTTCCAATATATTCCGGTTTCACATAATGCAAACCCATCTTTGTTGCTGCCAAACACCGTATTGTCGTACACCAATATGACTTTTTCTTCGGGGAGAATATTGAAAGATTTGCGGGCATTGCGCAACTTCTTAGCCGGAACTGTTTCGCGAGAATGTAAGACATCCATATCTTCAAAGTCTACGAAGACTTTGAGAATTTCTGCTTCCAGATTTTCGATATCGACGGGCCTCACGGGTTCAGTGCGGATTTGAACCGGTGCGCCACACCCCGCGCACTCCCGCTCAGATACCTCCACCGGGGAACTGCAATATTTACATACATTCATAGGCTTTACATTTTCATAAAAACCGCTAAGTAGTTTATCTCGCAAGTTTCAAGAAAATAATAAAAGATGCTTCGCACGCGATCACATGAGTAATTTCAGCATACTGCAGATGTGCTCAGCAGGACATAATTTTAGCTTCTTGCGAGACAGGCCACTAAGTTTTCGGAAAGAATCTATAAAAAAAATCAAGCCAAAACCGAAAACTGCCCAGGCGTAGCGGTGAAGTATGATGGTTTTTATTTCAAGCACAAACCGATACGCACTTAATCACGCTAATCTACCCGAATATTGTAATTGTATTCGCGCGATTAGCGTAGATTAGCGGTTAAGGTTCTTTGGAAATTATTTACTTTTGATCGGGTTTGGTCCTAAATCCTTGATGCGGGCAGTCATCTCGATAGCAGCTTCAGCAAAAGCCCGGCCCTGGCCCCCAGACATGAAGTACATCTCCAGGCGTTCAGGTTCCAAGCCGATATCGTCCAACATTTTTTGAGTGTACTTGACTCGCTCGTGACCGCGTTCGTTGCCGCGCACGTGGTGACAGTTCCCCACCGGGCAAGCTACCACGTAAACCCCGTCAGCCCCATCTTCGAACGCCTTTAGAATATAACGGGGGTCGGTTTTGCCCGTACAGGGCAGGCGGACGAGTTTAACATTCGAGGGATAGGGAATCCGCAGCGAACCGGCGGTGTCGGCGGCCATATAACCGCAGTAAATGCACATAAAGGCCGTGATTTCCGGTTCAAAATCTTGCTCCAAAACCGCGACTTCTTCGGGGGCGATTTCAATGTTTTCGGTGATGTGTTCGTTTTCGGTCATGCTTCAATCCAGCTTCCCAGGACATGGGCATCGGGGACCATGACTTGTTGGTCAGAATAGTTGATGAGTTGAATGGCAACGGCGGGGCATTCAGCCGTGCAGGTACCGCAGCCGTGACACAAAGTGGCATCAATATGGGCCGCGCCCACGATGGCACCCACCCCCATTTTGCCTTCATCGATCACCGGGATTTCAAACGGACAGGTCCGGGCGCAGGTCAGACAGCCGACACATTTATCCTGATCGACGACGGCGATGGTGCCACCAACATGGAGGGGTTCTTTCGAAAGTAGGGTGATCGCTCGGGCAGCGGTGGCCAGAGCATGGCTGATGCTCTCTTCGATGAATTTCGGGTAATGGGCCATGCCGCAAATGAAAATACCTTCTTCCATAAAGTCCATCGGGCGCATCTTGATGTGGGCTTCAAGGAAGAAACCTTCGCTCGAGAGCGGCACTTTCAGGATTTTGGAGAGGGCATCCGATCCCGCGGCGGGGACCACGGCCGTACTCAAGACGACCAGATCGGGGTTGAAGGTCATCTCTCGGCCCAACATCGGTTCTTGCACCCGAACCCGAATATCGCCGTTCATGCTTTCGGTGATGGGTTCATTATCTTCATCATAGCGGACGAAAATTACTCCCCGACGGCGGGCCTCGGTGTAGTATTCCTCTCGGAACCCGTAGGTGATGATATCTTTGTAGAGCACGGTCACTTTACAATCGGGATTGGCCACCTTGATCCGCATGGCATTTTTGATCGTGTTGGTGCAGCAAATACGGGAGCAGTAATCCACCTCCACGCCCTCAGGCCGGACACATTGGATCATTACCACGTCTTTGAGTTCGGCAATTTCGTTGGGGCGGTGAGCGATGGTGTCTTCCAACTCCAATTGGGTGACCACCTTGGGGTGCTGCCCCTGGAGATACTTCGTCCCGCGGGATTCGCGGCCGCCGATAGCCACAATCGTGACGCCGTGTTGGATTGTTCGTTCGGAACCATCGCGGCGGCGCAAAACCGATTCGTAATTACCGATATGGCCGTTGTGCTCAAGCAGATCGGTGCGGGTATGGACGGTGATACGGTTGTCGGCCACGATGCGGTTGATCAGATCCCGCAGCAGGCGTTGAGGGTTGAACCCTTCAACTACGTAGTTAATATTGTGCAGATTGCCACCCAGGGCATCGGAGCGCTCTACGATGACGACTTCGAAACCGGCATCGGCAATTGCCAGGGCCGCGCTCATCCCGGAGATGCCGCCGCCGACGATCAGGGCCCGTTTTTCGGGGATAATCTCGGCTTTGTAGACCGGTTCGAGCAGGTTGGCCCGTTCGGTCGCGATGCGGACCATCTCGGTCGCTTTGCGGGTAGCAAGTTCAGGTTGATCGGGGTGGACCCAGGCGCAGAACTCGCGAATATTGGTCATTTCCATCAGGTAGGGATTCAAACCGATTTCGCGGACCGTGCGCTGGAATAAGGATTCATGGGTGCGGTGCGAACAGCCAGCAACCACGACCCGATTCAGATTATGGGTGGTCACTGCCGATTTGATGAGGTCGATCCCTTCAGGGAAACAGCCATACCCCACATCTTCGGTGTGAACCACGTTCGAATAGTTTTTCGCCTGCGAGACAACCTGATCGACATCCACCGTCCCATCAATCGAGGGATGGCAACGACAGACGAAAACCCCAACGCGCGGGTCTTGCCCAGCGACGTCAATTTCAGGCGGGAAATCGCCGGCAGAAATAAAGGGGTATTCCTTCGTGGTGGGGAGGGCGCCCAGCTGCTCGTTGAAGAGCCGCATAACATCTCCGGCCGCACCAGCCGCGTCGATGATGGTTTCAGCGATTTCTTTGGGAGTGGCGAAAGCACCCGCGACGTAAATGCCTGGTTTACTGGTTTCGAGGGGGTTAAATTTATCGGTCTCGCAGAAACCGTATTCGTTGAGTTCAAAACCCAATTTCTCAGAAAGATATTGGGCCCCACCCGGCGGGCGAACACCCACGGAGAGGACGACCATATCAAACCGGGCCTCTTTGAGATCGCCGTTGGGTTCCAAATATTGGACGATCAGGTCGTTGGTCTGGGCGTCTTCCTTGATATCCGAAATCCGGCAGCGGGTGTATTCGACCCCATATTCGGCCGTCGATTGGTGGAAATAGGCGTTGAATTCCTTGTTGAAGGCCCGTTCATCCATCATGAAGATCTGGCAGTGAGCCTCATCGCCGAGGCGCTGCTTGGTTAGGACGGCCTCTTTAGTCGCATACATACAACAAATCGAGGAGCAGTAGGGATGATCCTGATCACGGGAGCCGATACATTGGAGCCAGGCTACTCGTTGGGGCGGTTTATTGTCTGATGGTCGTAGGACCATGCCTTCAGTTGGGCCCGAGCGGCTGACATAGCGCTCATACTGCATCGAATGGAGCACATTGGGATAGCGGCCGTAGCCATATTCTTCGAGTTCACTGGCGTCGGAGAGTTGATACCCTAACGCCAGGATGATAGCCGAGACGTTGAGTTCTTCATCCCAGATATCTTCGTCGAGATCGACGGCCTTGGTCGGACATATCTCTTCGCAGCGGCGGCAGTCAGGGCAGTCATCGCCCTTGTCGACGTAGTAGGCGTTCGGCAAAGCGCGCGGGGCACTCTTGTGGATGGCATTGCGAGTAACCAGGGATTCCTGCATCTCGGAGGGCAGGCGGCGAGGACATACCGCGGCACAGAGACCACAGTTGGTGCATTTATCAACGACTACGTGGCGGGGATGGTGACGTAATTTAACCGTAAAATCACCAGCCATCCCGTCCGCATCCATAATTTCGGTGCGGGTCATGACATTGAGATTGGGGTGCTGGTTCGTCTCGATGAAAGCGGGAGAAATCGCCGGGCGGGTACAGCCATAGCCATGATCGGAGGTGCCGCGGCACAACACACAGTCATGGGTCGGGAACATATAACCTAATTGGGCCACACGTCCCCCCAAACCAGGGTCCTTTTCGACCAGATAAACTTTGAGACCGGCTTCGGCTAAATCGAGTGCGGCGCGCATCCCCCCAATTCCGCCACCGACCACCATCACTGCTCCATCGGGGTTCGGACGTTCAATCACCATATCTACCTCTTAAGTTTTGCGGTTGTAGTTGACCGCAAAAACGGCATCCACCAATGCTACCGATATTTGTTTTTGGATGCAGACTATGTCGTGACGCGAATATCCAAAAGTTGGGTATCCGCTAAATTCTCAATAATTGCAGTTAATTTCTCTACGGGGAGATTGTTAACTTTGCAAACCGAAATCCAGGTGGCATCTTCATTGCCGGGGTATCCCAGAATAACGGATAAGAAGCCGTCTTCGTTCGCAATCGCGGTCGTTAAACGGGCCATCTCACCAGCGCGATCGGGCTGCAAGATGGTTAAGCGAATCCCCGTCCGCCGACCACCCATCAAATCCACCATGATGGCAAACAGATCGTTATCGGTGATGATTCCGACCATTTTTTCGCCGCTGCAAACTGGCAGGCAGCCAATTTTATGGTCGGCCATGATGCGGGCGGCTTCTTCGATGGCAATATCTTCGCCAATGGTGATCACATGCTTGGTCATCACATCTTTGGCCGTGATTTTTCCCAGAATGTAGCTGATCTCAAAGCGGCTGAACCCGGTCACGTCCGAAGGTAAGGCCCGCAGCAAAGAACGCTGGGTGACAAGACCCGCGAGATTACCGGCTTCATCAATAATCGGTAGATGGCGGAACTTCTTTTCCCGCATCATCTCCTGGATGTCGGTTACGGGCATATCTGGGGTGCCACAAATGGGATCGGGTGTCATTCGGTCGCGAACAAGCATACGTTTCTCCTGGAGGAAATTAAACTTTATTTATCCGATTGCGATAATATGTCATTCATCACAAGTTCGGTGCAGAATATGTAATAAGACATTTGGGAACGATCGGGGGATCGTTCCCAAATACCTACATATGCATAAACATATTTTGTTCGATCTCATTCGTCGGGGGGATGAGAATAAACTTATCGGCCAATAATTTGGGGAGGGCGGCCAACCCTTGATTTTGATGGAGGGAAATTAAATCAACTAAATCGCGAATATAGCGATCATCACCCAGGCGTTCCTCATAACGCATGCCCCAGCGTTCGCAGAATTGGGCAATTTCAGTAACCTGGCCGCGATAATAGTCGAATTCAGCCGGATCGTGGGCGACGAACATCAGGCGGGTGTAGTGCTGATATTGCATGTCCATGACCAGATCGGCCTTGGACTGGCCATATTTTTCGACGTATTCGTGATACTCTGAAAGGGGGTTACTGCCTGATTCTAACCAACCTTTGGTGAGGTAATAAGTGCCGGGTTCGGAGGTGAATATTTCTTGGTAGGCTGCGTAAGATCCTAACAAAATGGCGATACAATCGTCGGTTTTGGGCACCAGCAAGGTGTGCTGACGCGCCTGAATGCCCTTCAGGCCGTTACCACATAAACCATAACCCAATACGATCAAGCTGGGGGTTTCAACTGCATCGATAACCGTTTGGAGTTCTGTAGTCAGATTTTTGGGGAGGGTATGGAGACCATAATCAAGAAATGTGACCTGATTCGCGGCCTGCGGGGGTAAGAATTTCTCCAATAATGATTCAAATACTTGGCAAGCAATCACCACTACCGGTAATACTTTTTGAGACATTTTTGACATGATTTAGCCGATAAGAAAAAACCGCCAAAAGAGTTCGAGCAGTTACTCTTTGACGGTTTGGAGATATAAAAGAAAATACGATATTCGTAATAACACCAGGCTCTGGCCTCGAAGATGACAGCAGTGAAGGTTGAATTTTCGCAATTATAACGCCGCTAGGGGTAAGTATGCAAGTTTGAGATTGGGCCGACTACCATATAGACAATTGTCTATGGTAAAATTTAATTCCCAGTAAACACTACAAAGAAGGTAAGAAATATGGACATGCACGGAATTTCTCGAATTGACGCGGATCGGGCCGTGGGCTGGTACGTTCGCATCTATTACGGGGGAGATAAGGAACATCGCAAATTTTTCAGCGATAGTAAACATGGGGGCACTAAAAAGAGCCGCGAAGCTGCAATTGGCTACCGGGACCAAGTATTGGTAAAAAACCCACCACCCAAGAAACTACCTTTCCGCACAAAACCAATGCCCAAAAACTCCACTGGTTATAATGGCATCTCGAAAACTTACCGGTGGTCGGGTAATCGCAAAATAAAGTACGAAGTCTACGGTGTTTTCTATGCCCCGGAACCCGGCAAAGTAAAAACCAAGTACTTTTATTTCCACAATTACCCCAACCAACTCGCAGCCCTCAATGCGGCCATTGATTTCCGCAAAGAAAAAGAAGCCGAAATCCTAGAACGCTGGAATAAAATGGAACACCATCATGGCAAGTATGGGTTCTATACGGAGCAGCCAGCTTCAGCGGAAGGCTAAAATCCCTGTTTCTTCAACTGAATATTTACTAGGAACCCAGGAATGCAAGAGAATATTCCTGGGTTTTTGGATTCTTTAGCGAATTTTTTCAGTCCCCCATAATTTGAACTACTAATTCCCGCTGCCGAGAGCGATTGTCAAAATCGACATAAATAATCTGCTGCCAGGTGCCCAGTGTGAGCCGTTGACCGACAAATGGCACGGTCAGCGAGGGCCCTAAGAGCGCGGCCCGGACATGGGAATGGCCATTTCCATCTCCCCACCGGGCGTTGTGAGCGTAGTGCCGGTTGGGATCCGCAATTTCATCAAACAGCCGTTGCAAATCACTGACACAACCCGATTCGAATTCGATCGTGGTTAAGGCACTGGTTGCCGAGGGGCAAAATACGGTCACGATACCAGTTTCGATCTCGGTTTGACGGATTAATTCCGCCACGGCCGTTGTAATTTCTTGGATTTCGCCGTTACCGCGGGTTGAGAGTTGGAGGGAGGCAGTTTGAACGGTCATCATATATCTCCTAACAGGATTTTCAGGATGAATAGGATTTTACTTCACTAACTCATGTTACGCACGACAGAAAATTAAGCTAGAAAAATCACCCTTCGATAGCTATCGCTACTCAGGCCTGTCCTGAGCCTGTCGAAGGGATACTAATTGCGTAACATGAGTCAATACCTTCGCCGATTATGGTGGTGAAGGGTGTACATTAACAGCATGAATAC
>CAYVQU010000226.1:0-7592 GCA_964453155.1 uncultured Anaerolineales bacterium | reverse complement strand
AAGGTGCAAAAAAGTGTCCACTAATTTCTAGCTGTTTTTGAACCATCCCAAAAATATCGGTGCTTAATGATGTGCATCCGCGGTGAATTTTTGAACAAGTTTCTAAGTGCGTACCGGTTTGTGCTTGAAAAAAAACATCATACTTCACCACTACGCCTGGGCAGTTTTCGGTTTTGGCTTGATTTCTTTTAAAGATTCTTTCCGAAAACTGCTTATTACTAAACTTTGAGGATCAACCCTTTAAGATAGGCCCCCTCGGGGAAATTGAGCGCGACCGGATGATCGGGGCTTTGCTCCAGGTGGGCGACAATTTTTGCATCCACACCGGCATCCAACGCGGCCCCCGCGACGATTTTTTGGAACAAATCGGCATTCACGCCCCCGGAACAAGAGAAAGTGACCAATATCCCCCCAGGACGCAACAATTTGAATGCTAACAGGTTAATGTCTTTATAACCTCGGGCGGCCTTTTTGGCTTGAGAAATGGTTGGGGCAAATTTGGGTGGGTCGAGGATGATGAGATCAAACTGCCGAGCCTGATCGCGAAATTTACGGAGTTGTTGGAAGACATCGGCCTCCAAAAATTCGACTTTCTCTAGGGGGAGATCGTTCCGCTCAATATTTGCCTGGGCTAATGCCAAAGCATCCCCAGATGAATCAACTATGGTCACCGTTTTGGCCCCGCCCTGCAAGGCATTGACGGTGAAACCCCCCGTGTAAGCAAAACAATCTAAAACATCCTTGCCATTTACCCATTCCCGGACCCTCAGTCTGTTTTCGCGCTGATCGAGATAGTATCCAGTTTTATGGCCTTGAGCGAAATTTACACCAAATTTCAATCCGTACTCGGCAATCACAACTTCATCTGGCGGATTTCCCCGCAGCGGGCCAACTCGGTGGGGCAAACCTTCCAACTCGCGCACGTCGACATCCGAACGCTCATAAATATGCTGGGCATCCGTCAACTCCAGGAGTAAATCGGCGAGTTTTTCCTTCCAGCGCTCTGCCCCTGCGCTGAGGACTTGCATCACCAGTGTGTCGGCGTAGCGATCAACAATCAGGCCGGGGAGGCCGTCGGATTCGGCATGGATGAGACGGTAGGCAGTGGGGAGTGGGTGGGGAGTAGTGGGTGATGGGTGGTGGGTGGTGGGTGGTGACTCTCCCGGCTTAGTATCAGATATATTGGCAAGTGCTAACAGCCGATAATCCAGCGCGGTTTCAATTTTCGCTCGGAAAAAATCGGGGTCAGGTTTTTCATCTTCATTCCAGCTCCACACTCGGACGCGGATTTGGGATTGAGGACTGTACGCGCCATAAGCCAGGAATTTCTCCTTTGAATCGCGCACAATGACCGTCGCCCCCATTTCGGGTTCCCCATCCAGGCGCGCAATGGCCCCGGAAAACACCCAGGGATGACGGCGCAACAATGATTTTTCTCTACCGGATTTTAGGGTAACCGTAAACATTCAAACCTCTCATTAAAAACGTGATGCGTGCTACGTGACCCCCACGATTCACGCCTCACGCATCACAATAATCTTCTTACCAATCTTCGTGCAAATTTCGGAACTATATTTGATGGAGGCAGATAAGTAAACCGAAATTTGCTTAGGTTGAGCGGTAACTCATGCTGATCTCAGCATCACCCCAACCGCTCAACACTTATATAATCCCCATTTCTTTCCCAACTTCCTCTATCGTATTCATCGCATATTCAATCTCATCGGGCTCGTGGGCCGCCAATACCGTCGCCCGCAAGCGAGCCAAACCAACCGGGACCGCCGGGGAGACAACGGGGAGGACGAAGACATCGTTTTTCTGGGCGTGGCGGGTCATCGCAAAGGCTACATCATCTTCGCCACACAACACGGGGACGATGGCGGTTTCAGACAACATCGTGTCGAAGCCGCGGTCTTTGAGGCCACCCAAAAATTGCTGGGTGTTGGCGTTAAGTTTCTCGATCCGCCAGGGTTCATCCAAGATGACTTTGAAGGCTTCATTGGCCGCGGCCGCTTGGGCCGGAGGCAGCGCCGCCGAGAAGATATAAGCCCGGCTGGCATGCCGCAGGAAGGTAATTAAATCTTTTTTCCCGGCCACATACCCGCCCACAGAGGGGATGGTTTTACTCAAAGTGCCCATTTTGATATCAATGGTGCCCCACATATCGAAATGCTCTTCGATCCCGCGTCCGGTTTTTCCCAGCACGCCAACCGAGTGAGCCTCATCGATCATCAACCAGGCTTTATATTTCTGGCAGAGTTCGACCATCTTGGGGAAGTTGATAATATCGCCATCCATACTGAAAACAGAATCGGCCACAACCATTTTACCCACATCAGAGGGGGTTTCGGCCAACTGCTTTTCAAGTTGTTCCATATCATTGTGGCGGAAACGGCGGAATTTGGCCCCGGCCATCATACAACCATCGACAATGCTGGCATGGTTAATTTTGTCGGAAAAAACGACACTGCCCCGGCCCATGAGGGTAGAGATCACAGTCAGGTTCGTAACATAACCCGAAGTGTATGTCACTGCGGCCTCGGCTTTTTTAAAGTCGGCGATAGTTTCTTCCAACTCATCATGCAGTTTCAAGCTGCCGGCCAGCGTGCGGACGCCATGAGTCCCGGTGCCGTAGCGATCTACCGCGTCTTGGGCGGCTTTATTGATCCGGGGGTGGCCCACCAGACCCAAATAACTGTAGGACGCATACATCCCCATTTCACGGCCATCGACAACCACGCGCGCCCCACCACGAAGCTCCGATACGGGTTGATTGTAATAATAAAGATCGTTTTCTTTCAGGTAGGCCACGCGCTCAATCATGGCCTGCATCCGCCGCACAACGGCATCGCTCTTATCGTTTACATCCATCATAATTACTCCTGATAATGCCAAAATTTAGGGGCGACATATTTGCCGCCCCTAAGAAATAATCTTGCGTAGTGTAGTCCAGACTTGGGGAATTGTCCAGTAAGAGACCTGCCAGGTTTTGGAAATCTGAAAGGTCTTAATTTGCAACCATTTGGCGTAGATCGGCTTCGCTAATAACCGCTATTCCGAGGGCTTGAGCCCTGGTTAATTTAGACCCCGCTTTTTCGCCCGCAACGAGATAATTGGTTTTCTTGCTGACCGAACCGATCACCTTACCGCCATTTTCCTGGATGAAGGCCTTAATTTCGGCCCGCGTGAATCCGGAGAGGGTCCCAGTCACAACAAACGACAAGCCCGATAGGGTTTGGGGTTGGTCGCCATCTACTGGTTGGATCTCAGCCCGCGGCCAAACTCCAGCTTCTCGCAGCTTTGAGAGTACTTGCTGATTGGCTGGACGGGTAAACCAATCGACAATCGCCGCGGCAATATTTGGGCCAATACCTTCAATAGCTTCCAAATCCTCGATAGTGGTCTGGCCAAGAGCATCAAGATCGGGATAATAGCGAGTCAAGTCAGCCGCGATGGATTCTCCGACGCCGCGAATTCCCAAGGCGGTCAGCAACCGACTCAGGGGTTGGGCTTTGGAATCGACAATCGCGGCGAGTAGGTTATCCGCTTTTTTGTCGGCAAACCCCTCCAAATCCAGAAGTGATTCACGCTGGAGGGTATACAAGTCCGCGACATCCCCAATAATCTCCTCCATGACCAATTGTTCCACAATCTTAATCCCCAACCCGACAATGTCCATCGCCCCCCGGGATACAAAGTGCTCTACATTCCGGATCAGTTGAGCCGGACAGGCCGCATTGACACAGAACCAGGCAACTTCGCCCTCAATTTGCTCGACGGGTTGGTCGCAATCGGGGCAGACTTCGGGGGGCTCATAGGGCCATTCGTCACCGGTCCGGGCCGCGGTCACCGGTCCAATCACGTAGGGGATGACGTCCCCGGCCCGTTTAATCCGCACCCGGTCTCCAATGCGGATGTCTTTTTCGAAGATGAAATCAAAATTGTGGAGAGTGGCCTGGCGGACAACAACTCCGCCGACCTCGACGGGTTCGAGGATGGCATAGGGGGTCAACACCCCGGTACGGCCGACGTTGACGCCGATATCGTTGAGTTGTGTTGTGACTTCCTGGGCCGGGAATTTGAATGCCACCGCGCCGCGCGGGTCTTTGCCAACCACACCTAGGTCATCAAACAGATGGTGATCGTTGATCTTAATGACCATGCCGTCAATTTCATAATCGAGAGTAGCACGTTTTTCACCCCAAGGTTCGACAGCTGATATCGCATCTGGGAGGGTTTCACAATAAATGCTCTCAGGGACGGGGAAGCCAATGGCGCGCAGGTAAGTGATGGTTTGGGATTGGGTTGAGGGTGGTGGGCTGAGGGTGGAGGGATCATCCCAGGCAACGATTTGGTAAATCAGAATGGTTAGCGGCCGGGCCGCGGCGACCTGTGGATCGAGATTGCGCAGGGCTCCGGCGGCCGTGTTGCGGGGATTGACATAGGTCTTCTCACCAGCGGCTTCCTGCCGGGCATTGAGGGCTTCGAAGTCAGAAATATGAATGAAGGCTTCGCCGCGAACTACGAGGGTAGAGGGGGGTGGGGCTTGAAGGGAACTAGAATCACTTCCCACTTCCCATTTCCCACCATCAACTGGGATTTTGAGTGGCAGCGTCTTAATCGTTCGCAAGTTGGCGGTGATGTCTTCACCGATCTCGCCGTCGCCGCGGGTGGCGCCTTGAACAAAGATTCCGTCGCGGTAGTGGAGGACAACCGAGAGACCATCGAGTTTGGGCTCGACGACAAAATCAGAGTCCAGAACTCGCTCATCGATTTTGGCAACTCGCTCTAGCCAAGCACGAACATCGTCAGCATCGAAGGCATTTCCCAGACTCAAAATTGGGGCGGGATGGGGCACCTTATCGAATCCGTCCACTGGGGCGGCCCCAGCGCGTTGGGTCGGCGAATCGGGGGTCACCCAGTTCGGGTTTTCGACTTCAATCTGGCGCAATTCGTGTAAAAAACGGTCAAACTCACCATCACTAATCACAGGGGCATCTAAAACGTGGTAGCGGTAATTATGATAGCGAAGTTGTTCTTTGAGTTCCTCGTAATGGGTGCGTAAATCGGTCATCAGGCTCTCGTTTTGGGTTTTGGGTTTCACTGAATTATAGCGCAAATGTTCTTTTTATTAGAGTGAATTAGGTCTGCAGCGCAGTTTCGATTTGTGAGAAGATTTCCGAGACGTTTACCTGGGCGAAGTCACTGGTATCCACTTCGATCAAAGCCTCCCCAAGGGCCAAATGATTGGTTTCATTTTTCGCGACCAAGGCTTTCATTTCTTTAAAAACGACATTGTCAAGGTGGCCGGGGTGGCGCTGTCGGTTTTTGAACCTTTCTAGCAGAATATCACCAGTTGTTACGCACAAAACTTCGATCAATTGGCAGTCAAAGCGGGATATTAAACCTTGAAATTGAGGCCGGGACAATTCCGGTAAAAAATTAGCTACAACGACCAAGGAGGTTTTCCCAGCCAGAAGGGCCGCCATCAGGTGGAACATGATCTCCATCGTCGCCCGGCTCATTTGCTTGGAGTGGCTTCGATCCTCGCAGCCCAAGACATCAAACATGATTTCTTTGATGCCATCTTTGGTGATCAGTGGCAAGTCAAAGTGAGTGGCGATTTGAATCGCCAGAGTCGTTTTTCCGGTACAGGGCAAACCAGTCACTACAATGATATGTGGTGGAAGCATACTTAGATTCTATCAAATTTTTTAATTTGACATTTCCCTAATCATATTATAAAATTTATTTCGCAAATAAACTAATAAAAATTACAAAATATGGTTAGAAAAATGACAAACAACGATATCAACCCCCACCTGGAAAAAATTTTCGCGGCGGAGATTCCTGAAATCGAGAAATTATCTCAATCTTTCGATCTGATCACCCAAATGATCCTAAAGCATTCAGACCATGAGATCGAATTACTCCGGGCATTGAACGACCGTGAAAATCTCATCAAGGAACAAATTAAAAACGGAAGTGTGAAACATATTCGTTCGGTTTTTGAGCATTGTTATTTGCTATCAACCGGAAGGAAGGCCTGGGATGAGTAAATCAAAGGCAAGTGCCCAACTTGAAGCCAAAGCAAACCTTTTTAAAGCTTTAGGCCATGACACCCGATTACTGATCATCAATCTGATCGCAGTAAAACCCCGGCATGGCGAAGAATTGGCCGCGATACTCAACTTAACGCCGGCGACAATTTCGCATCATCTCTCCAAACTGCTGGAAGTTGGTCTGCTGAAATCGAAAAAGGATCAGTACTACCAAACCTATTCGTTAACTGGTGATTTCCTCCAAAAAACCTTGAATGAAATTATTCGGTTGCCGCAACCCGGGTTGAATCCCAAAGTCGCCGAGGATGCTTACCGGGATAAAGTACTAAATACATTCTTCAGCCGGGGTCGGCTGGTCAAAATGCCGGCGCAGCTCAAAAAACAACAGGTGGTACTCGAAAAAATTGGTGAAGCCTTCGAGCACAACCGCGACTACACCGAGAAAGAAGTTAATATCATCCTACTCGACTTCAGTGATGATGTGGCTACTTTGCGCCGCGGGCTAATCTCGCAAGGATTAATGACTCGCGCGAAAGGGATTTATCGAAAAAAGGAATAAGTGGATGGTTGGATAGTTGGTTAGTTTGCAATTTGTCGAGACAAGAACGAACAAACCATCCAACCAACAAACCCAAAAAATCCATGCTCACAATACTCCCACCCCAAAAATACAATCTCGTAAAACACTTCTTCCACCCCCTAAAATACCAACTCTTCCCTCAGGCGGTTTTAGCCGGATTGCAGGCTGGAGAGATTTATTGTGACGATCCTACCGATCCCAGCCTGGCCATGTTAATCACTCGGGGCAGCTGGGTTTACCTGGCAGGCGATCCTTCCAATGAGTCCGGAATTGAGGCTATCAACGGTCTCATTTTCAATGGAGGTATTTTCACTGAAGAAGCCTGGGGGTTCATGCTCAGTGCATCCCCCGCCTGGGAACCGGTCTTGGAAAAACTAACTACTCCCCGGGATCCCGTTGAGATGCCCCGTAATCACTACCTTGCTCGGAAAATCAGTTTCGAATGGCAATCCCAGATTCCCCCAGGTTATCGCCTGCAACGCATTGATCAGTCCATACAAGACCGCCCTGACGTACCGCCCGATGTTTCCGGTCTGCTGGCCGCCTGGGAGACCATTCCCGATCCGGCTCACCAGGGATTTGGGTTTGTCGCCTGGCAGGAAGATGAAATCGTTGCCCATGCCGTTGTTGATGTGGTGGTTGGTGGGCGTGGCGATATGGGCCTGGAAACGCACCCCGATCATCGTCGTAAAGGGTTGGCGACTTCAGTCTCAGCTGCGGCTATTGAGTATGGACTACAGCACCGCGGTTTGACCGAAATTCTTTGGGATTGTGGTCAGACCAATTGGGGCTCGCGCAAAATCGCTGAAAAACTGGGGCTGGATTTCGTCAGCGAACATACCATGTATATCGTCGATTTCGATCCAACCTGGAATCTGATCAGTTTTGGGCTGAGTAATACAAATTGCGCTCTTTTGAGCCATGAATTATGATTGAGAGAAAACGTAGGT
>CAYVQU010000225.1:0-7597 GCA_964453155.1 uncultured Anaerolineales bacterium | reverse complement strand
CGTTCATAACGCAGTCGTTCCATTCATGGCGTCTCAATAAGCAATTGGTATTACTACCCCCTATGACCGATAGCGATGGTTGCGCGTTTTTGTAGTGAAAAAACAATCCCTTCGGTTTAGCGAGGGGATTGTTTTTTTCACCCCATTTCCATTTTGGAGGTTTATATCGAAATATAACTACCAACATGATATCCAACATCTTGCCTAATTTCAAAAGATCGTCTATCCTTTAAAACGCTGCCGACTCACAAATGGGCCAGCAGTGAAATCAAACCCTATTCACCTCGAAAGGAGATAAAAGAGATGAAAAAATTGTTATGGATTCTCACCATTTTGGTGATTAGCAGCTTGCTGCTGGTTGCCTGTGGTGGAGCCGAACCTGAGGCCCCTGCTGAAGAGCCGATGGCAGAGGAACCCGCCGAAGCCCCTGCTGAGGAACCCATGGAAGAACCCGAAGAAATGGGTCTCCCCGATTTGGGTGGGCGTGAAGTTACCATCGCCGTGGAAAACGCCTATCTGCCCTTCAACTACATTGATCCCGACACCGGCGAACCAGCTGGTTGGGATTACGATGTCTGGAATGAAATCTGTGTCGTCATCAACTGTACGCCCGTATACGTTGAAGCTGCCTGGGAAGGTATGATCCAAGCTGTGGCTGATGGTCAATTCGACGCCGCGGCCGATGGGATCACCATCACCGAAGAACGCGATGAAATCGTAGACTTCTCGATGGGCTATGTTGCCATCGAACAACGCTTGTTGGTCCGCATTGACGAGGATCGCATTGAGAGCATCGACGATATCGTGGCTGATGAAGGTCTCAAATTGGGCACCCAAACCGGGACCACCAATTATGCCACCGCGGCCACCTTCCTGCCGGAAGAACGCATCAACGCTTTTGAGCAATTCCCCTTCGCCGTGCAGGCGCTGATCGCTGGCGATATTGATGCTGTCATCCTTGACGAGATTGCTGGTCAGGGTTATCTGGGTGAGAATGCCGACGCCCTCAAGTTGGTCGGCCCCTCCATGTCCAGTGACCACCTCGGCTTCATTTATCCCAGCGGTAGCGATCTGGTTGAACCCGTAAACGCCGCCCTGGAAGAGTTGATGAAGAACGGTTTCCTTGAAGAAGTCAACGCCGAATACTTTGGCCCGGACTTCAGCGTAACCTATGATGATCTCTTCCCGCCAGAAGAGGAAGAAGGCGGAGCCATTGGTACCGAAGACAACCCGATCAAAGTACTCTTCGTCCCCTCGGTCGATGTTGACTTCATGATCGCTGGTGGCGACCTGATCGCCCAAGCGCTCAACGAGGCAACCGGCCTTTACTTCGAAGCCAGCGTTCCTACTTCATATGCGGCTACGATTGAAGAAATGTGTGCTTCCCCTGAAAACACCATCGGTTTCATTCCTGCCATGGGTTACGCCCTGGCGAACCAACTCTGTGGTGTTCAGCCCGGTTTGGCTTCTGAACGCTACGGTTGGAACGTCTACTGGGCAGAATTCCTCGTTGCGCGCGACAGTGACTTCGAAACCCTTGAAGACCTGGCTGGCGCCACCTGGGCTTACCCCGATGCAGGCTCCACCTCCGGCTACCTCTTCCCCACTGCCCTCTTCGCAGAACTTAACATTGAAGTTGGCGAAACCGTGGAAGCCGGCGGTCACCCGCAGGCTGTAAAAGCGGTCTACAATGGCGAAGCCGATGTTGCCACTGCTTACTTCAGCCCACCGCTGCTACCCGAAGGCCGTTGGGAACTGGGCATGGCCCCTGATATTCCCGATGAGGTTGTTCCTGACTGTGGCTTGAATGACGAGGGTAAACTTTTCTGTGGTGATTACCGCGTGCTCGACGCCCGCGCCGCCATCCGGGAAGAGGCTCCTGACGTTGTTCAGCAAGTCCGCATTTTGGATATCTCAGCTGAGATCCCCAACGACACAATGTCCTTCTCACCGGACTTCCCCGCTGACCTCCAAGCTACGATGATCGAGGCTGTCACAGCTTACGTTGCATCTGAAGCTTGTGAAGAAACTCTCTGTAACGAGAGCTTCTATGACTGGTCTGCAGTTGGCCCCATCTTTGACGAAAACTTTGATGGTGTCCGCTTGCTGATGGATGCTCAGGGCATCACTCTTGAGAACCTTGGCGAGTAATCGCAGTAACTGAACGATCTAGCAGCCCCAGGCATTTTTGTCTGGGGCTGCCTTTATTAGATTGCAACGAATGGGTAAACCTATGCTAAAAGTCAAAAACCTTACGAAAGTCTATGAGGGTGGCACGCAGGCTCTTTACGATGTGAGCTTTGATGTTCCGCAAGGAGAATTTCTGGCCGTCATCGGTTTGAGCGGCTCTGGTAAATCAACATTATTACGCTGTATCAATCGTTTAATCGAGCCTACTGCTGGCGATATAATTTGGAATGATTTAAATATTACCAAAGCATCTGACGATGAACTGCGTACCATTCGACGCAAGATCGGCATGGTTTTCCAGCACTTCAATTTGGTAAATCGCTCATCAGTTTTGACCAACGTTCTTTCCGGTCGGTTGGGATATGTCAACCCCGCCATGAGCTTCCTGAATAAATTTCCAAAAAGAGATATTGAGAACGCCTTCAAAGAACTAGATCGGGTTGGTATTGCCGATAAAGCTTATCAACGGGCAGACGCTTTGAGTGGTGGGCAGCAACAACGGGTCGGGATTGCGCGTGCCATGATGCAGCAACCGGCTATCATCCTTGCGGATGAGCCCGTTGCCAGCCTGGACCCGGTTTTAGCACATTCCATCATGCAGTATCTTGAAAAGATCAACAAAGAGGAAGGTGTCACGATCTTGTGTAGCTTGCACTTCCTTGATCTAGTCCACCGCTACGCGGATCGCGCCATAGCATTGAATGATGGAAAAATGATGTTCGACGGCGCTCCGAGTGAAATCGATGATGATAAATTCCGTGAAATTTATGGCAAAGAAGCCGAGCGGGTTGGGTAGGTATCGTCATGAATAATAAAAAATCTTTCGCTAGATCATTGCTAACTGGAGTGTCGATTGCCGTTGGCCTGCTCGTTTTTGCCTACGCTTTTCAAGTCACTGACGTTGATTTCAGTACAACCAAAGAAGAAACTCGTCAAAAGTCGATCACCCGGGTTATGCGGGCATTGGCTCATCCAGATCTTTTTTACTATGAAACCGATGAGTTAAATATTGAAGTCCCCTTCTATCTACCTTGCCCAGAAGGTGAAACCCCCGAACTACCGGAGGTCGATTCCAGCGCACCGTATATGACCGCCAATAAATCATGCGGCGCACCTTTTGAGGCCGTAAAAATTGAAGGGTTTAATCTTGAACCCTATTCCCAAGGGCCAATCAATTTTGTAACTTTCAATGGCGTTAAAAAGCAAATGGGCTCATTCAGTGCAGACGAAAATGGCTCCTTTGCAGCAGAGGTTGAACTTCCCAACCGGCAACCGGTCGAGGAAGCCCAGCATATTCGGGTTACCGTTAGAACGAATATTGGCGCGCCCAAATGGTCAGATAATGCGATTGCCACCTGGGATAAGATCATAGAAACGATCTTTATCGCGCTGTTGGCCACCACGCTGGGTACCCTGATCGCGATTCCGATCAGTTTTATCGCGGCCCGCAACTTGATGATCGTCAACCGCAGCCCATTGACCAGTATTGCCTTCTCAATTATCGGTTGGATTGCGGGAATCTGGATCGGCCTTAAAGTGGCACGCTGGCTGATCTCGCAACTCGAACCCATCAATGAAAATCTTGCCCTGGGTTGGGTTGGATTTATTGTGAGCATAGGTTTCTTATTCGCCATCTTACGCTGGACCATGCCCACCGAAGATACCGGGAAACCCAACCCCATCGTACGCTTTTTCTCTTCCGCGGGGATTGCCATTACGGGCATTGCAGGTTTAATCTTCTTTGGAACCGCTTTCCGCACACTGGGTGAAACCCTCATCGAGCCACTGGGCTTTTTCGGCTTCCTAGGAAACTTCATCTTCCAATTTGGGGTCATCATCGTTATGATCACGCCCGGGCTGATTGCCGTTGTAACCGGTGCCGTGGCAGCCAATATTCTTAGTAAAATGGGTCAACGTATCAGCGACACGATGCCGGCTTTGCAAGTACGCCTGATCAACGTTGTCTTGGCTTCATTGGCTGGCGCAGTCTTGTTTGCTATCATTGGCGCGGGTGTAGAGTGGTTCTATCAATTTGAAAACCCGATTAAAACGCTCTATGTACCCGCTGGCGTTGGCGCCGCGATCGGTTTGGTTCTGGCACTGATAACCTCAGCTAAGGACGCCCTCCCCACCGGTTTGATCATCTATACTATCACCCGCACAATTTTAAACGGGACCCGTTCGGTCGAACCGCTCGTGATGGCTATTGTTGCCGTTATTTGGGTTGGTATCGGCCCGTTTGCCGGATCACTAGCCCTGGCTCTCCATACGGTTGCCGCGCTGGCCAAACTCTACTCCGAACAGGTTGAAAGCATCCTTCCAGGACCAATCGAAGCCGTGCAGGCAACTGGTGCAAATCAATTACAAACCATCGTTTACGCCGTTGTTCCCCAGATCATCCCACCCTATATCTCCTTTACCATGTACCGCTGGGATATCAACGTGCGGATGTCGACCATCATTGGTTTCGTTGGTGGCGGTGGTATTGGCTTCCTTTTGAGCCAAAACATCAACTTACTTGACTACCGCGCCGCCAGCGCTCAGATGCTCGCGATCGCGGTGGTCGTATCCCTGATGGATTACATTTCCTCCAAGATCCGCGAGCGCTTGGTATAAGTGCGTAGCGGTGTGTGCTTAGAATTATATTGGCAAAAATAACCGCTACCCCTGAGCAGTTTTCGGTTGAAGCCTGATTTCCATTACAAAATTCTTTCCGAAAACTGCTTATTCAGATAACTTATTTTGGTAAAAAGGGAGTTCACTGTGGCAGATCAACCCCAATCCGTACAAATACCGACCTCCATTATCGGTGATCGGAAAGATCCCCTCGGGAAACGATTAAAGGAATTTCCGTGGTGGTTTGTGGCCATCATCCTGACTGCAATTTGGGCCGCGATAATTATCGGACGAAACGAATTTCTATTTTCTACCGATACAAGCCTGATAGCAGAACTTGATTCAGGGAAGATTTCTGAAGTTCTCAAAGAAAAATTTGCAGAATATGAGGTCACAATCCATCCGGTTGCCGAAATTAATGTCCAAAAACCCGGCGAAAAATGGAAAATTGATGATGGCAAAAAAACGTATTTCCTCAGCGTCGAAGATGATTCCATCCAGGTTCTGACCCGCGGGGCTTATGGCGAGGCATTTGATTTCATCAAGATTGGTCTCAAAATTACCATTCAAACCTCCCTGGTCGCTTACGGATTTGCCCTGCTCCTAGGGCTTTTAGCCGGATTAGGACGGATTTCGAGTAATGTTTTCTTCAATAACCTATCTCGGTTATATGTAGAACTTGTGCGCGGCATTCCCATGCTGGTGCTTATATTTTTTATTGCGCTGGTCGGGGTCCCACTGGTCGTCGATAGTTTAAACGCGTTTGGCATTTGGATGGAAGAGAATGGGTTGGGTATTCTGGCAGCCCCCCTCGTGGGAATGAATAACCAGGCAATTCCAATGAATGTCCGGGCGATCGTAGCCCTGGCAGTTACTTACGGTGCATTTCTGGCTGAAATTTTCAGAGCTGGAATCCAGTCGATTACCAAAGGTCAGATGGAAGCAGCCCGATCGCTTGGAATGAGCTACGGGCAGGCCATGCGCTATATCATTCTGCCGCAGGCAATCCGCAATGTTTTACCCGCGCTTGGGAACGATTTTGTCGCCATGGTCAAAGACTCATCACTGGTATCGGTATTGGCCGTCCGGGATATCACTCAGGTGGCTCGACTACACGCAGGCAGCACTTTCCGCTTCCGAGAAGCCTATGTCACGCTGGCGGTGATGTACCTTACCATGACGGTTCTACTCTCCTTAATCGTTCAACTGATCGAAAGGCGGTTACGCTCCAATGACTAAAACAGACAATATCATTGTAATCAAGGATCTGCATAAACACTTTGACAACGTAAAAGCTTTGGATGGCGTCAGCTTGACCGTGGAACGTGGCAAAGTCGTGGTCGTCATTGGACCGAGCGGGTCGGGAAAATCAACCATGCTCCGCTGTATCAATCACTTGGAGAAACCGACCAATGGTGAAATTTGGATTGATGGCGAGAAATTAACCGGAGATCAAAAACACCTCAACGCTGTCCGGGCTGAAATTGGGATGGTTTTCCAACTTTTCAACTTATTTCCCCACCTGACGGCGATAGAAAATGTCACTTTGGCCCAAAAAGTGGTCCGCGGTCGTTCCAAAGAGGAAGCGGCCGATATCGCGATGCAGCAGCTCACCCGCGTAGGAATTCCTGAAAAAGCCGATGTTTACCCTACTCAACTTTCGGGTGGGCAGCAGCAACGCGTCGCTATCGCCCGGGCCTTGGCCATGAACCCCAAAATCATGCTCTTCGACGAACCCACTTCTGCTTTGGATCCTGAGATGATAAAGGAAGTACTCGACGTGATGCTTGATTTGGCCGCAGAGGGTATGACCATGGTTTGTGTCACTCATGAAATGGGATTTGCGCGTTCCGCTGCTGATAATGTCATTTTTATGGACGAAGGTCTCATTGTGGAACACACAACCCCTGATGGATTGTTCAATAACCCCCAACACGAGCGGACCAAACTGTTCCTATCACAAATCTTGCAACATTAACAGCCTGCTCAGAACAAAAAAGAAAAAAGCCGCTTTTGAGCGGCTTTTTTCGCTTTAGGTTTGATAAACACCTGGCAAATATTTTTTCCCTAGTTCAGTGATATACCAAAACCGCACTCCACTATTGAGATTGGACCAAACCAAATTCTTTTTTTCCATTGCAATGAGATATTGGAGACATTGGCCTCGAGATAAATACACTAAACTCGATATTTTGTCATCATCAATCCCATTATTGACAAATAACAGCTGGATAATTTTCTCTTCGACACTATCTAAATATTCAACCGCGGCCGAATCATCTTCGCTAAAATCAAAAGGCTGGATGGGCTCTGGTTTTACCGGAATAGATTCAAAGTCCATTTTTGCTAGTTTGGTTTCAAAATCCGACCAATTAATATCCAAGTTGGCCCGTAATTCCAAATGAGAGATCGTAAACTGCTCGATGCTGGTCCGGATCAATTCCAGCAATGAAAAAACATCGGCTTTATCCGTACTAATACTATCAAATTGGGAGAGCGGCCCCTGAACATTTTCAGAATGAAGCCCCAACCGAACAAGTCTGATTTTATCCGATGGTAACGTTTTGGCAATCGCACCTGCTTCAAATTGCAGCCACCGATTGAGAATATTAGAAGGATCTAAGCAAACCAAACCAATCGTACTCTGATCTAAGTATTGTATTAGCTCGGTAGACCACCGCGCGCCATCTTGGATATCCCTATCTGGAACCCATAACTCCAGCCTTGGAAAAATGGCATAAGAGTTTATGCAGAATTAGCAGCGGCAGTTCGCCATCGTTGGGTCTGTGAA
>CAYVQU010000224.1:0-7602 GCA_964453155.1 uncultured Anaerolineales bacterium | reverse complement strand
TTGTTGCTCAACGCTTCTGTTTTGCCTGAGTTACTGCAGTAGAGTCACCGATGAATTGGCTCCAATGGGGATGTTTATCTAAGATTTGCTGGCGGTTATTTCTTTTACGATGGGTAACCCGACCCAAAATATCTTTGTAACCCATTTCGGGATCAGGCTGGAGGCTGTTATCCCCTTTAGTTTGGCATCCGTCAGCGGTTAGGGCCACCACCCGATGGGTGAGAAAATGATCCGCTACCCGCATCACGACGATATCTCCCCGGCGGATCGTGGTCGGGTCCGCGGCAGTGACCCAAATCCAATCTCCCGCTTGCAATACTGGCCGCATACTGCCACTGGTAACTTTCAGGCGCACCTGATCGTCTGGCTGCAAGCCAACCTGGAGAAGCTTGGATATAGCCGCGCGATATTGCGGATCTGCGATGGAATAGTTTTGATCGGCCAGAAATTCACCTCAATACCAAGGGGATGTAAACTTTCTGCGGCCGGTGGATCTGAAGTGCTGGATCGCCAATCACCGTGTAGGTGTGGAGCAGATAAGGGTCGGATGAAAAGTTTTGATAATACTTTAGTTTGGCGTTGTGTGCGGCGGGTCCCAGTTGCCACTCATCATGATCAAATAGTGACTCTAAAAATCCCCGATGAAGGTCATCATGCCCGGAGGCAACTCCTAAACCGCTTGGAGAAAAGGCTGCCACCGCCCCGTCGTTATTGGCGCGCACGAGTTCTTCGATTAACCCCGGATAATACGACGAGCTAAAGGATACGTCCGGGAAAGCCCAGGCGCCATCCCAGCAATCCATGGAGAGGATGACCGGGAGTTGACTGCCATTTGCCAGTCCAGTGATATCTCCAGTTTCAAAAATCTTTTCATCCGACCACAAGCGGCCAGAACCATGACCGTGATAGCTAAGGAGCAGGGTGCCGGTGGTGTTCAAGGTGGTGGTGATAGCCTGGGTAACGGCTTGACAGGCGGCCGAAGAATGGGACGTACAGTCAAAATCGCTCTGATAAA
This sequence comes from uncultured Anaerolineales bacterium, assembly GCA_964453155.1. Lineage (GTDB taxonomy): Bacteria > Chloroflexota > Anaerolineae > Anaerolineales > UBA11858 > CAYVQU01. The sequence continues at coordinate 6,587 of CAYVQU010000224.1, read as the reverse complement.
TGGTATCAGCGGTGTATAGGGGTTCGGGGACGATATGATCAGTAATTATATTATCTGAGATACTGGCAAAATTTCCGGCCGAATCGGAATTATCCGCCACGAATAACATCCTAAACTGCCAGGGAGCGGGGCTGGCCGCTTCGTAATTGATGATTTTAGCGATGGCATAATTGAGTTCGGTGGTGCTATTGACGGGGAGCCGCCCAATGTGGACATCCGGGAGGGGATCGGTTCCAGAGACATTGGCCAGTAAGTTTGTACTCTCTATTTCTCCTTGCCAGGGATCGACCCACGCCAGATAGGGGGGCATATAAATTTTGGGAGCACCGTAATCGGCGGTGTTGAAACTTTTATAGTTCCAATGTCCATCCCCAATTAACAGGGCATAACTCGGGGCAGTCGACCAATTATCAAACGCATATTTCAAAAACGACTTGATTGCCAGCGGATGAGAAATACCGTAGTTGAATTCATTGTAGAGGTCAGCGACATCGATCACTCGCGTGGTAAAACCCTGCTGGGCCCGGTAATTGGCCAGGGTCTGGGTATCGGTTACAAAATCTGCGTGGGCGATGAAAACATAGTTGGCGGCATTATTGGTGTTGAGCAGATCGGGCGGTTCATAGTAGTGGATCGTTGGCGTCTGCGCGGCGGCCTCACTGGCGACGAAATAAGTTGCCGTGGTCGCATTGGTGGTGGAGATTGTGACCGTATCGGCCGTAGTCGCTGGAGAAGTGAGGCGGGTGGGGGTTAATGGGGTGGTGATATCCAAGGCGAACACCTGGGTTGTGTCACCAAAATTGCTGATTTCATACTTATGATTGCCGGCCTCGGGTTGGGTAAATTTAAGCTGATTGCCTGCGGCCTGGAATAGGCGTTGATAATCGATCTCGAACCAGTCGAAATAATGGCGGATGGCCACCGCTCCATCGCCGTAGGAGGTGAAAAACAGGGTGTTTTCCCCCGTGATCAGCTCGCTTTGATCGATTTCGGCCTCAAATGCATAGCGCATGGGCTTGTTGTCGTCCCAATAGGCCTCGACTAAATCGATATCATTGAGTTTGAATTTAGTGTGTTGATCGTTGGCGTTGGACGAAAAATTGCGGGCCACCACCTCCCCGCGCACAGTGGCGCTGATTGGGGTCGTCGCGACCGAAAACAGGGTCGTCGTATATGTATTCGTAACAGTGCTGAACCCGTTGGAGACATCTTGCCAGAACCAGGTGTCTTCGCTGGTGTAATGGAAGGTGTACCAGCGTTCAGATTCCTCCGCATGGCTGGTTTCTCGAAAATGAGTTTCGGCTGGGTCAGCATTTCCAGTGGGATCGACGTCTAAGGTTGCCATCCGGGAGCCATTTGAGTCGCCCACGACCAGCCAGTATACGTTCTCATCGGTATATTTTTCGAACATTGTGGCTGTATTTTGGGCCGCAAAATTGACGCTGGGCCCATTCGACAAATAGAAAACCGACCGCCAAAGGTCATCTTCGGCGGCATAGATTTCGGCCAACCGGTCGCCGTAAAATTTTTGCCCATAAAAATAGATCACATCTCCTTCATCGAAATTGCCATCCGCTTCCCCTGTGACGTAAATATCAACTTCGGCTCCCTGACTCATAAACTGGAATTTTCGGGGGTCGACGCTGCCGATATCGGCCATGTGATCATCGAGATCGTCGTAGGTAATTTTGTAAAGCCCATCGGCGGTGACCGTGATCTTGTAGCGATTCTGGCCGGTCGAAGTTTGGGTTGCAGCCAAATCGCTGCTTACAACTGGACGGGACTGATCCGGTTGCCATGCTTGAACCTGGTCGAAATTGAGAAGCGGGCGGGCGAATGAGGCCGCCAAAAAATCGGGCTGATTGGCAGCATTTGGTTGGGAGTCAGAGTGAGTATCGGACGCGCTTTCAATAAAATCGACCCTGATCCGCACACGCGAATGCCAGATCACTTGCCCGCTGACCGGATTGTATTGGAACGGATACACACTAATTGCCACCATCCGCTGATTTTGAACCCAGGCCGGTTGGCCGAGTTGAACCGCTTCCGTGGGGAAAAATTGGTCAGCCAGATAAATTGCCTCATCCGGACGGTAGGTTTTCTCACCCGCCGCAAATAGACCATTGGGGTAGCTTAAAGTTGGAACCGAGGCGAGGGAGTAGGTGCCAGATAATTGGATGCTCTCTTTGGAGATGATCTCGACCACAATCGCGGCGTCCGTGGGAATGCCAATCAGCGCAGTTTGAACCGGAATTTGGGGCTGCCCAAGCGAGGGGTTAAATACGGCCCCCGGATAGGTAATGCGGTCAAGCCGCCCTGTGGGGGTGACGAGATTTTCAAGCTGATAATTGGGGACGAGAACGTCAAAGGTGAGGCCCGAACGATCGCTGGTGACGACTTGGATTGCAGGTGGTGTATTGATCTCGGCGCCGCGCTGCGCCTGGGTGGGTCGGATGCTGATCAAAAGAAATATTCCCACTACGAAAATGATACAAATGATCAAACTTAAACGAAACTTTTGCATTGGTTGCAGCTCCAAATAAGATTGGGGGTACGTTACCATGTATTTGGTGAAATCGTCCAGGGAGGGCGTTGATTTTCTGATTCCCACCAGGCGTCATGTTGAAAAATTGTGCCGATCTCAGCATGGCCACAAAATCACGTTTCCAAAATAATAAAATGGGACACGGATTCCACGGAAGAACACGGATTGGCAAAATAATCAGAAAAATTGTAATCGTCAACGGTACGTTGAACATTAACGTCATACCAACGGGTATACCCTTGCGGTATTGCGAACGGAGCGGAGAGCAGTGCGGCAATCTGAATCCTTCCAGGACGGAGACTGCTTCGGCGATAAAGCTGCCTCGCAGTGACGTTAATTTTTTCAGTGTTCAAGCTTCTATTGATGATTACAAATTATCAGAAAAATCCGTGAAAATCCGCGTTGATCCGTGTCCAAAAAATGTACTATTAACTCATGTTACGCACGACAGAAAATTCACCATCTGATACGCTATCGCTATTCAGGATGATTTTTTCGGACAACCCGCACCCTTCGATATGGCCCTTCGGACCGACTCAGGATGCTAGCTGCGTAACATGCGCTTTTATCTTATTCACTGACGATATTTTCCTCGGCAAACTGACGGTGTTCGGCGGCCAGGTCGGGTTTCCCTAAGCGATTTTCGTAGAGTTGGGCCAGGGCCAGATGAGCCCGGCGCATCCCAGGGGCCTGCAAGACCGCGACCTGAAAGGCCTGGGCCGCCGGTTGCCATTGGCCCAGCCGCCGCAGGGCTTGCCCGAGATAAAAATGGGCCGCGGGCATGAAATACTGCCGGTCGATGGCCGAAAGGGCCGCATCCACCGCGTCTTCCAGGCGATCCTGGCGCAGGTGGGTGACCGCCAGGCCGTGATAGGCCCGGGCGTTGTCAGGGTCGAGTTCCAGGGCGGCCCGGTAGGATTTTTCGGCCTCGAGCCATTTCTTCATTTGAAAGTAGGCCCCAGCGATCCGCAGGTGAACGCCCGGGTTACGCGGATCGTTTTGAGTGGCCCGTTCCAACAGGGGGATGGCTTCATCGAAATTTTCTTCATCCAACAAAATGGAAGCTTTAAGGGCATCCAAACCAGGGATGTCCTTTTCCTGTTTATCGATTAAGGCCTGGACGATGACTTTGGCCTCGGCCGGGCGGTTAAGCTCCCGGTAGCAATTGGCCAGCCGCAGGGCGTAGCGGGTTTCGTCGGGGGCCTGGGCATAGATTTTTTCCAAGATGGGCACAGCTTTATCAGCCTGGTGGTTATACAGATGCACTCGGGCCAGATAAAATTGGGTTTCACGGCCCTGTTTTTCAATATTTTCCTGGACTTTCTCACCAGGGGGATCGATATACCCCAGGGCGACCAGTTGATCCATCATGGCCTGTTCTCCCCAGGGATCGCGGCGTTCATCGGGGGGATGCATCCCACACTCGCCGGGGACCGCTTCCCACGAGGCGATCACTTCCACTTCCGGGGGATTGCGGTAGACCTCGATCAGGGGGCGGCCGCTCATATCGCGGGCCATCGGCAAGTCAAAATGGGTGAGCACGGTGGGGGCGATATCCAACAAATTGGCCCCGTAAACCTGTTCCCCAGGGGCAATCTCCGGCCCGGCCAAGACGATAATGCCCAATTCACGGTGTTGATGGGCGGGGCCGGCCGGTTCTTTGGGGATCCCGCGCGGCCGCAGGTGATCGGGATGGAAACCGTGGTCGGAGATCAGCATCACGGTCGTTTCCGGCCCGGCGAGTTCAAGCAGGCGAGCCAGCAGCATATCGTGGAAGCGGTATCCGGCCGTGACCACGCCCTGGTAGAGTTCAAACATTTCATCTGGGATGCCGGGGCGCTGGGGCGGGTGGAAGTTCATGAAACCGTGACCGAAATGATCGACCGCATCGTAATAAACGGCCATGAAATCCCAGGGTTCGGCTTCCATGGCATAGGTCGCGGCGGCATGGACGGAGGCCGTGTCGGCCAGAATCTTGGCGATGGAGCCCAACCGTTTATCCTTTTCCTGATCGACCTCAGCCGCGTTGGGCACAAAGGGCAGGATATGGGCAGCCGTGATCTCGGCCGGGTGGACCCGCAGTTGGGCCAGCATTTCCTGCAGCCGCTCGGGGTGGACGGCGCCGGGGGCCAGGGGCCAGGGCTTCCCATATTCGGCGGTGGCTTTGTGATAGAAGTTGGAGACGTAGACCCCGTCAATGGGTTCGGCCGGATGGCTGGGCCACCAACCGATGACGTGGGATTGGAAACCCTCCTGCATCAGGATATTCCAGATCGCTTTGGTCTTGCGGCTGCTGCCCAACACGGGACGGATGCCCTGGCCTTCTGGCATGGGTTCCACAAATCCGAGGACGCCATGCTGGTCGGCCGTCATGCCCGTGGCGATGGAGGTCCACAGCATGGGCGAGAGGGGGGGATCCAGGGTCGCCAGGTTGCCCCAGGCACCGCGGGCCATCAGATTTTTGAGGGTCGGTAGCAGGCCTTGGTCAAGGAGGGGTTTGATCACGCGCCAATCCGCGCCGTCCCAACCGATGAGAAGAAATTTTTTGGTCATAGCATTAACTCACGCAAAGGCGCTAAGGCGCAAAGAAAAAATAAAACTTGGCGACTTTGCGTCTTGACGTGAGAAATTTGGGGGTGATTATTTGTTATTTTCTGTGGTCTGCGGGGTTAATGACGACTGCGCAGCATCCCGGACCTGCCGCCAGGCCAAAATCCCCACGGCCCCCAGCGCCAAAAGCCCCAGCGAACCTTCAACGGGGATCTGATAGGCCGCGCCGGGTTCGATTTCGGCCGGAACATCCGCCTGTTGATCGGCGGCGATTTTGAATACGTGGGGAAAAATGGGTTCAGATTTGTTCATTGAAGATATAGTTAACTCATTCTTTAGACCTTCCAGGTTTCGAAAACCTGGAAGGTCTCGGTTTGCCCAAATAAAAAGTTCGACTTGGGGTAAAGTCGAACTTTAGGCCGTGTGTTGAAAATTTTTTATGCCGCGGAAGCTTTTCGGCGCCGTAGCCAGGCCCAGACTCCCGCGATCCCGGCCAGGAGAGTGGCCCCAATGGCAGACCAGGTTCCCGGGGTAGCAGAGGCCTCCAGGTTGACCATTTCTACTGCGCTGGGTTCTGGTGAATATCCGGCTTTAATGGCCGGCTCATCGGCGTCCATCTCCCAACACACCTTAATAACCTTGACTAAATTGCCAGTTCCCGAGACATCAATGCGCGCCCAGCCCCAAGCATTGTTTCCGGTAGTAAAGCCTAAATAGTTCTCTCCTGCCCCTCGAAAATTGCTGAGATAACCAAAGTAACCTAGTGGCTGACCTACAATATCAACGCCTTGACCAAACACTTGTGCATTGACCCCTGCTGCAGCTCTTCTTACTCCAACGTAAGCATCCTTAAAATATCCCCAGCTCGAATTGACATTATTTATAAATTGAAAGGGATGTCCATTGATATTAGTGCTCCAATTTTCACCAGGAACCAATGATGTTGAAGGAGTTTTGCAAGTCCAGGTATCACCCAGTGCAGTTGGCGCACGATGTAATTCACTCGGGAAATTGAAATCATACTGGCTGTTACCCAGGAGCTTATCTGGGCTGATGTTGTTCAATACACCATTGGCTCCCAGGCCTACTCCGGCCGAGAGCGCTACCGAGGCCGATGTGGCGTAGGTGAATAGCTTATTGGTGCGGTGGGTGTTTTTTTCTTCTTGGGTCATAATTATCCTCCTCTTCATTCGATTCTTATCCACCACCTAGTCCGGGGGGTAGTTCATCGCCAGCGGATGAACCAGCCTTGGTCTCCAACTCAATTTCATGGCTGATCGCGGGCGGGTGGTAGGGCTGTTTTTCGGTTGAATCGGGGTTTGAATCCTTTTTCTTCTGGGTTGGTTCCATGGCGGGGCCTCCTTATTGCTACAATTGATTTAACTTGGTAAGATCATGATGACATATGGGTTTTTTTGAAACTCTTAATACGGTATGTTAGTGTCATCTCAAAAAGTAGCGGTAGAACAGAAAATTAACGAAAAACATAGGC
>CAYVQU010000223.1:0-7755 GCA_964453155.1 uncultured Anaerolineales bacterium | reverse complement strand
CGAGAATTTAAATAAATAGACGCAGATTCATCTGAAATCGCAGATTTTTCTTCGACGAAAAGAGAATCAGCGTTCAGTGAAATCTGCGTCTCGGTAGCGTTTACTCAAGTTTAGCAGATTTTCGTTCGTTTACTCAATATTAATCGGGGTTTATTTAATCGCCCGCGACCACTTCCATTTGAGGTTCTCTTTGAAAGAACGCCATCAACCGAATGATCAACCAGAAAATCCCAGCTAATACGAAGATTAGGATATAGTCGATGGCTGGAATTCGAATTATTTCGAGTAGCCCAGCCAGCAGCCGTCCATTATAAACATATAATGCCGAGAGTATATAAATTCCAATAAACGCATACCGCTGCCAGGCCTTAAGCCCTAACCCGTAGAGCTGAGTCACGATAAAAATACCCCCAAACCCATAGGCGAACATCGGCCACAGACCTTGCCCTTGGACAACGGCAACAATGGAGCCATGAATTAAGACGGTGAACTCCTGAACAAAGGTCCAATATTTATTCACATGGATGCGAGTAAAAAACATACTACCCTGCAATAAAAGTAGGAACATGTAAAAGAATCCGAGGAGATGACCGGGGGTTGAAACCGCGGGATGATACCAAAATGTGTATACCGTGGCCCAGGCGAAAAAGTAACCGTGATACTTGCGGGCAAAGCGGATAATTTCTTTCGAAATTGGTACCCTCTTCCCAAAAAACATCCCCCGGCGGTTGTTTTCCATGATCAAGATCCAGACCAGCATGATTATGACCGAAGCCTGAGAACTAAAAATCGGGACATCCTGGGCTAAACCGTCGTACCACAGATGGGTTTGTACCAGGTGTAAGAGAATAAAGGCCGCGTTTATGCCCAAGGCCCAATAATTAAAGTTATGTAACCCGGTCGTATATTTCGACTTGTTCTTCTGTGAATACCAGATCACCCCCCAGAATGCAATCTGATGTGCTAAATAGGACACCCAGACAGATAATCGCGTCCAGAAGGTCGGATTGGGCAATTTCCAGTAGTACCAGGCATAACCGGTATCGGGTAATAACTCGATCCCCGCCAGGAGGGGGTTTAAGGCCCAGATTAGGGTTGTAATCACTAAACTAAATCCGATCCCAATCCACAAGGTCTGGACATCTTTACGAGCAGCTTTTTCTTTGGGCATATTGTTTTCCTTTGTTAGACCGCGGATCAGCTTGATCCGCGGTCTATTTTAGTTCATTTTTTCACAGGTGGGCGGGGGATTAAGATTGAAGTGTTGGCTTTATAGGCCTCGTAATCTTCCTGTCCGCCCCATTTTTCATCGGCGCGGCGCTCGAGCATGGGGATTCCGCTGATTTTTGTTAATAACAGGGTGATGAAAATTGGCGAGATCAGGGCGACCCACTGCCAGCCCTGTAGGATCGGCAAAGCGACGATGGCAATCCCAATCCACAGGACAATTTCGCCGAAGTAATTGGGATGCCGGGACCAGGACCACAACCCGGTGTTGATGAACTTGCCTTTATTGGCTGGATCAGCGGTGAATTTGCTCTTCTGATTGTCTGAGATGACTTCAAACCCAAACCCGAAGACCCATACCAGGAACCCGATGATGGCGAAAGCGCCCAGCGCCAGCCGTTTTTCAGACGTAATGGCGACCAAAGCTGCGGCCAATGAAAACGACACCCAAATCCCTTGCAGGGTCCAAGTCATCAGGAAACGGGGGATGGAGGGTTTTAGCTCTCGGAACCGGCGGTCTTCACCCGCGGCATGGACCCGTTTATACAGGAATGTACTCAACCGATAAGCCCAGATCACGACCATTCCCAGCAGCAACCATGAACGAATGTCTCGCACCGGGCTGATAATAACGGCCAGAACCGTTACCGTTATGAATGAGATTCCCCCCATTAGGTCAAAGAACTTCTCAGTTTGCTGGAGATACGCCGGGATAAAGGCGATCCAGTTCATGAGGAAGGCGACTGCCACGGCAATGGCGAATACCGGCAGTCCGGCAAATGTCGCCCCACCCTGACTGCCAGCCAAGGCCAATCCAACGCCGACCAGAATAACAATCGGGATTGCAATCAGTGCTGTTTTTTCTGCTTTATTCATAATTTTCCTCCGGTAGGGGCAAAGCATGCTTTGCCCCTACGACAATTATTGACGATTTAAAATTGGCAGCCCAACGGCTGCCACTGCTAAAATTCCACTCGTAACCCAGGCGGCGTTGGCAACCAGGGCGGTATCGGCCTGACTGGCAGTAATTCCTACGAAGGCCCAAATCAAGACCAGAACATAGGCAATATCTTTCTCCCGCCAAAGCATCAACAGCCCAATCAGGGTGGCAATCACCAACATGATCACGGCCCACATCGCGGGTGCGATCCCCCAACCGCCCCAATCAAAGTAGAACAGCACCTGAGTTACATTGGCCACTGTAGCGACCGTGATCCAACCCAGATAAACGCTGAACGGGATTTGAACCAACCATTTTTGAGTTTGGCTGAATCCGGCTTTCTCTTTCGAAATTTGGACGTAAATTACTAGCAGGCTGGCCAATAAAACCAACATGAAGATCAGGGTCAAGGCGAAAAATTCATAATGCCACAGGAAAACCCAAATCGCGTTGGATAAATTTCCAACCCAATACGCCGGAGATATTTTTCGGATCAGGGCGTTATCCCGTTGGGCGGGCAGGGCCTGATAAACTGTGAAAGCAATCAGCCCCAGGTAAATCAATCCCCAGATCGAGAAAACATACCCCGCGGGGACAAATAAAATTTCAAACCGATCAGAAATTTCGCCGGTCTCTTGACCATTGAAGGGCAGAATATTGGCCAGCGCATTGACCGTAATTGTTGCAGTCGTGACCAGAATGGTGATGATTTGGTACCAGGTAATTCGTTTCATGGGTTCCTCCGGTAGGGGCGACGCACGCGTCACCCTTACATTTTCAATTTCAAGGGTAAATTTCGTAACCGTTGCCCGGTCAAGGCAAACACGGCATTAGCGACCGCGGCCGCAATCGGACCGATGGGAGGTTCGCCCATCCCGTTAGGTTTATCGCCGCTTTCGAGGAGAATGACCTCGATGTCGGGCGCTTGTTTCATCTGCAGCAGGGGATATTTATTGAAGTTATTGGCCGTTAACTGCCCATTTTCGAGATACACGGCCTCCACCAGCGTAGAACTCAGCCCCATGATGATCGCACCCTGGATTTGGGCCGTGGCCCCATCGGGGTTGATAACCAAACCGGGATCAACCGCCGAGGTAACTTTGTGGACTCGAATTTCACCACTTTCCACTGAAATTTCGGCCACCTGGGCCACAACCGTGCCGACATCGATGCTGGTCGCGATCCCCAGGGCCCGACCGGCCGGTAAGGATTGCCCCCAACCCGCGTTTTCGGCTGCTGCTTGGAGGGTGGCCCGGCGGCGAGCGGTAAATTCATCATTCGATAAATGAGCCAGGCGGAATTCGAGGGGATCGACGCCCGCGGCGTGGGCCAACTCGTCGATAAAGCTTTCGACGGCAAAGGTGTTCGCCAATAATCCCAAGCCGCGCCACCAACCGGTCGCCAGGGGGAGTTCGGGCAGCCAGGCGGTCACACTTCTGTCAGGGATCGCATAGTTGAGGCGGGCACCGCGCCAGGCCCCAAAATCGGCGCCCAAAATGGCTTTGAAAGCGCCCGATAAAAATGGAAAAGCCACCGCTCCGCTGGCTTGCTGATGTTCCACAGCAGCGATTTTCTTGCCGTTCAAAGCGCCGCGGAAGGCATGATGGGTCGGCGGGCGTAAAAATCCGTGGCGGAAATCTTCGGGCCGGGTCCAGCCGATGTGGACGGGTTTGCCCACTGCGGCCGAGAGCCGGGCGGCTTCCACCGCAGCTTCGGTGCCAATCTTGCGGCCAAATCCGCCGCCCAAATAAGTGGGGGTGACGAAAACCTCGTCTTCTTGGCGGTCAATGGCCTTGGCGATGAATTCGCGCAGCCGCACGGGGAATTGGGTCGCGGCGTAAACGTCCACCCGGTTGGGTTTGACGTCCACGGTGGCGGCCTGGGGTTCGAGGTGGGCGTGGAAGGCCATTGGGGTGCGGTATTCGGCCGTTACGACCGGCAACTCATCTAAAGTCTGGGTAGGGTCGCCTTCTTTTTGAATCTGGACCCCTTTGCCCTGGCCAACGGTTACCAGGGCATCCAAATCGGCCTGTTCCCAAATTTTCTTCGTTTCCCATTCCAAATCCAGGGCGTTGACGGCGCCGTAGGCCTGATCGCGAGTCTCCGCGACCACCCCGGCGAAATCATCTGCCAGGATGACTTTGACCACCCCTGGGCGGTTGGCAGCTTCACCGGCGGCCGCGGATTTCAGGGTGGAACCGATTTTTGGCGGCCGGGCGACCGCACCGTAAAGCATTTCAGGGAGCCGCAGGTCATATCCATAGGCGGCGGTGCCCAAGACTTTTGCGCGCAGATCAACCCGCGGGGTGGATTGGCCGATGTAGCGAAAATCCTGTTTGGATTTGAGGGGCGGCGCCTCCTCGGGGATTTCCCAATCCAATTTCAGGGCCGCGACTTCCCCGTAGGTCAGGGCGGCGCCCCCCTCTGTAAAAATTTGGCCGGTTTGGATCGTCAGTACCTCTGGAGAAACGCCGAAAAAGTTAGCCGCCTCCGCTCTGAGCATCTCCCGCAGGGTCGCGGCGGCTTCTCGGATGGGTTGGTACATGGTCGACACACTATTGCTGGCCCCGGTGCCGAAGGAATCGTCTAAGCCCTGGCCGGTCCCGGCTTGGAGTACCTCTAATTGCTGCCAGTCGATTTCGAGCTCTTCGGCCGCGATTTGGGCCAATGCGGTGTGAACGCCCTGCCCCATCTCGGCCTTGGGGATGAAAATCTTGACAATATTTTCGGGTGTGATTTGAAACCAGGCCGTCGCCTCAGCCTCCAGACCGCCAGGAGCCGCGCCAGATTCGAAGACTTCGGCAATTTTGAGCCGGGCAAACGGTAGTCCCGCTTTGGTCCCCAGGAGTAGACCGCCTCCGGCGACGCCAACGGCGATCAGGAATTCACGCCGGGAGAGTTTGCGCTTCGGCTGGCCGATTTTTTCATCTTTAGCCATTGTTCCCCTCCTCGGCGATGATTTCCGCCGCTCGGGAGACCGCATCTTTGATCCGCACATAGGTCCCGCAGCGGCAGTAGACGGTGTTCATCGCCGCCACGATTTCTTCCGGCGTCGGAGCCGGATTGTTTTCCAGTAGCGAGGCCGCCGTGATCATTTGGCCGGACATGCAGTAGCCGCATTGGGGTGTCTGGGTTTCAATGAAAGCCTGCTGCACAGGATGCAGTTCGACTTCGCCTCCGGGTCCAGTTGCAGCCAGACCTTCAATGGTGGTAATTTCTTTCCCAACGACGGTGGCGGTGGGGGTCAGGCACGACCGGGTGGGTTCGCCGGCGACCAAAACGGTGCAGGAGCCGCAAATTCCGGCTCCACAGCCGTATTTGGTGCCCGTCAGCCCGAGTTGATCGCGCAGTACCCACACCAACATCCGGGTTTCTTGCTCAGCGGGGACAGCATATGTTTGTCCGTTGATCTTGAGTTCCATTATCTTCTCCCATATTCCGATCTAAATATCCAAATCTATTGTAAACCACTTTTCTATATCGTTGTTTCAACTGGCAGCGGTTGATTCCGTTGTGGCAGGGGTGGATCCGGATTGACGAAGAGTTTGCGCCAAACAAAGCTGCTGACCCACACCATAATGATGGCTGACACCACACCCGGTGCCCAGGTGCCAACCTGTCCGAGTAACAAACCACCAATGGAGGGGGCAATCACCCGGGTCCCGCTTTCGAGAGAGGCGGCTAAACCTAAGGTCCCGCCGACTTCTTCGGGATAAACCGATTTGGTCAGGGCCGAATTGATGATGGTCCCTAAGGTGCCGCCCGCAAAAGCAAGGGGGGCCATGATGATCAGCAGGGTGATCACATTGGGGGTGAACGCCCAAGCCAACAAGCTGATGGCCATCGTGATCGTTGATACCAGAATGAGATTTTTTTCAGAGAATCGTTTGCTAAGCCACCCAACGGCGAAACCCTGAACAATGACCGACAGCACCCCGACATATGTCAGGATGAAACCGGTTGCCCGGGCATCCAAATCCAGGCGGTATTGGGCGTAAAGGGCAAAGATGGTTTGAAAGGTGGAAAATGCCAAGCCGAAGAAAAATCGGATGTGTAACAGTGGTCCCACTCGGGGGCGATTAAGAGTGGTCCATAAAGCCTGCAGGGACATAGCCGGTTTTTCAGTGTTTCGAGCAACCATCTCAGCGCGCATTTCGGGAGTAAGCGATTCGGGGAGATAGAAATAGACTGCGAGTAAGTTGAGTAGTGCCAGGCCTGCGGCCGCAAAAGCAGGGACGGCGTAGCCATAGGTGCTCAACACTCCCCCTAACGCGGGGCCAAAAATGAACCCCAACCCAAACGCGGCTCCGATAATCCCGAGACCTTGCGCCCGGTTCTCTTCGGTCGTGACGTCGGTGATATAGGCCTGAGCCACACTGATGTTGGCACCGGTCAGGCCGTCGATGAGGCGGGAAGAAAACAGCAGACTGATGATGAATGTGTTGACCGTCGCCGTCAGCCCAAATAATCCGGCCAGACTCTCGCCAAGCGGTTCGGCCACCCCCAAAACAATAAAACCGATCAGCGTTCCAAAGATGCTGACGAGTAAAATCGGGCGGCGTCCAAACCGGTCGGAGAGGCGGCCCAGTAGCGGTGCGCCAATCAGTTGAGCCGCGGCATTCGAGGCCGTCAACAACCCGACGATGAAAGGGGTGGCCCCATATTCATCGGCGTAGTAGGGTAATAGGGGCAAAATCAGCCCAAATCCTAGTAAATCTACAAAAACAACTAAAAAGACGGCTAATAATTTTGAGTTTTTCATTTCTTCTTCCTTGTAAAAACCAGTTCATGGAACAGTATATCATTTTGTATATATATTGTCAATATATTGCAAATATATTTAAGATTAGGGACAAAAAACACCGCCCCACTTCAATTTTGAGTGGGGCGGTACGGGATGGGGATGTTGCTATAAACTTATTTTGCTTTGCGCAGGGCGTAGAACTGCCAGATGGCGAATACCAAGACGATATCGGCGATGATGGCGATGGTCCATTTGCCGGGGCCGGTGAAGGTTACGGTCGGTAACAATAGGATTACGACGCTGCCCAACACCCATCCCAGGTCACCGTCGATGGCCAGCCAAGCCAGCCACTTAGGAACATCCGTCTGGACCGATCCCCAAAAGAGCAGCAGTGCCCAGGCAAACAAGGCGATCCCGATCCCCACCAGAATGGCGGGATTGGATAGGCCCAAGAAAGCGGCCAGGGGTTTGGCAAAGATGATCATCACCAGGCTACTCAGATCACAAAAAGCGGCATTGCTCCGCATGGCAATGTGCAGCATGGAATTTTTATTTTCAAATATGGATAACATGAGGTACTCCTTTGGTTGGGTGCGGTTCATCCGCACGCTAATTGATAATTCCCCCACAGGATACCCAAAAAGTTACTGCCATTGCCACGAAAAACACTGCCATCTAGTGCCACTTATCCAAAAAGAAACCAGGAATACAAGAAAAAATTCCTGCATTCCTGGTTTCCTTATAAAATGTTGCTGAAACAGAAATCATTTAATAGGCAACATCATCATAATCACAGCAATTCCCGGAAGTTAGGGGGAGAAAAGGTTGACAAGGGTTTTCGTAA
>CAYVQU010000222.1:0-7780 GCA_964453155.1 uncultured Anaerolineales bacterium | reverse complement strand
ACCCCCCGTCCAGTAAAACCATCCAATACGCCAAAGCCTGAAAAACCGACCAAAACGCCCAAAAAATAAAACCAAAAGATGTCGTCGCCATTTTAGTGAAAATTCATTGAACATGATCATTGTTGATTTGGTCTAATCCAGTTCAATTATCGGGAAGTTATCCACTATAATTGAATAAATCGTCTTTAAGAATCCCTGGATCGAACAGCCCAATGAGGAAATCATGACGAACAATGATGGACCCTGGCGCACACTGACAAAAACCCTTCTCTCGTTACCGCTGCGGTTCAAAATTTCGATACCTTACTTGATTGCAGCCTCTTTGCTGGCCGGGCTGGCAACTTATTTGGTGGGGCGTTCGTTTGTCCAAACTTTAGAAGAACGTTTCCGCAGCCAACTGGAAGAAGCTTCTTTTCGGGCTTTTGAGGAAGTTATTGCGGTTGAAGCAGATCAACTGCAAATCTTGCGAACGCTTTCCTTCACATTAGGTGTGTCCGAGGCAGTGGCCGCAGCAGATACCGGGGCCTTAACTGAATTAATTTATCCCCATGTCGTTAATTATCAACTATATTTTGTCGAAATTCTGGATGCTGCTGGTCAACCCCTGACGACCTGGCATCGAGTGGGGGACAGCACCACCTATCGTCCTGACGAAGTTACCGAATACCAAGATTGGACCAGCGCGGCCCAAGTTTTAGCCGGCATTCAAGATGATCTTGGCGATAAATTTAGCCAGATTGTTGCCGCACCCTGGGGTTTAACGTTGTATACGGCCGGACCAATTCAAACCGAAGCCGGACTTCAGGGAGTTCTTTTGGTGGGCACCCCGATCTCTACAATCCTCCCTGATTTAGCCCTGCTCAGTCTGGCAAATATGACGCTGTATGATGCCCACGGTTCCCCAGTTTTTTCTACGCTGAATATTGTTGGCATCGAACCTTTATCTACCGCGCACATGGCAAA
The DNA here is from genome assembly GCA_964453155.1 of uncultured Anaerolineales bacterium. Taxonomy (GTDB): domain Bacteria; phylum Chloroflexota; class Anaerolineae; order Anaerolineales; family UBA11858; genus CAYVQU01. The sequence continues at coordinate 6,817 of CAYVQU010000222.1, read as the reverse complement.
CCTCCCTGGGATTTCTGAAGAATTGCAAACTCGCGCGATCCAGTCCAATCAACGCCAATACATTGAGGCCTTTGAAACCCTGTATTTGCGCGGTGAACCTACCCAATGGATTTTAGGAATTTCCTTATCAGAGGCTTTGGTGCGAGATGCCCAAGGGGCTTCCACCTGGCAGTTGGTTACCATTTTTACAGTTGGATTTTTCGCCTTGATTGGCCTCGGTGTCTTGGTGGCTCAGTTGATCGCTTCCCCGGTTTTTCGGTTGGTAGATGCTACTGAAAAGGTGGGCGGCGGTGATTTTGATGTTGAAGTCAGCGTCCAGGCCAATGATGAGATTGGTACCCTAACCAAAGGGTTTAATGAAATGGTTGTTGGTTTGCAGCACCGTGAATATATTCGCGAGATGTTTGGTCGCATGGTGTCTGAGGATGTTAGTGAAGCGATCTTGAAAAACGAACTGGATTTAGGGGGAGAAGATCGTGAAGTTACAGCCCTGTTCACGGACGTGCGCGGATTTACCTCGATGTCGGAGAAAAATCGCCCGGTTGAAATCATTGCGCTCTTAAATGAGTTTTTCAACATTGTCACCGCGGCAACCCACAAATATCAGGGTGCGGTCAACCATTTTGGGGGGGATAGTGTATTGGCTATTTTCGGAGCACCCATCCGGCGACCATTGGCCGAGACAATTCGATCAGCCATTTTGGCTGCCGGGGAAATCCAGATTGGTGTGATCCAACTCAATGCCCGGCGGATATCAGAGGGTCAGGAGCCAATCCAGTTCGGCATAGGGATCAATTCTGGGGCGGTTGTGGCTGGCACCATCGGGTCCGAAGACCGGTTTACCTACACGGTCATCGGCGATGTGGTCAACGTCGCGGCCCGGTTACAGGGCGTCTCGCGCGAGTTCCCTCGGACCCCAATCCTCATTCCCAAAGATCCCCTGGATTTTATCCCCGATTTGGATGTTGGTTTCCAATTTTTAGGTGATCATGCGCTCAAAGGTAAGGGAAAACCGGTCTCGACATATGCCATCATTGGCGCCACTGATTTTATCCCGGCAGATTTTGATGTCTTTGCAGATCACGGCAGCCATCCTTTGGAAGCCCTGATCATCTGCAATCTATATGAGGTAGGATACAAACCGGAAGTGATTGCGGCTGCAACGCTGATTCCGCTTGCCGAAATTCAAGAGATTCTCCAAATTGCTGCTGAAAATCAAGACCAAATTACCCCAGTTTTGGCCGCCGGGTTTGGGTCCGCAGAAGCAGGGGAAATTCAAAATGCGTAACTGGCGCCGCAATTTCACCTGGTATCTGGCAATTATCCTGATTGTAATTATTGGGGTGATCATCGTTTTAGGTTCATACTCCCTGGCTTTTGCCCAACCCCTGGTGCAACCTCTCCAGCCGATTGAAGTTCTCGCGCCGGCTGATTACGGTGTTGATCTCACGGTCTATGTCCTGCCGTTAGAACCGGAAGTGATCTTGGTAGCCCTTGCTGATTACGATGCAATTGACCAACAGCGTTCGGGGTTGGTGCGGAAAACGGTCTCTGACAAAGTTTTTGATCCGACCCCCACTACCACACCATCACCGGTTTGGGCGACCCTTTCCCTGACACCAACCCCGAGCACAAATGATCCCAGTGATGAACGGCCCACCCAAACGAATATTTCCCGCCCCTCGGCCACGTCGACACTGGAAGAAAAACCAACTCGCACCACGACCGAATCCACTTCCAGAATGGCCACTCGCACCAACACACCCGATAACAGTATTTCTCGACCAACCAATACAGCCACTTCCGATTCGACCAAACTGACCAGAACCCCCACGCCGGATTCAGCCATTATCCTGGTGCCCACCCGAACCCCAACTCCATCTACCAGTAACAGGCCGAACTTAACCCCAACAGATCGGTATATTAAGACTCTGATCGTAACTCGAACGCCAAAACCAACCCGGACCCAGATCTTTGCCACCAGAACTTCCGAACCAGAAGATACACCTAAAGCCACTCGGACGCCGATTCCAATTGTCACCAAAATTCCTACCAAAGAAACCCGCCCTACCCGCACGCCAATCTTTCAGCGAACGCCCAAACCGACCAAGGATGATTCGATTGTCATTCGTCCCTCAGATACACCTAAGACCGGGAGTTCGAATCCGTAAATCGATAAAGAATGGAACCATAAATACTCACAGATGATGAAAAAATTTAACGTCATCTGTGAGTATCCGCGCTTATCGGGGGTTTCTCTAAATTTTCTTGGTTGGGAAAGAAAATCTAATATTTCTCTAACTTGACTCGAATAGGGTAGTGCCGATATACTTTTACTTACCAAACGTTTAGTAAGAAAGAGTGGTTATGGCCAAACAAACTAATCGAGTAGGGAAAACTCGTCTCCTTGAAGTCGCTGAACAGCTTTTTACCGAACATGGCTATCAGGCGGTTTCGATTCGCGATATTGCTCAGGTTGCGGGGGTGACTAACGCCGCCTTGTATTATTATTTTCCGAATAAATCGGCCTTGTTTGGAGAGGTCTTGGAATATCATGTTTCGAAATTAGGGGAGTGTTTACAGGCCGCGGGAGCCACAGGTAAAACGGTTCAAGAAAAGATTTCCGCCATGTTAGTGGCTTATGGTGAACATGTGGCTGAGCGTCGCTCTCCGTTTTTCTCATTGAAACACAAATCACCAGATATGACCGCAGAACAAGCTCGTGACCATCACGGCCGAGTGGTTGCAGGGTTGCTAAAACCGATCGAAGACGAACTGCGCATAGCCATTGAGAATGGTGAATTAAAATCCCATGGCAATTCTATATCCCCAGCCGCTCTGCTGCTAGGACTTTTTCATGGCATGCTACAGCACCGACACACCTGTGATGCTCCGGGTTTCTCGCAATCGGATGTGGAAATTGTTGTCGATATCTTTTGGAACGGAATGAAAGCTATATAAAACTATTGCCTTCTTTGGGAATTTCCGTGAAAGGCGGGGGCCTGGGCCCTAACTACGCCAATTCTCAAAGACCCAACTATTTTTCTGGAGAATAATCCATGAAGTTTGTTACCAGAGCTTTGAAGTATCTCTTCAATTATTGGCCAGTCGCCTTTGGGGGTGGGGTAGCATTGATTTTGGTTAATGCTGCTAATTTATTAACGCCCCAGCTCTTACGGCTGCTGATTGATGAGGGGATCACCCCCTTAAATCAAGCCCGTGTTTGGCAGGTTGCCGCGGGCTTGGTTGGGGTTGCCGTAGTGCGGGGATTATTTAATTTCTTGCAAGGCTATTGGTCTGAAGTGGCCTCCCAAGGAGTGGCATACGATTTACGGAATGAAATTTTCGAAAAACTGCAAAATTTAAGTTTTTCGTATCACGATCGCTCTCAAACTGGCAAGCTCATGACCCGGATGACTTCGGATGTCGAGTTGGTCCGACAATTTGTGGGTCGGGGGGCGTTGATGCTCATTTCAGCTATCTTGATGCTGCTAGGGACCCTGGTGATTATGTTTATGATGAATTGGCGGTTGTCACTCATCTTATTTTTGGTCATCCCCATCATTTTTGGTATCTTTGGGATTTTTATCCGCAAAATTATGCCGGTATCCCGCCTCGTACAAGAAAAATTGGGTGGTTTGAATACCATTCTCCAGGAGAATTTGGCGGGGATGCGGGTGGTCAAGGCTTTTGCCAGGGAAGATTATGAAACCGAGCGCTACCTCCATCAAAATCAGGAATTACTTGCCAAGAATATTGAGATGATCGGCTTGTTTTCGACCGTGTTTCCCCTGATTTTCTTTATCGCCAATTTAGGGATGGTTGCGGTGGTGTGGTATGGCGGGTTACAGGTGATGGGACTGACCATGACGTTAGGTGAATTGGTAGCGTTTACGGGATATCTGGCGTTCATGCTGATGCCCATTTTCCAGATGGGAATGATTGGGGCGATGCTCTCACGCGCGGAGGCTTCCGCTGAGCGGATTTTTGAAGTGGTAGATGCCCAATCGGAGGTTGCCGATCACCCTGATGCCGCGCCGCTCCCCCCTCTTGATGGCCGGGTTGAATTTTTTGAGGTGGGATTCCGCTATATCGGCGGTGAGCAAAATGTGATATCCGAATTAACTTTCACTGCCGAACCCGGTGAAACAATTGCCATTTTAGGCCAAACCGGTTCGGGCAAGTCTTCCATCATCAATCTCATCCCCCGATTTTATGACGTCACGGCCGGGCAGGTTTGTATCGATGGTCACGATGTCCGACAGGTCACCCTCGATTCTCTGAGAAGCCAGATTGGGATCGTACTTCAAGAAACTTCATTGTTTTCGGGGACGATCCGCGAAAACATCGCTTATGGACGTCCAGAGGCGACAGATGCTGATGTCACCCAGGCAGCCCAGGCAGCCCAAGCCACTGAATTCATCGCAGAACTACCTGATGGCTATGAAACTGTCGTAGGTGAGCGCGGGGTGGGGTTATCAGGAGGTCAGAAACAGCGGATTGCGATCGCCAGGGCTTTATTAGTTGATCCTCGCATTTTGATCCTTGACGACAGTACCTCTTCTGTCGATGCTGAGACCGAGTATAAAATTCAAGCTGCTTTAGAGGGGTTGATGGAAGGTCGGACCAGTTTTGTCATCGCCCAGCGGATCAGTACAGTGCGGAACGCCGACAAAATCTTACTTCTAGACGATGGCCGGTTGGCCGAGATGGGAACGCATGTGGATTTGATGGAAAAAAGTGAATTATATGTTGAAATTTTGGAAACCCAATTTGGTGACCGGGCCGAACTAGGTGCCGCGGTTGCTGGGGAGGTGATCTCATGATGGGTCATGGGATGCAGCGAATTGCCAGAACAGAAGATGAAAAAGCGGCCAATACTGGGCAAGTGATTGGTCGTCTGGTGCGGTATCTGCGGCCTTATTGGTTAGCGGTTGCGGGCGCCTTAGGTTTGATCATTATTAACGCGGGTACCCAGGCTCTGGGACCATATCTGGTCGGCCGCGCAGTTGACCAATTTATTGCCGCTGGTGATAAGGCCGGCTTAGCCCAAACGATGTTATTCTTGCTGCTGGTCTATCTCGTCGGAATGCTGTCGATGCGGTTTCAAATTTACCTGACCTCCTGGGCCGGGCAGAATGTTTTGGCCGATATGCGGGTGCAAATTTTCAATAAAGTGGAGCAATTATCGCTGCAATATCTTGAAGGCCAGGAAGCCGGCGACATGATGAGTCGGCTGGTCAACGATATTGATGCCATCAGTTCGTTTTTCAGTCAGGGGTTATCGCAATTAATTGGAGCTGCGTTTGCCCTGATTGGTGTAGTGGCCGCGATGATTACGATGCAGTGGCAATTGGCTTTAGGCGCTTTAGCCATTGTACCGGTGATGTTGATCACCACCAATGTGTTTTCGCGGCTGGCCCGCCGAGAATTTCGTAAAACCCGAGAAACGATTGGCGATGTTTCAGCTGATTTACAGGAAGAACTCGATGGCGTCAAAGTTGCCCAAGCCTTCAACCGTGAGGATTTGAATATTCGCAAATTCGCCCAACACAACGCGGCCAATCGGGATGCCAATGTCAGCGCCAATGCCGTCACCTCGGCGTTTGCCCCTGCAATGGATGTCTTGAGTACTCTCGATACCGCAATTGTTGCCGGTTACGGCGGTTATTTGGCGGTTCAGGGGGTGATAACGGTGGGTGTAGTGGTGGCATTTTTGCAGTATGTGCAGAGCTTCTTCCGTCCAATTGCGACAGTGGCGCAACTATGGACCATCGCCCAATCGGCTTTCGCCGCGGCAGAACGCGTTTTTGAATTGGTGGATACCGAACCTGACATTAAGGATGTTCCGGCGGCTCCAGAATTACCTCGCCTGGCCGGTCGGGTGGAATTTGAAAAAGTCACCTTTGGTTATGATCCCACCCGCCCCGTACTCTGCGATATCAATTTGACGGCTGAACCGGGTCAAACGGTCGCCATTGTAGGACCAACCGGTGCGGGGAAGACCACTTTAGTGAGTTTGATCTTGCGGTTTTATGAGGTTACCGGCGGGGCAGTCAAATTAGATGGTTTTGATGTCCGTAAGGTTACTCAAAACAGCATTCGTTCTCAAATGGGGATGGTGTTGCAGGAACCGTTCTTGTTTTCCGGTACAGTCATGGAAAATATCCGTTATGGTCGTCTAGCTGCCAGTGATGATGAGGTAATCGCTGCGGCAACGGCTGCCAACGCCCACGACTTCATTGAACGCATGCCGGAGGGCTATCAAACCGAAGTCGGTGAACGGGGTGGCATGCTTAGCCAGGGTCAGCGCCAATTGATCTCCATCGCGCGGGCGATTCTGGCCGACCCGCGCATTCTCATCTTAGATGAGGCTACCGCCAGCGTCGATACCCGCACCGAACGCCTGATTCAATCGGCGCTGGATCACCTTCTGGCCGGCCGAACTAGTTTTGTGATTGCCCACCGATTGTCCACAGTTCGCAATGCCGATGTCATCATCGCTTTGGATGATGGGGATTTGGTCGAACAGGGCAATCATGATGAATTGCTGGCTGCCGAAGGTTTGTACGCCGATTTGTATCACCGGCAGTTCTACGTACCGTCAGAAGAGCGAAGTGGGTAACAATGAGACAACATATTGGATGCTGAAATTAACCATGTTCTAAAGGAATATGCCCAGCATCTATTACAGACCCCAGGTTGCTATGAGGTGAGTATTGAAATCGAGATATAAATCATTATTCTTATGGATAGCATTATTGGTAGCAGAACATAATAGTGTGGTTAGTTACACCACTGTTGAATAAGAGCTAAA
>CAYVQU010000221.1:0-7863 GCA_964453155.1 uncultured Anaerolineales bacterium | reverse complement strand
ACTTTTGCTGTTTTGAGGAGGGTCTAGCACCCTTTTTGCAGTAGAGTCATCAATAGAAAGCTAAATACCGCAGAGAGCATTTCTTTTTCTTGAGAGAACTCAGCGTCCTTTGCGCCTTAGCGTCTTTGCGTGCGATTTCGAAAGTGTCATCTGTCTATCGCTTTTTAGGAAAGAATCACTTTGCTGCAATGATCTCTTCAATCGAAGCCAACTCGGCTTCAAAATGACGGCGTTGATGGGTAAAAACGATCTGAAACTCGCCCTGGTGCTTGGCCGCTACGGTCAGTTTTTGGAGGGCGGCCAAGATTTTTTGACGCCGCTGCTCAAGTAAGGGTAATAATTCTTCCCGGGGAATGGCATTGACATATGCCAGACTGATCGAATTTGAGTACTCCACCGGATTGAAAGCAGCCAAACTCTGCCGCAGGATGTCCTGAAAAGCCGTTTCTCCCGCTGGCGTGATCGAATAGATTTTGCGCGGAGGCCGATTCCCGATCTTCTCTTCCCGGTGGATGATCCAGCCATCGGCTTCCATTTTGCTCAAGAGGCGATAAGCCGTCGGCTTGGTGAGGCTGACGATCAAGCCAAAATGGGAGTCCAGCAATTCGTTGATTTGGTAGCCGTGAAGGGCCGTCTCCCGAATGAGACCCAGGAGAAAAAGTATTTTATCCATTTAGTATTATCGTTTTGATTATTCTTACATAAGACTATGGATCGGAATTATACTCAGAAATTTCATTTTGGCAATATGATCCTATTCCCCCATCCCATTGGGCAAATAAGGCGGTAAACTTGCAGGATCAATTCCGTACTGGATGACGAGATTCCGCACAAACACTGAGTAAAACCCGGCATGCCGCAGTGCGGATTCACGATCTGACAACAAAACCCCGTTTTCAAATCCAAAATCTTCAAACTGTGTCAAAAATCCCACATCTGAGCTGATGATGTGCACTGGAACCAAAAAGCCATCGCCTTTGTAGGAGACCGTGGGTGGCTGGTGATCGCCCATCAGCACGATGATGGTATTCAGGTCGGAGATTTCGCGGATGAATTGGGCCAACATCTCGAAAGTATAGGTGATGGCATTGAGATAATCTGTTCGGGTTTGGCGAAAGACGCGGTCGGTGGGGGGCGGAGTATGAGCCTCGTCGGCGGGGAGGGTTTCAAACGCGCGCCAATCTCCCAAAATCGGGGGTAAATCTTCATAGGGATAGTGGGAATTTTGAGTCAGATACACCACAAAATCTGGCTGGCCGTTAGATTGCGCTGCTTCGTGGGCATACCCCAATGAATATTGGTCGGCGGGCGCCGGTCCCCACCCATAAACTGGACCAGCGTAGTCCAGGCTGTCGAAAGTAATCCAATGATCGGCCCCAAAAAAATTTTGGTCGGCCGCGGCCCGTTCTGGGGCTAAAGGGAGCTGGATGGGGGCCAGCCAGAAGAATTCATAACCCTGGGTTTGGAGATAGCGGCCCAAATGAGGGTAAGGGATTTGTTGGAAATCCGCTTTGAGGGTTTCGTACTCCCGCTGGACAGCAATATCCACCCCAAACATGGCGGCCGTATACGAAATCCAAGAGCCACCACCCCAGGTTGGTGCAGCCGAAAGCGTTGAAACCGCGTGCCAACCATCAGCCGCGATTTGGCTCCCAAATTCCGTCATAATATTGGCATATGGCTGAAGAAAATGTTCTCGGGTTGCCAGCACACTACCATACGATTCGATGAATATCAGATAGATATTAGGTTTATTTTTTAGGGGATATTGGGCGTAATCATAAGTCAGAAAAGGGTTTTGGATTTGCAAGTCTGCCACTTTTTGACGGGTTTCCTGAGAACGATTTATATTCCGAATGACTTCTACCGTCAGGAAATTGAGGGGGTTAGATGATCGAGATGAAATCCAGCCAACCCACAACCCGACTATGCCCAATCCGACTAACAATAACTGAGCGGTGCGCCTGCTATTTTTTATCGGAATCTGGACAAATAACCGGTATGTCACCCCACCAATCAAACTTCCCATCCCCAACAAGCCGCTGATAAAAGCCAAATACGCCCACCAGGGGAAGGCTGACGCCGTCAAAAAGAATGGGAGTCCATTACGGATAAAGACCAAATCGTTGTAAAAATTGGGTTCGAGTTGATATATCCCCCGCAGCACATTGGCATAACTTTGATAGATTAGTGCCAACCAAAAAACGAGCTGAAACCCAACCCAAAAGCTTTTTTTTACCGCGAGACGCCAGTTTTTCGCCCAAAACACCCAGACTGCAAACAGCAGCGTGAGCTCTAAATTCAACTCGAATTCCGCGAGCACCTCCACCGGCTTGAGCAGATTAGGGACCGCATATAAGCTGTCATCATTGCCGGTAAAAACCAAAGCTGGCAGAGTAAGGATGAAATTTAGGGCCACAAATGCCCCGAAAATCCAGCCACCAGCAGGACGCAAGGTTTGTATCCGTTCAGTTTTTAGAGGGGGTTGAGTTGCCATCGCGGGAAGTATATCATTGCCAAAATCAATTGACTTCGCAGGTAAGGTTTTGTAAACTCTTACCATCTAAAATCTGTGCAAAAACTATACAAAAAATTTTGGAGTGTAATATGTCCATTTTACGAATTGCTCTTTTATCTGGAATCTTGATTGGTGGCGCGGCGTTAGCCTGGCAGATTGCCCCCGCGAAAAGCCGCTTGTTTGTTTTGAAGAGCGAGCCCCATTTCCCACTAGTGTCTGGTTTCAACCTGAATAGGCAAGAATTTGAATTCCCCCGGGATTTTGGCGCCGAACTCAACCTGGTGATCGTGCCTTTTCAGCGCTACCAACAAGAAATTGTCAACACCTGGGTGCCATTTGTGCAAGATGTCGAGGTTGGGTTTCCTAATTTCATCTACTACGAACTCCCGACCATCTACGAAATGCCGGTCCTCAACCGCACGTTTCTCAATGAAGGCATGCGGGCCGGCATCCCCGACGAAACCGCCCGCGAACGGACGATTACGCTCTATCTGGACAAAGCTAAATTCAAGGATGCTTTGGATATCACCAGCGAAGACGACATTTATCTCTTCCTGGTCGACCGCACGGGTGAAATCTTATGGCAAACAACTGGCGAATATACCCCTGAAAAAGCCGCTGACCTGCTACAATTCCTTCAAGATCAATAACAAAATTTACCGCGGAGCCACAAAGATCGCAGAGAAAAATATTATCTCCGCGTTCCTTGCGATCTCTGCGGCAAATGCAACCTAATCGCTTATGAACAAATCCAACAACTATCAAAGCTTTCTCCGCATTGAAAATCTCTCCAAAGGCTTTCAGGAAGGGCGTGAGATTCGTCAGGTCTTAAGTGGTTGTAGTCTGACAATGGATAAAGGCGATTTCATCGCCATCATCGGCAAAAGCGGCACTGGGAAAAGCACCCTGCTTAACCTGATCAGTGGGATCGATCAAGCTGATAGTGGTGCAATTTACCTGGATGGGCAAGAACTCACCGCCCTCAATGAAAATCAACGCACCTTGTTCCGGCGCCATCAAATTGGGTTTATTTTCCAATTTTTCAATCTGATTCCCACCTTGAGCGTGCTCGAAAATGTCACCCTGCCCCTGGAGTTGACGGGGCTGCCTTTAGATGAAGCTCAAGAACGGGCCACCACGCTCCTGGCCGAAGTCGGTCTCGCCAATCGTCTGAAAACCTTCCCCGACCGGCTCTCCGGCGGCGAACAGCAACGCGTGGCGATCGCCCGGGCTTTGGTTCACGATCCGCAGCTCGTGTTGGCCGATGAACCCACCGGCAACCTGGATGAAGAAACCGGCCAACGGGTGCTCAACCTGCTCGATAAACTCACCCGCCAGGTCGGCAAAAACCTGATCATGGTCACCCACAGCCGCGACAACGCCGTCTACGCCGACCGAATCATCGAACTACAGGGCGGCTGCTTTGTAGAAGCAGATAATTTAGAAATCAATCCTAAAAGAACCACGAAGGACACAAAGTAACACAAAGATTAATCTTCGTGAATCTTTGTGCTCTTTGTGGTTAGAAATCCCATCGAATGAAACCGTACTCGCCATTCCTTATTCCGCATTCGCTGATCAACGTTGGTTGGCGATATGTGCGCGGGCATGTCTGGCAGAGTGCGTTGATGATCATTGGGATCATGGTGGGGGTGGCCGTAGTCATTGGGGTAGATATGGCCAACGAGAGCGCCAGCCGGGCCTTTGATCTCAGCACAACCGCCCTTACTGGACGAGCCACCCACTATATCTCCGCTGGTTCACAGGGAATTGATGAGCAAGTGTATATCGATTTACGCCGGGCCGGGTTTGCATATCCGTCAGCCCCCGTTATCACGGCCTACGCGACCGCACCCCAACTGGGGAATGTCACCCTTCAAATCCTGGGGGTGGACCCTTTCGCTGAGCCGCCCTTCCGCAATTATCTGGCTGGGGACCAGGGCGTTCCGACCGGGGAATTGACTGCCTTCTTAACCCAGCCTGGCAGCATTTTGATCTCGCAGGATCAGGCCGACCGCTACGATTTAGGACTGGGCGCTGAGATCCAAATTAACTACGGCGGAAATCTGATTTCAGCCACCATCGTGGGGGTGCTGGACACGCAAGATAGCCTCAGCCGCCGGGCCTTAAGTGGGATGATCCTGATGGACATCGCCACCGCCCAGGAAATCACCGGCAAACTCGGAACCATCGACCGCATTGACCTGATCATCCCCGCCGATGATCCCACCGCAATCCCCAATCTCCAAGCCCTAATCCCCCATCATCTAACCATTCAACCCACCGCGACCCAAGACGGGATCGTCCAAGACATGACCCAGGCCTTCCGCGTCAACCTGACTGCCATGAGCCTGCTGGCGATGGTGGTGGCCCTGTTCCTGATCTACAACACGATGACGTTCTCGGTCATGCAGCGACGGCCTTTATTTGGGATTTTGCGCAGTCTGGGCGTGACCCGGCGAGAGATTTTCATTTTGGTGGTCGGAGAAGCCCTGGCGATGGAGGCCATTGGGGCCTTTTTGGGAACCGTTCTTGGTACCCTGATGGGCCGCGGCACCGTCGGGTTGGTGACCCAGACCATTAACGATCTATTTTTCGTCACAACCGTGCGCGACTTCCCCATCCCGGTGATCAGCCTGGTGAAAGGCAATCTCCTGGGGATTGTGGCGACCACCCTAACCGCCGCGTTCCCCGCCTGGGAAGCCGCCAGTATCCCCCCCCGCACGGCTCTGACTCGCTCGGGGCTGGAATCCAAAGCCCAGAAAATCATCCCCTGGATCGGGGTGAGTGGCGTAATCCTGATTTTAGTCGGTCTAGGAGTACTTTTCATTCCCACCAATAGTCTGGTTATCAGCTTTTTGGGCACCTTTGTCATTGTGACTGGTTTAGCGATGCTGACCCCCTTGATCACGATTTGGTTGATGGCCGCGGCTACGCAGCTCACCCACCGAATTTGGGGCGCACTCGGCCGGATGGCGCCCCGCGAAGTCGTCAACGCTATCAGCCGGACCTCGATCGCAGTCGCAGCCCTGATGGTGGCCGTCGCGGTCACGATTGGGGTCAGCCTGATGGTAAACAGCTTTCGGGCCACGGTCGTCACCTGGCTGGATCAAATTTTGCACGGCGATGTGTATGTTACCGTACCGGGCGATTCAGTTGGACAGCCAACTTATCCTATCGATCCGGCCGTGATCCCCATCCTCGAAAACTGGCCCGGGGTGGTGCGGGCTGATTTACTCCAAACTGCGGTCGTGGATTCAGCTAACGGGCCGATCCAGCTTTCAGCCAACAACAATCCTAACGACGGAGCGGAGCAAATCTATGTATCCGCCGAGTACCCGCCGGATGAAATATGGGCCGCGGTCCAGAACGGCGAAATCCTGATCTCGGAACCGCTGGCTAATCGGCTGAATTTACCGCTATCCAGTGCAGAAATTGAACTCAATACCGATCGCGGGCCGCACACTTTTCCCGTCGCCGGGATCTATTACGATTACTCATCCACGCAGGGAAATGCCATCCTGGAAATGAGCGTATATCGCCAGTTTTGGGATGATACCCGCATCACCGCCGCGGCGTTAGTATTGGAACCCGGCCAGGATCCCGAAACAGTTACCCAGGATTTACAAACCCATCTGGCTAACATTCAAACCCTGCTAATCCGCCCCAACCAGGCCCTGCGGGCCGAAACGTTAGCCATTTTCGACCGGACGTTTGCAATCACCGGCGCGCTGCAAGTCATGACCACGGTGGTGGCCTTTGTGGGCGTACTCAGCGCGATGATGTCACTCCAACTCGATAAACGACGCCAACTTGGCATTCTGCGAGCCATCGGCCTGACCGCCCGACAATTGTGGACCCTGGTAATTCTCGAAACCGGCCTGATGGGCGCGGTCGCGGGACTGTTCGCGATGCCAACGGGTTACACTCTAGCCGTGATATTGATTTACATTATCAACCGCCGTTCCTTTGGCTGGACTTTACAAATGCAGGTAGAGCCAGGGCCGTTTTTACTGGCGTTTGCGGTTGCGGTGGGCGCGTCATTATTGGCGGGTTTATATCCCGCCCGGCGAATTTTGCAGCGTAAAACGGCGGAGGCGATTCGGTTTGAGTAAGTGCGTGACGGTTTGGGCTACTAAAGTAACTATCCAGATTTACCGCCACGCCTGAGCAGATTTCGATATTAGCGTGATTTTAATTTCAAATACTTTTCGAAATCTGCATAATTACCAGGGAGTGTCCCAAAGAGTGCCCAACGGAACTGACCCCTACCAGAATGATATGAAACGATTTATTTGGATTTCTATTCTTATACTGATCACCCTGAACCTGATTTGGATTTGGGGTGGATTTGCGGCTCAAACAGAACAAACCTTCTCGGCCAATCTGGTTGGCGAGGTGACTGTTCCCGACGGGTTTGCGCGCGCGGATGGCTCGCATACCTGGGATTTCCCGGCCGACCATGGCCCGCATCCCGATTATCAGACTGAGTGGTGGTATTACACCGGGAATTTGGAGACGGCTGACGGTCACAAATTTGGCTACCAGTTGACGTTTTTCCGGCGGGGATTGACACCCGCGGCGGAGATTGCTGAGCGAGAATCCAATTGGAGTGGCGATCAGATTTATATGGGTCACTTCGCATTGAGTGATATCAGCGGTGAAGCCCATTATGATTTTGAGCGGTTTTCCCGCGGCGGGGCCGAATTGGCCGGGGCGCAAGCGGAACCCTTCCAAGTATGGCTGGAAGATTGGGAAGTGGTGGAAATAGGGAATGGGGAATTGGGAATTGCGAATGGTGAATGGCGCATGCGAGCGGCGCAAGATGGGATAGAGTTGGATTTGGTCTTTGAAGATGAAAAAGGGATAGTCTTCCAGGGGATTGACGGTTATAGCCAGAAGGGGACGGAGGCCTGGAATGCATCGTACTATTTCAGTCAGCCGCGATTGGCTTCCACAGGAACAGTAACCATCAAGGGGGAAGAATTCCAGGTTTCGGGGCTAAGTTGGATGGATCACGAGTTCAGCACCAGCGCGCTGTCGGCGGGGCAGATTGGGTGGGATTGGTTCTCGCTCCAACTCTCGGATAACAGCGATCTGATGGTCTTCCAGATCCGCCGGGCGGATGGCAGTATCGACCCATTTTCGAGCGGGACGGTGATCCAACCCGATGGCCAGACAATCCATTTAGACCGCGATTCCTTTGAAATCCAGGTCACCGACACCTGGCGGAGTGCAACTTCAGATGCGACCTATCCCGCGGCCTGGATGATTCAAATTCCCCACCATGATCAATACCTTCGCCAAAAAGGCGGATAAAAACGGCTTCTCGTAGTAAAGTTGTG
>CAYVQU010000220.1:4093-7879 GCA_964453155.1 uncultured Anaerolineales bacterium | reverse complement strand
TCTTTTTTCGCTTTCAACCTGATAAACTCATCCTACATGTAGGGTAGTGAAATAATAATTATACCTATTGTTCATTGCTGGTCTACTAATCAGAATGATTGTAATTTCATTATCTTTCTTAACTTGTCTTACGAACGATATGTGAATTGGGCTAGAAAATTCACCATTCAATACGCTTCGGTTACTCAGGATGCTGGCTGCGTACCTTCAATTTCTTAGGTAGAAGGATTTTCTGCCGAAATGGAATTATGGCGTAGTAATGATTAATGGTAAATATATTTTTGAGGGTGGTTGATATTCTGCCAAGTGAATTGCGCTCCCAATCGCCGCCTGGGTGATCGCCCTGACATAATTCGGATCAATACTGGCTAGGCGATCATCGGTGGAATGATAATATGGGGTGAAATCGCCATCTTTATCTTCCATGACCAAAATCGCCGGATACCCGTATTCCCAAAACCGGGAATGGTCGCTCCAGGCTAAACCATCGGGGACAATTTCAGGGACCAAATCAATTTCATAGGCTTCGATTACGGCCGTCATCATATTTGCGAGGGCCAAATCCGCAGGATTATCTGGCCGGATATGGATTTCCATGACTGGCGAAGGAATACTGTTATACCCGATCATGTCTAAATTGATTGCCGCCCGGATGTTTTCTTCGGCCGCGGCAACATCTTGAGCATAGTACAGGCTGCCATAATAACCCTGTTCCTCAGCTGTGAAGAGGATATAGCGTAACGTACACTCAAATTGATGTGGATGCAAGATATCGGCCGCAGTGAGTACCCCGGCGCTGCCACTGGCATTGTCATCGGCCCCAGGCGCGTTGCCATACGGGTCGGATACTGAATAGCTATCCAGATGCCCAATGATTAAGACAATACAATCTGCACCGGTATTGGTGGGTTGTTCCGCGATCACGCTCCGCATTTCATTCCCTAATAAAAAGAAGTGATCGTAATAGGTTGTCAAACCAAGGGCCGTAAAGTGATCGTATGTGTATCTGGTGGCCTTCTTAATTGGGATGGTTGCGTAGGAGTAGCGGGTAAAAAAAGTATATGGATTTTCGTTGACAATGACCGCGCGCTCCCCGCTTAGGTCTCCAATATATTGAGCGAGTTCTCCGGCATCAACTTCATCCAAAATGGTTTGGACCAACGGGTTGGGAGTCAATTCATTAATTGCATGGATACTGGTTGTTTTTGGGGGCAGGATGAAGGGATGGTGTTCTAAGCGTTGAATTTTGAACCCCAGTGCCAACAATTTTTCTGCATCTTGGGGATCGGCTCGAATAAAATATTTTTGCTCGACCTCCGCTAATACCCTAATCCCTTTCGGAGCTGCCAATCTGGATTTTGCGAGGGGGTTAAAAGCCAAATAATAAATCGCCCCCTGTGGATTTTGATCAATGGTCTGAACCGTATATCCCAAATTCTCTATCAAATCTCGCTGGTCGCGCTGAATTTGCGTGAAAATAGAATATTCTTCAGCAGAACCCTTGATCTGGCAAAAAATTGGAATTCCTAGTTTTGCCCAGGAATACAGGCCCTCCTGATTAGGGATCGTTAATCGAACAACTTCTTGGGAAATATCCCCCTGCAGCCAGGCCTTTTCGGCCCCAAGTCCAAGGGCCATGCTGAAGAAAAAAAGCCCAATCAGAAATTTATGGAGATTAGTTGGTCTCAAACCCAATGATTTCATCCCCCGACAATTGCTGGACCTTGAGTTCCGCATTGTCGAGTAATTCTGCACAACGTTTTGCTAGAGTCTGCCCCCGCTCAAAATTCGCGATCGCCTCAGCCAGCGTCCCTTCCTCAGATTCGAGATCACCGACCAACGCTTCAAGTTCGGCAAATGCCTGTTCGTACGATAATTCTTCAACGGGAGTAAAAGATTTGCTCATGTTTGATCCTTGCATATTTTGGGTCGAAATGAATTTGCTTCACTAACCCATAACCATCTTCGTCATACACACCGCACTGGCTGGGCAAATACTTGAAAATTCAGTAGTCGCTTTGATTTGGTCCGGAACCTGGTTTCGATCCATAATTTCGTAACCAATTTTGGTGAAAAACTGTTCTGCTGTTGTTGTTAGCAAAAAAAGGGCTTGAATTCTCTTGCGATAAGCAATGTCTTCGGCCAATTTGGTCATGGCCGCTCCAACATTTTGCCTACGAAAGTCAGGACTGACCGCTAAAGAGCGGAGCAAAGCATTGTTTCCACAAATCTCGAGGCCAACTGTGGCGATTATTTTGTTGTTTTTATGACTGATGATGAAATTTTCTAACATTTCGGAAGAAATATCATCATTTGGTAATTCGCATTTTCGCAAAAAGTTTTTGATGGCCTTTAGGTCCTTGTCTCGGGCGAGACGATATGTGAAATCAATTGTCATCTTGAACCTCGGCTTTGAACTCTCCATCACTGACCCGGATGGTGACCTGATCTCCCGGAGCAACCTGGGAGGTGTGGCGGATTAGCCTCCCATCTGACTGCTCCACAACGGCATACCCGCGCTTCAAAATTGCTAAAGGATTGAGTGCGTTCAAGCGGCGGTCCATCCCAGAGAGTTTTTCGACTTGAAGTTGCAAGCGATGTGCCAGAGAACTCCCGGCGCGGTAGGTGAGTTCATCGAGACGCTGGCGATCGTGTTGAATTTGGGATTGGGGAGAATTACGGTTCAAACGATTGGCTAGGTCGGCCAGATTCCAACGTAACAAACCAGATCGTTCTTGTAAATTACGGGCCAGATGTCGCTGACGGTCTATTAGAACCATTTTTAGATCAGCTCGATCAGGTGTCGCTAATTCTGCGGCCGCAGTGGGGGTTGGCGCGCGGAGATCAGCTACAAAATCAGCGATAGTGAAATCGGTTTGGTGCCCGACGCCCGAGATCACCGGGGCTGCTGAGGCCGCAATTGCTCGTGCCACTCGTTCATCATTGAATGCCCATAAATCTTCAATCGAGCCTCCCCCGCGGGCCACCAGGATGACCTCCGGGTCGGCGATCTCATTCAGGCCTTGGATACCCCTCACAATGCCGGGGGGGGCCTCGATCCCCTGAACCGCAGTAGGCGCCAAAATAACATCTACCAGCGGATATCGGCGTCGCAGGGTGTTGAGCATATCCCGCAGCGCGGCACCGGTTGGGGAAGTCACAATCCCAATTCGTTTTGGTCGGGTGGGGATCGGACGTTTTCGTTCTTTTTCGAAAAGTCCTTCCAATTCAAGTTGGGCTTTTAATCGCAGAAATTCCTGGTAAAGCGCTCCTTCACCTACCGCTCGGATTTGATCGACATAGAGTTGATACTGGCCGCTGGCTTCATAGACGCTGATACTGCCGTGTACTTCAACCGCCTCCCCCTCACGCGGCATCTGTGTCAGTCGGGCGGCAGCATTTCGCCACATGACACACCGTAAAGACGCTTTAGGATCTTTTACCGTGAAATACAGATGTCCCGAACGGGGCCGTGAAAGATTGGAGATCTCTCCTTGAACCCAGATATCGGCCAGGTTGTGATCAGATTCCAGCAGATCTTTGAGATAGCGGGTTACATCCGCGACGGACCAAGAAGTTGGTTGAAAGAGAGGCATTTGAGAACTCATAAAAATAGTATACGATGAGTTTTCCCACTAATCAATGATCTGATCTATCCAATCTAAAAATCAGATATACTATTTACGCATCACGCATCACGAATCACGAATCACGAATCACGATACATTCGTTCATTTCGATCCATGATATTCTCCTCGGGCGCCAGAAAATCATGCGAGTAATCCG
>CAYVQU010000220.1:0-4083 GCA_964453155.1 uncultured Anaerolineales bacterium | reverse complement strand
ATAACTCAACAATAACTTATCATTTCACTCTAATCACTAATCACTTATATCCAATATCCAATAAATAAATACGATTCACTCATAACGCATCACGCATCAGGATAAACATGTTTTTACGCATTTTCCATACGATCATTTCGATCCCTGCTATTCTGCTCGGCCTCCACACAATCATGCGAGTCATCCGACATTTCTACAAATTTCCCATGCCGCAATGGATGGCAGACGCCATTGATAATCCATTCCGCCGGAAAATTCAACCTCCCGCTGAGACCGCAGTTCGTCATGGAATTCAACCAGGGATGCAGGTGCTGGAAGTTGGCCCTGGAAATGGGACCTACACTTTGGGTGCTGCGCGCCAGATAGGTTCCAAAGGAAAGTTGATTACGGTGGATATCGAACCCCGTATGATTGAGCGCGTTGAAGAAAGAATGGTGGCTGAAGGCATTACGAATGTCGAGGCGCGCGTGGCCGACGTTTATGACTTACCCTTCGATGATGCCAGTTTTGACCTGATCTACATGATCGCCGTTATCAACGAAATTCCCGATATCCCCACAGCTTTGGGCGAATTTTTCCGAGTATTGAAGCCCACTGGCACGCTGGTCTTCTCCGAACTCTTCATGGACCCCGATTATCCCCTCGCCAGCACTCTGACTCGAAAAGTCGAATCTGCCAAATATAAATTGAAGCAAAAATTCGGCAATTTTTTCTACTACACCTTGATTTTCGAAAAAGAGGTTCACTAATGAGTGATGAAGATTTTAGTGTTTCCTTTGGTTTTAGCTACTTTCTAATCATTTCCCCATTTCAAGAGTTACTGGCGTGCGGTAGAATTTGTCAACTCAGTTATAGGAGTTCATTATGGCAACAGCCGAAGTTATGGCCGGGAATTGCGGCTACACGACGAATATCGAAACAAAACTGAATGGGGCGATTTGTAATTTACAAATTTCAAGTGAGTGTAAAGCCATCGATAAAATGGCGGCTGAACTCACCGAAGTTAACCCTTATCAGGAGATCAGCTTCAAACGGCAGATGCCTGTCATTCATGAGATGGGGATCAAACACTGTACTCATGCCGCTTGTCCGGTCCCCGTCAGCATTGTCAAGGCGGTTGAAATCGAGGCTGGGTTAGCGCTGCCGGAAGATGTAATCATCCGACTTTCAAAATGATATGTATGGGCTGGGTGCTTACCTTGTCGAAGGTAAAGAAGATTTAGGTTGAAAGTTCAAGGTTACAGGCTGTTCAATTGACGGGGTGATTTTGGGCAGCGATTAATTTTTAACCGGCCCCCTTTACAACGGGAGTAAGACATGGATTATGATGTGATTGTGATTGGTTCTGGCGCGGGCGGGATGGGGGCGGCGGTGCCATTGGCTCAGGCGGGTTTAAAGGTTTTAGTCTGTGAGCAGCACGAAGTTCCCGGTGGGTGGACTCATTCTTTCACTCTGGGCGGCTACCGTTTTAGTCCGGGCGTACACTATATCGGCGGGTTGCAAGCGGGTGGTTCGCTGCGGCGGATTTATGAAGGGCTGGGCGTTTCTGGAGATATGTCCTTCTGTGAGATGAATCCCGATGGCTATGATCATATTGTCATTGGAGATGAGCAATTTGACATCCCTAAGGGAAAAGAGAATTTCGCGGCCCGGTTGAAGGAACGCTTTCCCCACGAGGCGGAGGGTATCGATGGGTATCTGAATACGGTCACCGATATGGTCACCGCACTCCAGAATATGGGCAAAGTGAAATCCCCTGGCGATGCCCTTCAGGCGACCAGCAGCATTCCGAATATTTTACGCTGGGCCGTCCGCTCTGGGCAGGATTTGATCGAAAAGTTTGTTTCCGATCCACTGTTGATCGCAATTTTATCAGGACAGGCAGGGGATCATGGCATGCCGCTCTCGGAAGTTCCTTCCTTTCTACATGCTGGAATTGCCAATCATTATTTTGAGGGGGCGTATTATCCCATCGGAGGGTCTTATGTCATTCCGCGGGCCTTTATGCGTGCTTTGAAACGAGCTGGCGGTGAAATTCGGCTCAAAACCCCAGTTGAGAAAATACTAATCGAAGATGGTAAAGTCACTGGCGTGAAATTAGAAAATGGAAAGACCCTCACCGCTAAATACGTTATCAGTAATGCTGACCCAGGGGTGACCTTCGAGCAAATGATCGGTCGCGAAAACCTGAGTAAAAAACTACTCAAGAAATTGGATCGAACAACCTATTCGACTTCGGCATTGAGCCTGTTTTTCGCCGTTGATATGGATTTACGGGCTGCTGGATTGGACTCTGGCAATTATTGGTTCTACGATCATGAAAATATTGACGACCTCTATAAACTTGGTCTGACGGATCATGCCCTCCAGGCTGAAACACCCCCGATGATGTTCCTGACGGTTACGACGTTGAAAGATCCTTCCAAGATGCATTCAGGTCACCACACCTGTGAAGCCTTTACTTTTGTGAACTATGACGCCTTCGAAAAGTATGAACACTTTGTCCCCGGGGTCCGTAAACCGGGTTATCAGGGATTGAAAGAAGATTTAGCCTGGCGGATGATCTCAGGATTGGAAAAACGCATCCCCGGCATCAGCGAGCACGTTACGTTTTGGAATTTAGGAACCCCACTCACCAACAAGCACTATATCAACGCGACCCGCGGAAACCTCTACGGAATCGAGAAAAACCCCAAACAAGTTGGGCCGCGTGCCTTCTCTGTCCAAACTGAAATTAATGGTCTTCTCATGGTTGGCGCTAGTACCCAAAATTTCGGTGTCTCTGGGGCGACAAAAACGGGGCTCGCCGCCGCAGAAAAAATACTTGGCTGTTCTCGTGACGATTTGTTTACTCAAAATGGCCCTCCGCTGGAAATCTATCCTTCGGAGGATATTTCAGTGTGGCCGGAGAACTTACAGAAGATGATTGAGCGTGGGAAAGAATCCGAATAAACGTTCAACGTTCCACCGTTCTAACGTATAATGTACTCATGGAAACCCCCAAATTCATCTTCGCTGGCAAACTAAATCGCGATTATTTCATTACCTCTGATGGCCAACCGGTGTTGGATACTCTCGGAGGGAATGTGCCTTATGCCTCGGTCGGATTCAAATTGTGGACTGAGAGCCCTCCTCCCGGCATGATCGCCCGCGTGGGGGAGGATTTTCCCCAAAATTGGATAACAGATCTAAATAACAATGGGATGGATACCCACGGAATCAACATTCTTCCCGAATCCGTCGACCTCCGAAATTTTTATGTTTATACCGATAAATTTACGCGGGTTACTGGCGATCCCGTCCCCCACTTTTCAAGATTGGGGCTGCAATTTCCCAAAGCATTATTAGGTTATCGCGACCATAGCGATGCTCTCGACAGCCGGATGGAATTAATTTCCATCTCGCTCCGCAAAGATGACATCCCTGATCTATATAATGAAGCCAGCGCGGCCCATCTATGTCCGCTTGATTATCTTTCGCATAGTCTTATGCCGGCAGTGCTTCGACAAAATGGGGTGACCACATTGACCCTCGACCCCGGCTCGGGCTATATGAATCCCACTTTTTGGAATGATGTTCCGCCACTGATCACAGGTTTAACGGCCTTTCTCCCTTCTGAAGATGATTTGCGCAACTTATATCAGGGGTACAGCGATGATCTCTGGGAAATGGCAGAAGGATTAGCGGCCTATGGTTGTGAAATTATCGTCATAAAACGGGGTGAACAGGGGCAATTACTGCTTGATGCGGCTTCCAAATCCCGTTGGGAAATCCCAGCTTATGATTCGCGGTTGATCAATCCTACTGGCGTGGGTGATGCCTTCTGCGGTGGGTTTTTAGCTGGATATCGTAAAACATACGATCCGGTTGAAGCTGTGCTCCATGGCAATATTTCAGCGGCAGTGGTTTCGGAAGGGATTGGGCCCTTCTTTGCCCTCGATGTACTCCCCGGTCTGGCACAAGCTCGGTTGGATGCGCTCCGGCAATCAGTGAGAAAACTATAAAGTTGATTGGTTGGATTGTTGGATCGTATGTTCTTAAATCCCAATCCACCCACCAACAAACTGGCTAACTAACAAACTA
>CAYVQU010000219.1:0-7936 GCA_964453155.1 uncultured Anaerolineales bacterium | reverse complement strand
GCGTGATCCAGCTTATCGTCGGTCCCAATGTGCTGCGAGAATGCGAAGCCGTTGTTCGGCGTAAGGCACCAGCATCTCTGCCTACCCTGGCTTATCTGCTCGAACTTGGGCTGGTTGAAATCGCGCCCCAACCCTTGGATAAATTCATCGCAGAAGCCCAAGCCATCGTGACCTATCAGCCGGATGCTTATGTGTTGGCCGAAGCCATGGGGATCGAGACAGATTGGTTTGTCACGCATGATAAAGAACACTTTCTGAAGATTCGCTCACATCCCAGGCTGCTATTTCAAGTGGGAACCCCAGGAGATTTGATCCAGGCCCTGGAAGACGAGTTCACCCAAACATAACCCTTCAACTGAATAAGTGTGTGACGGTTTGAAATGAAAATAATATCAGCCAGACTTACCGTCACACCTGAGTAGTTTTCGATTTGAGCAGACTTTTTGTTTTCAGATTCTTTCCGAAAACTGCTTAAACGGATACCCAACCCCGGAGAAAAATCTCCGGGGTTTTTTGTCTTTACACAGGAGCTTTAAATCATGACCACCTTAACAAAAACGAAGAAAACCTTCCCCGCCGATATTCTCCAGGTACAGGAATTCCTGGAAAACCTACCGGATGATCTATCCGATGTAATGGCGATGGAAGTCGAAGCGTGGTTCGACGAACTGCTCGCGGTCGTGGCGGCCTGGCATGAGGCTGAATCCGAACCGGATTGGGATGGCCTGCGGAACTGGCTCAACCGCATCTGTAGCGATGATGGCCTGCCCCCGCTCTTTCCAAAAGCGGCCAACATGGTTGCTGAGCAGACCGCTGCACCAATGTATCAGCCACAACCTGTTGTGATTGCTGGCACAGGGGATGCCTATGATTATCTTCCCGCTCAAATTACGCTACCACCCCTGTATGGCTGCGAAGGCCACCCCAACCCTATCGTTAGAATAAGACTCTTCACGCCGGACGCTGCCTGGACGTGGTATTTGCTGGAATATGATGGCGCAGATACCCTGTTCGGGTTGGTCGTAGGAATGGATACGGAGCTCGGCTACATCTCATTATCTGAACTCCAACAGGTGAAAGGTCCCTTGGGGTTACCCATCGAAAGAGATTTATCATTCCGTCCAAACCCGGTGAGCGAACTGCCTGAGTATCAGGCGAAATGGAGATCTGCTGGCCCGTATCCAGGTCCGTAATCGGTTTCCATTATCTGCCAGAAAACTTGTAAGCCCGTCGTTACCCGGCGGGCTTTTTCTTTTAGCAGAATCCTGGCTATGGTCGGGATTCTTTCCATTTTATGAAAGGAAAATGATGAACACGCTACTACAATCCCCTGCTCCATATGATCTCCCCAAACTGAAACTGCTGCCTCTGCGAGAACAGCCTGCCTACCGGGTAACCCAGAATCCCGCGGCTTGTGGACTGGTAGAACTCCTGGCTGCGGTGGTCGGCGGCAGCCAGCAGATCGAGACTGGCGAAGCCTTGCTAGCCCGTTTTGGCAGTATCCGCGATCTATATCAGGCTCATGTCAGCGAGATTGCCACCGTGCGCGGTGTCGGCCAGGGCACAGCCATCCGCATCAAGGCGGCTCTGGCTTTAGGCCAACGGCTACTCGATCCAACCGAAGAACGGCCTGTCATCCATAGTCCGGGTGATGCCGCGGCCCTGGTGCAACACGAGATGAGTTTGCTCGAACAGGAGTACCTACGGGTAATTTTGCTCAATACCCGCAACCGGGTCATCGGCATCAAAGAAGTCTATCATGGCTCGCTCAATTCTTCTCAGGTGCGGGTGGGGGAGATTTTCAAGCCAGCCATCGCCCGGATGGCTGCCGCAGTGATTGTTTGTCACAACCACCCTTCTGGGGACCCGACGCCCAGTCCGGATGATGTGGCAATTACCCGGGCCATCGTCGAAGCCGGTAAGCTGGTCGATATCGAATGTCTCGACCATTTGATCATTGGCAGCGGGTCTCGCTGGATCAGTTTGAAGGAGCGTCATCTCGGATTCGAATAGGAAGTGTTTGTTTCGAACCCATATTTCAAGGAAATATTGATGAAAAACAAAACCCAAAATATTCTTCCAAATCACCCTGGTGGAAAATCAGCTGGGAGAGTTTTTATCTCAAAAGGAGAGAACAACCTTATGAACAACTATTCCGTTTACCATCGCAAGACCCTGGTAGCTATCGACAATCTTGAAAATGCAGTTCCCAAACTGAAATGGCCAGAAGCGTATCACCTAGTTGCCAGTGTTGAAGCTGAAACACATGATGAAGCTTGTGCCAAAACGCAACATATTGATTGTGAGTGGTGGAAAAATCATGGCGTCGAATTGTTTGCAAATTCCCGTTCCACCTCGGTCAGTGACATCATCATCGGTCCTGACCGTCATGTCTGGGTGGTAATGCCTGTCGGCTTTACCGATCTCTCTAAAGAGATGGGGCATCGCATCCTGGCAGAGGCCGAAGAAGCCTTTGGGCTCCTTTCGCTGATTTGGGAACGAGCCAATGCCGGAAACTGGGATCGCCCGACTTCGATCCCGGAATATCTGTTTTGGTTGGAAGATGAAGCCCGATTGCAGGCTAGAACGCTTTATGACGATATCCTGTTCTTCCGGCAGAACGAACCGTATGTCCGGGCACTCTTCGGGGTGGCTATGGAATTACGAACTTGGGGGTTTACGCCGGCCCTACCACCCTGGGCAACCTTTACACTGGTCAACACCGAATCGGTTTCCGTCGAACGCGATGGAGAGTTACCGCTGCTGCCGGCGGAATCTCCGCATACGTTTGGCTCGCTGGCGAATGCCGCCCAGGTCTTGACCGAATTGATCCAGCAAAGCGGCCGCAACCTAAATACCATTCAGGTTCACACACTCGAACCAGTTTCTTCAGCGTTGGTGCAAGCCGCGCGGCCTGCCATTTCTGACCCATCTGAATCTTTCGAGAAGGTGCTGGCAAAGTAAACATATGCCACATTATCCAATCATAGCCCCCTTTGAGAGTCTTTCTAAGGGGGCATATCGATTTACAGATTGGGGACGGGAGTATGGTGAGCGCGAAATTACCGGTCTCTTGTTTCTGTTAGAAAAGGATTTTTCAATGCCCATTACCATCAAAAATGATTCCGTATCTGCATTTGTATACGGCTATGCCTGTACCCCATCCGGACAGATTATCTGGCTCGACCTGGCCCCCCAGCACGTCAAAGTCGTTGGTGCTATTCGGGCTGAACTAACCAGCAACACTCGCCGGTACCTGCGAATATCTGATCCCGATTCCGGCCGCAATCTATCCGTCTACGGTTTAGGGCACGGCTATCTTAACCTGACAGCCGATGCCCCTCATCTGGCAGTTGGGCCCCGCGCCAAAGCGCAAATGTTACGCATGATCGCGCCCGAAGCTGTCCAGCCTGAAAATGTCCAGGATGAATTCTATGTTCTGGCCTGGGAACAGTCTGGTATCACACCCGCAACGGCCCTGGCGGCAGTTCTCGAACGTTATTCACACTTTCCCATGCAGATAGCCTGGGGGAAGTTTTTGCTGGCAACGGCCATCCAGGATCACAACGCTGCCTCCCTATTAACCGGCGGAACGGTACCGGATGGCTTTGTTTTTCCGGCTAATACTCCTTGGGGAGCGATTATCAGCCAGGGATTGAGTGACAAGAAAATCAGTTTTGAAAATTGTTTTGATCAAAAATGACTCTGATTTTTCTCTAGTGTGGCGGTTCGGGTTTTTAGAAAAAAATAACATAATTTACCGTCACATCTGAGCAGATTTCAGTTCAAACATCACATTTATTTCAAAGGACATTCCGAAATCTGCTTACGGGGGAACAGTCATTGAATTCCAATAATTCAGAATCGAAATCACGAATAGGAGCTCACCATGCGTTTACAAGGACAGGCGCAACTGGGATATTTCCCCACGCCAACTTCACAAACTGAACGAATTACCACCTGGATTCGCTGCGATCCAGGTAGTTCCGATCAACTAACCCGCATTCTAGATCCCTGTGCTGGTCAAGGGGAGGCCTTAGCCCAGTTGGCAAATTCACTGGGCAAAAATATCCAAACCTTCGGTATCGAACTCTCACCCCAACGGGCCAAGATAGCAGAAGCTGTTTTAGGACAGGTTCTGCCAACTGGCTTTGAAAATGCTTTGCTGACCGAAGAAACCTTTTCCCTAATCCTATTGAATCCCCCTTATGATGGCGAAACCATGACCGGCCGCGGCCAGCGGATGGAGTACACTTTCCTACCCCCTAGTACCCGCTTGTTGGTCCGTGGTGGGCTGCTGGTTTACATCATCCCCGAACCTCGCATCAGCCTAGAGATTGCCAAACACCTGGCTGGTTGGTATGAAAATTTGCGTTGCTTCCGCTTTACTCCAAATGAGTACGTTGCCTACAAACAGGTCGTGATTTTCGGCACTCGCCGGCAGGAATACAAACAGCCCTCACAGGCCGAAACCGATCTCATCCTGGCCTGGCGGAATGGTCATATCATTTCAATACAGAGCACCGGAACCCAAAAACTACCGAGTTTTGCACCGGATCAGGGAACCCAATATCTCCCCTTACCCAGTCTTTCAACCGGGCACGGGGAATATGTTATTCCAACATCACCGCAACAAGGACCTAAAGGCAAAGTGTTTCGTTTCCAGTATCTACCGGTTGGTGCGGAAGATTATCTCCGGGCAGCTGAAGTTTGCGCGGCCAACATCGAAAAAACATCGGCTTGGCAAGCCATGATCCCTGAAACCAAACCACTGGCGATCACACCAGCGATTACCCCCAAACTCGGGCATGTTTCAATGCAAGTCTCGGGCGGCTTATTGGGAACCAACCCAGTTACTGATCCTACCGGGCAGCCGCTTTTGATTAAGGGTGGGACTGAGAAGTACACCGTGAGAGTGGAAGCTGATCGTGAAGAAATCCTGGATGATTTCGATCCCAGCGATCCTGACAAACGCAAACAGCTCTACCGAGTAAAACTGGAAGAACGCTCCCGCCCGGTTCTCCACACCTTAGACAAAGAGGGCAACCTTACCTTTCTCAACGATCCCCTATCCATCAGCGAACTATTACGCCAGCATGTGACTGAATTAGCTCGCCAGTTGGAAAAGCGCAATATTCCCCGTTACGACAAGAAACCAGACAGTTGGGAATGGCGGGTCATGCGGCCGCTCTCACAAGGCCGACATCTGCCGGGCCGTCGTGAGACCGGGTTGACGAATAGCCAGAAGCATTTCGCGATTGCGCTGGGGAGGTTGTTGCTAGCGGATCGTTCCGGGTTTATGAACGGTGAGATGGGCATTGGTAAAACCACTGTCTCACTGGCTGTGGTTGAATATTTACAAGCCGCGTTTACTCGTCAAGGCAGCAGCAAATCCGCTTACCCCCAGAAGAACGGGGGGTGCTACACCGCCCTGGTGGTTGGCCCAGGTATTGTCACCGGTGATGAAAACTGGCCCAAGGAAATTCGGGAAGTTATTCCCGGAGCTACCTCCCGGGTGATCGATGCTACCGTGCGGCCAATTCCCAAACCTGTCAAAATCTCGGAATGGGCTAAGACCATTGGATTGGTTTTCGATGATCGTGATTTCGAAGGCTATTCTACGAAACAAGTTCTATCAGAGATCATCGTTTGTGCTCGATCTCAAGGCAAAAACCTGGACTATCGTCAGATAACTGCACTGCGACAGACGCTGAAAAGAGCCGGACGCCAACCACCACGCAAAAGAAAGGGAGCTACAGCCGCCAACCTGTTAGATGCCCGGATTGGCGGGTTTCTGTGGTTAGGTGTGGCTGAATTTCCCCGTGATCCCAATCATGCCCGCGAAACCGCCCGTCGCTACAGTCTGGCGCAGTTTATCAGAGAATATCAGGCTGGGCAGCTTCCTGAGAAAAGTTTCGCTATCCTGTCTTATGAGACTGCCAAGTTAGGTGCTGGACGTGTGCCAGCCATGCCTTGTAAGCGAATTCTAAGACTGAACGAGAAGGGGGACCGGGATGTAGTAGAAGTCTGCACTTGTCCCCAGTGTGGGGTCATCGTCAGTACCGAGTATGATGATGCTGGCCAACCGGTGATCTACAAAGCTATCACTCCGGGTAAGAAAGCCGTGCAGTTCATCGGCACCCGCCGTCGCACTTGCCAAGCTCCTGTATCTATATGGGCCTGGAACCCAGAAACTCAGAAACATGAATGGCAAACTGTAGATGCCGATGGCCGCATGTTGGTTTGCGGGACACCGTTGTTTCAAGAGACGAAAATCCGGCGCGAAGCTGCTGCCCGGTATGTACAACGCAAAGCCAAAAATGCTTTCCCTGTCTTGCTAATCGACGAAATCCACGAGGCTAAAGCCAAGGGGACTGGCAATGGCTGGGCCTTGTCGGTATTATCAGGTTGCTCGCCATATGTATTAGGTTTGACAGGGACACTTTTCTCTGGATATGCGACCAGCATTTTCTGGCTGATGCACCGTTTATCATCTCTGGTGCGATCGCAGTTTGGTTTCCATGAAGAACGCCGTTGGGCCAGGCAGTTTGGATTACTGCGCCATACTTTCTATGTCTCCCGTCCTGAAGATGTGTTCGAAGATGGTTCCTACACCGGGCCGCGGTATTTGAACCGGGTGGATGAGAAGCCAGGTATCCTACCGGCGATCATCCGTTATGGCCTGCCCAAGATTGTTTTTGCCAGTTTGCAGGATGTGGGTTTGCCGTTACCTCCTTACCAGGAGGAAATGGTCTGGTTACAAATGTCGCCGGCCATGCAAGCTCAGTATGATGAATGGGCAGATGGCTCCTTCTTTGAATCACCCCCTGCAGAATCACTCTATGCCTGGGCGGTAGAAGAGATGAAAGCAGGCACCCGCAGCGCACTTTCTGTTTGGTTGAATGCAGCACTGAACCGACCAAATGCTATGTTTCGGGATGAAACCGTATGCTTCAACCGGCGAATTGAGGGGAAGGGCAAATATGCAGTTCGCCGGGAAGAAGAGATCAGACACTTGCCGGCGGTGGAAATGGCAGCACCAAAGGATCTCTGGCTGGCCGAACGCTGCCTGGCGGAACGTAGGGAAGGTCGGAAATCTCTGGTTTTCGTACGCCAGACAGGTAAGCGCGATATCCAACCTCATCTGGTGGAAGTCTTGAAAGAATATGGCTTGCGGGTTGGCGTACTCTCTCCATCCATTTCTCCCCGTCGACGGGTGGCCTGGATTCAGCACCATGCACCAGGCATTGATGTATTACTCACCAACGCCCGACTGGTGAAAGTTGGTCTCAACCTACGGATGTTTTCTACAGCAATTTTTTATGAGTTTGAGTGGAGCCTGGCGATCCTGTGGCAGGCCATGCGGCGCGTTTATCGTCCCGGAGCGCCCTTGCCAGTGCGAATCCTTTTCCCCGCTTATGAAAACACTTTGGAAGAACGCGCACTCAGTTTGATCGGGCAAAAAATGAAAGCGGCCAGTCTGTTTTATGGTGACGAAGTGGCTTCGGCGCTGACAGAAGAAGGTGAGAGCGATTTCCTGAATGAGTTAGTTCGATCTGTATTGCAAAAGGATGCGGTTATGAAAGCTTCAGGCATATTCGGGATTGAAAATGATCTCACGGCCGCGCCCTCGGGATCGCCAACCGCTGGAAGCCCCATAATTTTGCCAGTAATGTCACTGGACCAGTGGATTTCTCAAAGAGGACTGGCGCAATCCAAAAAACGCAGGCCGCGAAAACCTATGCCAAACACTCAACAGCTATCTCTTATGTCTTTGTAGTTGGAAAAGCCCCTGTGTCTGGGGGCTTTTTTTTGTTTAACCACCGGGGTAGCTTTTTGTCTACATGCTGTAGTTATTTATCTTTATCGGGGAATAATTTTGCTAGGAGGCGTGCAAAAATAACTTCCCATTTTGAGACGGCTGAACTAATCGGGG
>CAYVQU010000218.1:0-7945 GCA_964453155.1 uncultured Anaerolineales bacterium | reverse complement strand
TTGAAGTTCCCCATCCCAAAGCCGACCGAGGTCAGGGTAATGCCCTCTTCAACGTAGCTGCGGATGGTTTTCAAGATCGCATCTGGTCCGGTTTGACCCACATTGGCGACCCCATCGGAGCACAGAATTACTCGATTGATAGCACCGGAACGGTAGGCGTTCATTGCCATTTGATAGCCCAACTGCAAGCCCGCTTCAGCATTCGTAGAACCTTCAGGGCGCAGGGAATAGATGGCGTTCAAGATATCCGTGCGGAATTCGCCACCGGTGGGATAAAGTACAACCCGGGCCGCCGAACCATACACTACGATCGAAACCGTATCGTCGGGGCGCAGGCGATCCACCAACATCTGGAGTGATTGCTTGACCAATCCCAGGCGGTTTTCCCGGTCCATAGAGCCCGAGACATCGATCACAAAAGTCAAGGAGGCTGGTTTGCGGGCATACTCAGGAACTTCGTACCCCTGGATGCCAAAGCGTAAGATATGGGTCCCGTCATGGTGGAAGGGGGAAGGGGCCCCATCGGCGTAGATGCCAAAGGCTACTTCGGGCGGGGTGGGGTAACCGGGATCAAAGTAGTTGACGAATTCTTCCACTCGGATAGCCTCTGCCGGGGGAACATTGCCATCATTGACATAGCGCCGGGCGACGCTGTAGGAGGCCGTATCCACATCCAAGGCAAAGGTCGAGAGGTGATCTTCGTAGGTGTCAGTGAAGGGGTTGACGCCGTAGTTCTCAAAGAACATCGCATCGGGCGGTTGAGTTTCACCTGGCGGTACCGGCGCAGTCTCGCTACCTTGGACGGCGATCATGGTTGGGGCCGGTGTCGGCAGTGGTTCCTGGGCAATGGGGGCAGTTGTCTCTGAATCGGCGGCAGTCTCTCCCACTTCGACGACTTTTTCCACTTCTTTTTCAACCACAATTTCCCGAGGGGCTTCTTGCACCGCGGGTTCATTTATCAATTCGGGCTCAGCTTGAGGGGCACAGGCAACCAAGAACAAAACTACGATCATCATAAATAATTTTTTAGCATTCATCGGTAAATCTCCTTCTCGAATCATTTTGTTTGACTTGATCCAAGGATACTGAGTCTGGCCCGATTTAGCTTGATAGCGGCCTGAAAAACAGCTGACAAAATTCTGACAAAGATATCATAACCGCCCCCCACGAAACCCCAGGATGTTTTATACTTACCGCATATCCAACTG
The DNA here is from genome assembly GCA_964453155.1 of uncultured Anaerolineales bacterium. GTDB lineage: Bacteria > Chloroflexota > Anaerolineae > Anaerolineales > UBA11858 > CAYVQU01. The sequence goes on along the minus strand of CAYVQU010000218.1, from coordinate 6,737 downwards.
CGACTCCATATGACCGGGATAGAAAAATGACCTCTTCAAATCACCTTCCCCTCCCCGACCCGAAACCCAATTTTGATAATCTCTTAGCCATTTTCCACCGCGAAATCCCCGACCGGCCGACCCTGTTCGAGTTTTTCCTAAATGATCGGCTTCATAACAAATTGGCACCCCAAACAGAAACCGAGGCCCGCGCACCCTATGCGGCCCAGCGGCAGGTGATGCAGGCCTATTATCGGGCCGGTTACGATCATATCAATGTGCTGATCCCCAATTTTGAATTCCCATCATATCGCACTTACGATACAACCACGATTTCCATGAATACCGGGGGAATGATCTCCGACCGGGCCACCTTCGAAGCTTACCAATGGCCCGATCCAGAGACGGCTGATTACGCGATTTTGGATGCACTGGCGGCCGAACTCCCCACCGGCATGAAACTGATGCCTTACGGCCCCTGCGGGGTACTTGAAAACGTCATTGAGATCGTCGGTTTCGAAACATTATGCTATCTCCTGGCCGATGATCCGGCTTTGGTGGGCGATATCTTCGACCGGGTGGGGGCCAGCCTGGTGCGGTACTACGAAATTGTAGCCGCGCATCCTGCAGTGGGGGCCTGCATCGATAACGATGATTGGGGCTACAAAACCCAAACCATGCTTTCCACCCGTCAGATGCGTAAATACGTTTTCCCGTGGCATAAACGGATCGTAGAAACCGTTCACGCCGCGGGCAAGCCGGTGATGCTGCATTCTTGTGGCCATTTTGAGCGTATCGTAGAGGATATGGCGGCGATCGGCTTCGATGCCCGGCACTCTTATGAAGACAACATCTTGGCCGTGGAAGATGCCTATGAGAAATATCGCGATCGATTTGCCATTATCGGTGGGATCGATGTTGATTTTGTGTGCCGCGCCACTCCAAAGGAAGTTTACGCGCGTTCCAAGGCCATGCTGGAACAAACGGCAAACCGCGGCGGCTACGCGCTCGGGACCGGTAACTCCGTCCCCGATTATGTCCCCGATGAGGGGTATTTTGCCATGATCCGGGCGGCATTGGAACTCCGCTGAGGCATGCCTTTCCCAAAAAGGGTATTCGAAAATAACCCTTGGGAACAAATGAAGCATAGATAAGCAAGCTGAACTCGGATTTTGGGGTTTTATCCGTGGAATCCGCGTTTATCCGCGTCCTAAAAATTTTCTATAAAGGAGAATTTGGTGCTCCCTTCTAAAGACAAAAAAATCATCTACCAGTTAGCAGCCGAAGTTGCCGAAATTGCGGCGCTGCCAATCCAGGAAAACAAACGCGAACTATGGCGTAAATTAAACGCCCTAAAACCGGAACGCCCCATGGTCATGATCGACCAGGTCTGCTGGAACGAAATGAATATCAATGATGAGTTAACGCTGCGCTGCGAAGATGCCGACTGCCGCGCTTACGAGCAGCAGTTACGCCGGACTCTCTACCAGTGGCACCATTTTCCCGTCGATATGGTAGTTGAACCCTTCATTCGGGTTCCAAAGGCGATCCACAATACCGGTTTTGGGGTCACGGTCCAAGAAGATACCACCGCAACTGACTCAGCGAATGAGGTCGTCAGCCACCGATATGAAAATCAATTTCAAACTGAAGCGGATCTTGAAAAGATCAAAATGCCCGCCATCCGTCACGATGCAGCCGAGAGCGAGCGCCGGATGGCCGTTGCGCAGGAGCTTTTTGACGGGCTATTGGAGGTCGTTTTGTGGGGGGCTGACCCTTATCTCTCCGTCTGGGATGTCATCTCTCAGTGGATGGGCGTCGAAAATGCCTTGTATGCGTTGATCGACCGGCCAGATTATGTTCATCAGATGCTGGCCCGGATGACAACCGGTTATCTGACGATGCTCGACCAACTTGAAGAACAAGGCTTGTTATCCGGCCCCCAAAATCTGATCCACTGCACCGGGGCTTATACCGATGAGTTGCCCGCAGCCGACTACAATCCCAAAAAACCGCGCACGCAAGATATGTGGATGTTCGGCCTGGCCCAAATGTTGTCCACCGTCTCGCCGAAAATGTTCGCCGAATTCGAAGTCGAGTATGCCCGTCAAATTTGCGAGCGATTCGGCTTAGTGTATTACGGCTGCTGCGATCCGCTAGACGATCGGATGGACAAAGTTCGGCAAATTCCCAATGTGCGCAAAGTATCAATGAGTCCCTGGGTCGATCAGGCCCGCGGTGCGGCCGAAATTGGCTCGGACTATGTGTTCTCCCGCAAACCCAATCCGGTTTTGGTCGCTATGGATCAGTTCGATGCGCAACTTGTGCGAGATGATCTAACTCAGACTCACGCTATTTGTGCGGCCCAGGGAACGCCCCTGGAAATCATCCTCAAAGATATCAGCACCGTCCGCTACGAACCGCAGCGTTTGAGTAAATGGGCCGCGATCGCCATGGATGTTGTGAAGGGGTAAATCAGATGACAACCGACCGCTACGCCAGCTTTATGGGTCTGGGTCCCAAACGAATCGGACATTGGGAACATTGGTCCAATCCCGATGCCGAAACCTACCTGACCGGTATCGACTATTATCGCTATCCCCGTCAATGCCGGTTGAAACTGAAAGCGTTGTATCCCCAACTTGACCTGAAAATCCCTCCAACCGATGATCCCATCCCCCGGCCAGAAACCCAAACAGATCAATCCAAAGGCCGGTGGGGTGACGAATACCGGGATCACTGGCAGCAAGATGTTGCCAGCCGCCGGTTTGAATCTCAGGAAGAAATGCTACGATTCAGCCCCTTGGAACAGGGCGACTTCACCGGCTGGCAGGTGGTCGAGGATGGTGATTATGGCAGTGAAGAGATCATTTATCAACGGTACCTGCAGAAACTCCACAAAGATTGGGCCGAACACCCGCGTCCCGAGGCCTCCAAGTCGGCTTTTTTCTATAACACCATGTTCATGTGGCCCCTGCTGGTTTTTGGTTACGAGAATTTTCTGGCAATATGTCTGGAACTGGAATTTGACCGTATCATGGCTGAGTTTGCTGAGATCAACCGGCGGGTTTTCCGCGCTTTTGCCCGTCTGCCGGTCAATTTTGTAATCTGCCACGACGATATTGTGTTATCCACTGGCCCGGTCTGCAGCCCCAAATGGATGCACAAACACATCTTCCCGCGCTACGAAGAATTTTGGGATATTTTGAAACAGGCTGGCAAAGAAGTGATCTTTATGGTGGACGGCTGCGTAGACGCTTTCGTCGATGATGTCATGGCCTGTGGGGCTCGGGGCATCATCAGCGAACCCTTCACCGACTACAAAGCCATCGCCCAACGCTATGATAACCCCTTCATCGCCGGAGAGGGCGATAACCGGGTGTTGATGCGCAACGATCCGACCGAAATTCGGGCCATGGTGGAATCCATGGTTGCGACTGGTCTGATGTCGGGCGGTTATATGATGTGTATTGGCAACCATATTCCCTACAATGTGCCGCCGGAGGCCGTAAAATTGTATCTGGATTTGTCGGCCGAGTTGGCATTTCGAACGTGAAGCGTAAAGCCTGAAACAGGATAATTTACCACATTCACGTATCACGCTTCACGGGGTACGCTCCTATGGTAGGATAACAAGACATTATAAGTACCTCATTCATTCTAGGTGATTCTCATGAAATTTGATCTTGTCATTCAAAATGGAACCCTCGTCACTGCCGCTGATACCTTCCAGGCCGACATTGGAATTCAGGCCGGAAAGATCGCAGCCATTGGTCAGGGATTTTCTGGTGCACAAATGGTCGATGCCACCGATTTATTGGTATTACCCGGATTTATCGATCCGCACGTCCATTTGGAAATGCCCACCCCCGCGGGAACCTCCAGCGATGATTGGTTCACCGGCACCCGGGCCGCGGCCATTGGCGGAACAACCACAGTGATCGAATTTGTGGAACCCATGGCTGATGAGAGTTTGGTGGCAGCCCTGGAGACTCGCCGCGCTTTGGCCGCCAGCAAAGCGGTGATCGACTTCTCCTTTCATATGTCCATCGACCGGATCGACGCGGCTACCCTGGCTGAAATCCCCGCCGTCATGGAGGCCGGATTGACCTCCTTCAAATGCTATACCACCTATGGGATGCGCCTGGATGATGCCCAACTACTGCAGGCTCTAAAAGCAGTCGGGCAAGCGGGGGGGCTCACCATCGTTCACGCCGAAAATGACGCCATCGTCAACCAGCTCCGGGCCGATTTCATCGCCGCGGGAAACACCGAACCCCGGTTCCACCCCCTCAGCCGTCCAGCCGCGTCGGAAGGGGAAGCCGTCGAACGGGTCATCGCGCTGGCCGACGTGGCCGAGGCCCCAGTGTTGATCGTGCACGTTTCCACCCAGTTAGGGGCTGAAGCCATTTACCGGGCGCAAGGACGCGGTCAAACTGTCTTCGGCGAGACCTGCCCTCAATATTTGCTCTTGGCAGACGAAAGATATGCTGAACCCGGCTTCGAAGGCGCCAAATATATTTGTTCCCCACCCCTTCGTAAAGCCACCGATCAAACCGCCCTCTGGCAAGTTTTAGGCAATGGATCCTTCCGCGTCATGGGCACCGATCATTGTCCGTTTTTCTATGACGGCGTCAAAAATCTCGGGCAGCCCCTCGACGATCCGCCGCCCTTCACCCAAATTCCGGGTGGCATGCCTGGTATCGAAGGCCGCCCGGCCCTGCTGTATACCTTCGGAGTCCGCACTGGTCACCTGACGCTCAACCAATGGGTTGACGTTTGTGCCACCGGTCCGGCCCAGGTCTACCACATGTATCCCCACAAAGGCAGTCTCACCCCCGGTGCCGATGCCGATATCGTGCTCTTTGACCCCCATAAAAAAGTCACCCTATCAACCGAGGTGCTCCACGAAAACGTCGATTACACCCCCTATGACGGGGTGGAATTAACCGGGTATCCGGTTAAAACCTACGCCCGCGGCCGGTTGATCGCCGAAAACAACGAGTTTGTCGCCCCGGATCATCATGGCGAGTATGTGGCTCGATCAGTCTAATTCATTCTTCATATCCACCCGCAATCTGGTTGCCAAATAACTTCATATATTAGGACGCGGACGAGTGCAGATATAGGCGGAAATGTAAGAAGTTCCCAAGAAAATTTAATGGTCATGGGCATTTTGAACAGAAACAGTGAAAACCACAAAGCTTTGTGATCCTTCGTGTTCTTTGTGATAAGTTGGGTTGATTTTGAAATGTTCAAGATCGTTTTGACACGTACAGAAATTTCCAAGAAATTAGATTTTTGAGCAAATTTATCCGCGTTTTCCGCAATAATCCGCGTCCCAAAATTACCTCCAAGCAGCCTGTTTAAAATTACAGTTTCGAATATGCTTTATTCGTTTATCACCATAAAGGATAAAAAATGAAACCAAATTTGAAATTCACCCCCCAAGATTGGGACCGCATCCAAACCGATTGGACCGCCTGGTGGCACCATGAGCTTGACCGCCCGATGGTCGTTGTCGATGTCTATGAGTGGCAGGGTCGTTCGTTCGTCCCCCAGTTTGAGGGTTGGGATGTAGAAAAAGACATTTTCCCGGTAGACTCAGTCATCGACTACTACCAAGACATTCTCGAAAACGTGACCTACTATGGTGATTCCTGGCCGCGCTGGTGGCCCAATTTTGGAGCCGGGATCGTGGCCGGATTCCAGGGAGCCCAGGTGGGGGCCGATGAAAATACCGTCTGGTTCGAACCCCCTGAAAACCATGCTTTGGCTGATATTCAACTGGGATATGATCCTGGAAATTATTGGTGGCGCTGGGTGAGAGCCCTGACCCAGCGTGCGGTTGAACGCTGGGGAGCCGACATTACCGTCGCGACCACCGATTTAGGGGGCAATGCCGACATCCTGGCCTCGCTGCGCGGCACCCAAAATCTACTCATGGATCTCTACGATGCTCCCGAAGTTATCGACGGCTTGGTAGACCAAATCACCCAACTCTGGCTACGGTATTACGAGGAACTCTTCGAGATCATTACAACCGCTGACAACGGCACCACCTCCTGGGCTCCAATGTGGGCCCCAGGCAAGTATTACATGCTCCAGTCTGATTTTGCCTATATGATCTCCCCGCCGATGTTCGAACGCTTTGTTTTGCCCGACTTGGAGACGATTTGCAACCATTTGGATCACGGTTTCTACCATTTGGACGGCAAGGGTCAGATCCCCCATCTGGACATGATGCTGGCAATTGAAAACCTGCGCGGCATCCAATGGATCCCCGGCGATGGCGCACCCCCGCCCGATCAGTGGCTGCCCCTGCTTAAACGAATTCGCGACGGCGGCAAGTTGTGCCAGGTTTATGTCACCGCCGAAGGTGCCCGGACTATCGCTAAGGGACTTGGCGGCAAAGGTTTTACTTTCATGATCATCGATCCCCCTCCGACCCATGAAATCGAGGGCTTACTCAAGGAATTGTATTCGCTATAAGATCACCCGGACATTGTCCGGGTTACCAAACCGCATCGGATTAATCCGGTTATATTACAACCCTCAGCCCGATTACTCGGGCGTGGTTCGCTAGCCGGGGAATGAAATTCCCCGGCGTAAATCTGGTCTGAACCTCAAGATTTTCAGGCTCTTTGAGAAATGCTGTGGCAGAGCCAGTTCCCCAGAAACTTTGAACTATATGGCCCTCGCAAAATGACCTATCAGGAGTTTCCTGGGAACTTTCACCCCACAAAAACTCAAAAAAA
>CAYVQU010000217.1:0-8048 GCA_964453155.1 uncultured Anaerolineales bacterium | reverse complement strand
CACAACTTTACTACGAGAAGCCGTTTTTATCCGCCTTTTTGGCGAAGGTATTGTCACTATAATACACTTTTGAATACTACAATTTTTAGATATTTGAGAGCACCCCAACTACAATTCTCAAAAAAATTAGGTTGTTTATATTTGCGGATGCTTATTATTTAATCGACTGGTACCAACAGGCAATCAATGAATATCATCAAGCAGCCATAGCGCTCGATGATGCTGATCCTTTGTTATTCTATAATTTAGGGAAAGCGAACCAGCAGTTGAGCCGGTATGAAGCCGCCCGTTCGGCCTACGCTGATGCCCTCCAATTGCAATCTAATTTTGTAGAAGCCGCGATCGCCAGGGCCTCCAAAATGGCATAATCGGCGGCTTCTGGATCCGGCCATTGATAGGCTGCGAAGGAGGCCCGGTTGGAGATCATTCCCCCTGTGTTCATGGAAATTGTCGTCGTATCGTACGTGCGATGCGAGGGAAATTCAAAGCCAGGAACCAACACATTCACATGGTCATATCCAGCCCGGTAATAGGCTTGCATGACCTGACGCTGGGCCGCATAGGGTGCTTCGGACGCGCCTTCCGGTTGGGGTGCCAGCTTAGAATACAGGCGGTCATTCAGGAAAAACTCAAAAAGCGTTGGTCGGTCGGGGATTTCACGCTGGAAGACGGCTAAGAGATTATCGAAATTCGGCTCTGGGGGATTGACAGGAAGTTGTTTCCAATCGGGCATGGAGCGGCTCCTTTTGTAATATGCGATAATTGTACCGGATAGCCGGAGAATTATTGGTAGAATCCTAGTGGTTTATGAGAGCCTATTCGCGGAACGCATTCCCCCCTGAACTTGAACTTACTTTGATGGCTGTAACGCCTGTTATGACTGCGCGCCAGGCTGCGATCTTGAGAGATACCTGTCAAAAGAATATTCAGTGGGAGCGAGTACGGTACTTGATCAACTGGCACCGAATCGCCAGTCTGGCTTATCAAAACCTGGATCGCTGCGCACAAGATCTTGTTCCGAAAGCGTTTTTGCATCATTTACGGCAGCAAAGAGGGCAAACGGGCCTGAATGAAATGCAATTGACTGCTGAAACCATCCACACCCACCGGCTCCTTCAAAGAGAGGGGATTAAGGTAATTTTTTACAAAGGGCCAGTATTATCCGTTCAGCTTTTCGGGGGGATTGGGTGGCGGCTATCCAAAGACATCGATCTCCTGGTCCAGCCGCATCAATTCGAGCTGGCCGCACAGACCCTCCTTGGTACTGGCTATCAAATCATCGAGCCGGATTTTGAACTCACGCCGCGTCAGTCCCGGGCTTATGCCTGGGTGAAGCATCACTACACCTTTGTTCATCCCGATCGGAAAGTGCAGGTTGAATTACATTGGCGTACGAATGTCCATCCCCATTTCCCCCCAGTAAGTTTTGAAAACCAGGCCTTCCAACGGATAAAATGGGTACAGCTTGCCAATACTGAGATCCCCACATTTTCAGATCACGACCATTTCATCTATTTGTGTACGCATGGGGCCTATCACGGCTGGTATCGGCTGAAATGGCTGGTAGATATCGCGGCCTACGTGGGCGGTGAAATCCAAATGGATTGGGATCTAGTGATCCAGGAGGCGCAGAAATGGGGATTGGAACGCCCCGTTTATCAAGCCGTTGATTTGACCCATGAACTGATGGGAATTGCAATCCCTGAAGAATTTCATTCAGCAGATCGCCCCGACAAAGTGCGGAAAAAACTCATGCAAACCGGGATAGAAATCATTAAAAACCCTGAAGATGAGATTAATCTAAAAGGCCGCTTTCGGCTCATTTCGCAAACCCGTTATCGAATGCAATTAAAAATCGGTTGGAAAACGAAAATTTATGATCTTGTTTTGGCCTGGCTGGATCCCTTTGATTGGCGGGATTACCCTCTGCCGGATTATCTATTTCCCCTATATTATGTGTTACGACCCATTTTCTGGCTCAAACGCTATTATCTCACCCAATCAGCCTCTACATCGGACGCCAAACAAGCATGAAAATTTCGGCAATTATTCCTGTTTATAACGGTGGGGAGAATTTTATCCGTTGTCTGCATAGTCTGTCCACCGCCAACCCCCAACCGTTTGAAATTATTGTCGTGGCCAATGGCGATGATGATGGCTCTGCGCTCGCCGCTCAAGAACATGGAGTCAAAGTATTAGCGATGCCAGAGCGCTGCGGCCCGGCCCAGGCCAGGAATTTGGGTGCTCAGATGGCGGTCGGCGATATTTTTTATTTTGTCGATGCGGATGTACGTGTCCCGGTAGATGTTTTTCAACGCATTTCCTCGATATTTACAGATGAGCCTGAGCTGGCCGCTTTGATCGGCTCTTATGATGATGAACCTGGGGCAGCAAATTTCGTCTCACAATATAAGAATCTACTCCATCACTATGTACATCAATCCGGAAATATTGAGGCGGCCACATTTTGGGGAGCCTGTGGCGCGATCCGCAAAGAGATATTCTTGGACTTAGGTGGTTTCAACCCGGTCTATGACCGCCCAGCGATCGAAGATATTGAACTGGGGTATCGAATCCGGAAAGCCGGATATCAAATTCGGCTGTTGAAAGGGCTGCAAGTCCAACATCTAAAACGCTGGACACCAACTTCTTTGATAAAGACCGATATCTTCGACCGGGCCATTCCCTGGACCCGCATCAATCTTCAGAATCGAGTTTTTCCCAGCGAACTGAATCTAAACTGGTCCAATCGCATCAGTGTAGTTCTGATTTTTACCCTTTTTCTGGTGCTGATCGGGTCATTTTGGCTGCCGCGTCTATCCATTGCTGCTGGCGTCGCAGCCGTTTTATTGGTGGTCATCAATTTTGCGGTTTATCGATTCTTTTTGGACAAACGCGGCATTTTCTTCACCCTGTGCGTGCTGCCCTGGCATTGGCTGTACTATTTTTACAGTGGGCTGGGTTTTCTCGTGGGCCTGATTGCTCATATCAGCTGCCAAATGACGAATAAACGAGGCTAAAACATCACCGGCTGTCAAAAATGAGTCTCTATAAGTTTTCGGTCATTGTCCCAACCTTCAACCGGGAGGCACAGTTAGGCGCATGTCTGCAGGCCCTCAGCTGCCTGGCTTATGCCCGGGATGAATTCGAAGTCATTGTTGTCAATGATGGCGGCGATCGCGATTTTTGTGATCGCTGGCACACATGATTACAAGTCTTCGAGATGCATATGAACAACTGCGTCAACATCAAGAACATCTCGAAGAGATGGTTGCCAAACGAACAGAAGAGTTATTCATTGCGAAAAATGACGCTGAGATTGCCAACCAAGCCAAGAGTACCTTTTTGACAACGATGAGCCACGAACTCCGCACACCTTTGAATAGCATTTTGGGGTATGCTCAAATCGTCCAGCGCGACCCCTATACCACCCGTCAACAAGCTGCAGGTTTACGGACTATTGAAGCCAGTGGCAAACATCTCCTGGCATTGATCAACGATGTGCTCGATCTTTCTAAAATCGAAGCCAGCGCGGTCGAACTTTACCCGACCAAATTCCATTTCCCGGCATTTTTGCGAGATGTCGGCGAGATTGTCCAGGTGAGAGCTGAGAGCAAAGGAATCGAGTTCGCAGTCTCCTTCTCTGATGACCTGCCGGAATATGTCCACACGGATGAACGCCGCTTGCGCCAAATTTTGTTGAACTTGTTAGGGAATGCGGTCAAGTTTACTGAGCGTGGCAAAGTTGGATTAAAGGTTGAAACTCAGTATCTACAAGCTTCGGCTTGCCACCTGCAGTTTGAAGTGACCGATACCGGCATCGGCATTTCTCCCGATGAAATTGGGAAAATCTTTGACCCGTTTATTCAAGTTGGTCACCAGCAGCTTCACGCAGCGGGTACAGGCTTGGGGTTAGCCATCAGTCATAATTTAGTAGGGTTATTGGGGGGCGATTTGCGGGTAGAGAGCTCGCCGGGGGAGGGTAGTAGGTTCTGGTTCGAGGTGACTTTAGCAGGTGTGGAATACGAGCCGGAAGATGAAAAGCCTACTGGCCAGAGAACCTTGCTGTTGAATGGCCGTCATCCGAAAATCCTGATTGTGGATGATCACCCGGAAAACCGGGCGGTCTTTCGAGATTTATTAGTACCACTGGGTTTTTCGATTTTGGAGGCGGAAAGCGGTTCGATTGGGCTAACCCAAATTAACGAAAATCATCCTGCGGCAGTCATAACAGATTTAGTGATGCCCGGGATGGATGGTTTTGATTTTATCCGGGCGATCAAAAGAGAATCTGCCTTGAATAATATTCCCATTATTGCGACTTCAGCCAGCATCTATGCCGATGATCATAAACAGAGCTTGCAGGCTGGCGCCGATGCTTTCCTGCCTAAGCCGGTGGATGCGAATAATTTGCTTGAACTTCTCGGTGAGTTGCTGGAAATCCCCTGGAGATCAATTGCTGATGTGGAACTTGAAATAAAAACGGCCACCTCAAATGCGCTCGAACTGCCCGCTCAGGAGGTAATTGCAGATTTACTGAACTTGGCCACGATCGGCGATATTGAAACCCTGCGAGAAAAATTGATTAACTTACAGAATGAGAATGATCGAGTAAAATCCTTTGTGAAGCAAATTCAAGAATTGGCGCAAGGTTTTCAGCAAGAAAAAATAATTCAGGTCCTGACCTTATATCAAAAAAAGTGAAACATGAGCTCAAAACCACAAGCGACCATATTGGTTGTTGATGATGAACCCGCAAATTTAGGCGTGCTCTTCGAGTATTTACGTGAAAGCGGATACAAAGTGCTGGTGGCCGAAAACGGTCGCCGGGCCTTGGAAACCGCTGAGCGCATCCGCCCCGATCTTATTTTGCTAGATATCAAATTGCCCGATATCGATGGCTATGAAGTGTACCAGCAGTTACAGGCGCGGGATTTGACCGCTGAGATGACTGTTATCTTCCTCAGTGTCTTAGATGAAACCGAATATATCCTCCAGGGTTTCGATCTCAATGCGGTGGATTACATTACCAAACCATTTCAGCCGTTAGAAGTTGTGGCGCGAGTGGATAAACACCTGGTTTTGCAGAATTTACGCCGCCAACTCGAAGATCAGAATCAACAGTTGCAAAAGGAGATTTCTGAACGGAAACAGGCCGAGGCCGACCGCCAAAATACATTGGAATTAATGCAGACCACCCTCGATGGGATGAACGATCCCGTGGTGCTCATTAATACTGATTATAAGGTAATGTGGGCCAATAAAGCCATGCGTGAGAAATATGGCTCTGATCAGCCCCCAACCTCACTGTTTTGTTATCAGTTATCTCATCGTCGTATTGAACCCTGCGATCCGGAGACCTGTACTTGTGCCCTGAAAGCGGTTCAGACTGAATTGGCCCCCGTCACAGTAGTTCACAAGCATATTCAGAATGATGGGCAGGAATGTCAACTGGAGATTGTCGCTTCACCTTTATTCGATTCAGAAGGGCAGCTCACCGGAATCGTTGAATCGCACCGTGATATTACTGATCGAGTGTTAGCGACGGAGGTATTACGCCGCTACGAGGAAATTGTCTCCGCCTCTAACGATCACATGGCTTATGTGGATCGCAACTACGTTTTTCAGGCAGTGAACGATGCCTATTTAGCCGCCCATTTGGTTGAACGGACTGACATTATCGGTCATTCGATGGCTGAGTTATTAGGGGATGATGTTTTTACAGAAGTCGTTCAGCCTCGCCTAAACTTATGCCTGGCTGGTGAGAATGTTCGTTATCAGGCTTGGTTTGAGTATTCTGGCACGGGAAGACGTTTCATGGATGTGGGTTATTCTCCCTATTATGACCAAAATGGAGATATCCCGGGAGTGGTTCTAGTTGCCCGCGATGCTACTGAAAGCAAGTGGGTTGCCGAAACCCTGGCCCGTAGTGAACGTAGTTTGGCCAACTCGCAGCGGGTTGCTAAAGTCGGCCATTATGAGTGGAAATTTGGCACGGATGAAGTATTCATGTCGGCTGAATTGTATCGAATTTTTGGGGTTGATCCGGCCGAATATAAACCCTCTTTTGGTCGTTTCGTAGACCTTATCCACCCCGATGATCGCCATCTCATCGTGCCGGATCCATCTGATTCGGCGTTTGGGTTGCCTCGCTTTGAAATCGAGTTTCGCCTGATTTCCCAGGATACCCAGCAAGTCAAAAACATTTATTTATGGGGTGAAACTACCTTTTCAGAAACTGGGGAGCCGGAGTTGATTGTCGGAACCCTGCAAGATATTTCGGATTACCGGCAAATCGAAGCGGCCTTACTCGAATCGGAGGAATTGCACCGGATTACGATTGAGTCCATGCCCGATCTCGTTTTTATTACGGCGGATGATGGTGAATTTGTCTACATTGCCCCCTCAATTGAACCGGTTACCGGTTACACGGTTGAAGAATTAGAGCAGTTGGGAACCATCTATAATTTCATTTCAGACGATTTTTTCGACCAGGGCGAACTCGAAAATCAGGGCGAGATCACGAACCGTGAAACAATAGTGCTAACGAAACAGGGTGAGATAAAAACCTTTCTGATTACAATAAAAAAAATCGCATTGCAAACCGGGACGACTTTGTTTGTGCTCCACGATATTTCGGATTTCAAACGCGCTGAAGAAGTCCTGCTTGAATTAACCGCCATCGAAGCCCGCCGCCGCCTGGCGCGCGACCTCCACGACTCGATGACCCAATCCATTCAAAGTTTATCCTTATCGGCCAAATCGGCCCTGTACATGCTCAAAAATGAACGCTATGAAGCTTTGCCCGAATTATTAAACATCTTGGTGGATGGCACTGACCTGGCCCATAAAGAAATGCGACTGCTGCTGCACGAACTCCAGGTCACTCCAGATGAAAAAACCGATTTGATTGCAGTGCTCCAATCTCGATTGGAGAATGTGGAACGGCGCGCCGGTATTGAAATTGAATTTCAGATCGATGGCCGCAGCAATCTGTCAAAACCCCAAGAGATTGGGGTTTACTATATTGCTCAAGAAGCCCTGAACAACGCCCTCAAACATGCCGAAGCCCAGTGTATTGGGATCTATATTCAATGTCGGCCGGCCTATCTTTCTTTGCAAGTGACTGATGACGGTCAGGGGTTTCCCCGATCCCAAACAGGTCGCCTCGATATTGAAACCCTCAGCTCTCCGGGGATGGGTTTGCCCAACATGGCGGGCCGTGCGGCAGAGTTGGGCGGGGCGCTATTTTTAGAATCCGCTCCAGGTTCAGGAACCACAATTAAATTCGAAATGGAGAGTCACTAAAATGACCAGGAACATCCGGGTGATGGTTGTCGATGACCATCCATTAATGCGCCGGGCCTTAGTCGCGGCGGTTGAAACCGAATTCGATCTGACCGTGGTGGGAACCGCCACCGATGGCTATGAAGCGCAAGTATTAGCCCGTGAACTGCAACCAGATGTCATCCTAATGGACTTGCTCATGCCCGGTTGTGGGGGAATAGAAGCCATTGAAGTCATATTGACTTGGTCTCCCGAAGTTAAAATTTTGGTTGTTACCAGCCTCGAAGAAGATGCGGAGATCATCCGGGCGATCCAGGCCGGCGCCGTCGGCTATCTGACCAAAGCCACCGATACCGAGGAATTATTAAACGCCATTCGCCTCGTCTATAGAGGAGGGTCTTATCTGCCTGACCGGATTGCCGCCCGACTGATGGCGTCAGTCCGCAATGGGATTGATGATGAGACCCCCGAGGCCAAAACTGAAGATTTGACGCAGCGGGAAAAGGAAATTCTGAAACTTCTTGGGCAAGGTTACACCAATGCCCAAATTGGGGAAACCTTACATATCTCCCGGAGTACCGTAAACGTCCATTTACACAACATTACCAATAAGCTGTGTCTGGCTAATCGGCGGGAATTAATTGCCTATGCTGTCAACTTGTGGGGGAATGGTTAAAGCCCAAAATCAGAAAAAATAAATAATTTATTTAGTGTCATCTCAAAAAGTAGCGGTAGAACAGAAAATTAACGAAAAACATAGG
>CAYVQU010000216.1:0-8071 GCA_964453155.1 uncultured Anaerolineales bacterium | reverse complement strand
CTTGAGCCGGCATATAAAGATTATTACTGGTTATGGTGAGCGGATTGTTTACCCAGTAGCAAGTGGGGTATAGATGTGCTTTTATTGCATCTAAAATGCAATGGTTCGTTTCAAAACATTATGGACAATATGAAAGTGGCTGCTACTTAACGTAAGTTTTGTGCAATCAGAGCACAAAGTACTTTAAACTTCAAAATTGTGTTTTTTCAGAAAATGGCAACGGGAGTTGCAAAACCCATTGCTTTTTCACTGAAAGGGATTATCCTGCAAACAGGCTATGACCTTTATTTTGGGGAAGGGAAAATTGAGTAACACTGGGATTGCTTGACGCCTTCGGATCTTCAGATTAAGATTCTGAACAAGAAACACGATTGAGCCATATTTTCCCCTAGAATTTGGGAAGGGTGGTGTTGGGAATCTGTCTCATTAGGGGTACTAAAAATCTCACCTTGGGTGGGATTTTTTTGTATTTTTTTCGAGACTAACTAGGAAAACGAAGTACTCCTCCGCGCAAATGTAAAAAATAGACCCGATCTCCCTGATCGTGGTAAACTCGATGAAAATATGAAAGCAGATATTTTCCAATTCCTAGACCAATTATCAATCGCATATGAACGGCACGATCACGTTGCCGTATACACCAGCGACCAGGCGCGGCAGCTTATTTCTCCATTACCAGGTTCGACGGTCAAGAATCTATTTTTACAGATTAAAAAAGGGAAACGTTATTATCTGTTAATTTTCGATGATTCGAAATCTTTGGATTTGAAATCATTAGCCCATAGCATCGGCGAATCTCGGCTTTCTTTGGCTTCACCCCGGCGTCTAATGGATATTCTCGGGGTAGAACCAGGTGCCGTATCCCTACTCGCTCTGATGAACGACCAAGAACATAAAGTGAATGTGCTAATCGATCAAGATATTTGGGCGTCAGATGCCATCCAATGTCATCCGCTGATCAACACCGCGACCCTGGTCATCGCAATGGAAGATATTCACAGGTTTTTAGCGGCAACCGGGCATACTGTAACGCTACTAAACATTTAGAAATCCTAAAAATTTTTCTCCAGACAATCCCGGAGACGTTTGACCCCTTCTCGAAGTGTTCCCGAATCATAAAAACAGAATCCTAACCGGATGTGATTAGATAACCCTGCATTACTGGAGAAAAGCCCTCCTTGGCGGATACCAACGTTAAATTCCTGGGCTTTGAGTCGTAATGTAGCCGTATCTATCCCCGGAAGTCGTACCCAAAAGAAAAATCCGCCCGGAGGTACCTGGTATTCAGCCATGGGGAGATATGTGCCTAAGGCTGCCTCCAAAGCATCGCGGCGCGCGGCATATTCCTGACGTAGATTGGCAATGTTGGCCGCCAATCCTCCCGACTCGATCACATTTCGTAACAACGCTGAAGTAAATGGGGTTACACCCCCACCACTCTCAAGCAGACCGCTGCCTGTTAATCGCTTAATGATATTTTCGTGAGCCTGGACCCACCCTAGTCGCAAACCGGGGGCCAGTATTTTCGAAAATGAGTTCACCGAGATAATCTGTTCCACCTGAGCGGTATAGGTTGCAAATGCACGCGGGGGCACCAAGGCATAAGCCAAAAAATGATAAACCTCGTCTGCAACGATCAGGAAATTATGCCGTTGTGCCCGTGCGATCAAATGGTCGCGGCGCGCTGGGGTCAGGGTCACGCCGCTGGGATTCTGGAAGGTTGGGATCGTATAGACAAACTTCGGATTGAATTCAGTCAATTTCTCATCCAAAACCTTCAAAGACAATCCATCCTCGTCCATTGGAATCGCGATTGCGCGTAAACCATGATCTTTGAAAATCCGCAGCGCCAGGAAGTAGGAGGGTTCTTCTACAAAAATCACATCCCCTGGTTGGGTGAATGACGTACAAATTAAATCCAAGGTAGCTGAAGCCCCGGTCGTCACAAAGAGTTGATCAGAGTCCACCGGCAGGTCGTAAGACTTCGTGAGAAAATTAGCCAGGGAACCGCGAAAATAACGATCACCTTGTTCGGCTCCATATTGCAAGAAACTCGGATCACCCGTTGAAAAATGGGTCGCGGCGGATTGGTGAATCATTTCAAGGGGTAATAACTCAAAAGCAGGGTCGCCCATACCGAGATCAATGAACCCGGAGGGGAGGTCAATTTGGGTGATTGAGAGATCAGTCATGCCGTAAGTATAAACGAAATCGGTTCGAGCATCGGGTGAAGTTGGCCCTATCTATTAACCTGATCATCATCATTAAAAATACTACTCAAATTCCGATTGCTTACCACCAACAACCATAGTAATATTTGGAGCACAACAAACCAACATGGAGGTACTACCAATGAAGAAAAAAGCACTCATGGTGTGGGGCGGATGGGACGGCCATGAACCCCAACAATGTGTCGATATTTTTGCTCCTTTTTTACGAGAAAATGGTTACGAGGTCGAGATTTATGACACGCTGGATGTCTATCTTGATACGAAAAAAATGTTGGCACTGGACTTAGTCGTCCCGGTGTGGACGATGGGGACCATCACTCCCGAACAGGAGAAGGGGTTGCTCTCCACGATCGAGAGCGGGGTCGGGATCGCCGGTTGGCATGGCGGGATGGGTGACTCGTTCCGTAATAATGTGGACTATCAATTTATGGTCGGCGGACAATGGGTAGCCCATCCCGGTGGTGTGATCGATTACGAGGTCAATATCACCAATCACACTGATCCCATTACGGCCGGGCTATCGGATTTCGCGATGAACTCTGAGCAATACTACATGCACGTTGACCCTTCCAACGAAGTTCTGGCGACAACAACGTTTCATGGGGAGTACTGCGCTTGGATCGACGGAGTCGTAATCCCCGTCATCTGGAAGCGAATGTGGGGCGCGGGGCGGGTGTTTTACACCTCCCTGGGGCATGTCGCCAAGGATTTCGATGTCCCCGAAGCGCGTACGATCGTTCAGCGCGGGATGCTGTGGGCCAGCAAGTAATTTATATGGGACGCAGATAACACAAAACTTCAGCGTTTATTCGCTTAAATCTGCGTCCACAGTTGAAGTATTATTGAAATACCTGGAGAAACAAATGACATCCAAACCAGTAAATGTAGGTATTATCGGTGCGGGATTTATTAGTGATATTTATATCGAGCGCGGCCAAAGTTTTGAGATTTTAAATATCCAGGCCGTTACTGATTTAATCCCCGAACGAGCGGCTGAAAAGGCTGAATTGTGGGGCATCCCCAAAGTACAAACCCCCGCCGAACTACTGGCCGATCCGGAAACTGAGATTATCTTAAACCTGACCACCCCCAATGCCCATGCTGATATTGCCTTTCAGGCCATTGCCGCGGGAAAATCAGTTTATAACGAAAAACCGTTGGCGATTACACGGGAAGACGGGGAGAAAATGCTGGCCCTGGCAAAAGAAAACGGCGTGCTCGTCGGGGGTGCACCAGACACATTTTTGGGCGGCGGTTTGCAGACTTGCCGCAAGCTCATCGACGACGGTTGGATCGGCACTCCGGTCGCGGCGACGGCCTTCATGCAGTGTCACGGGCATGAAAGCTGGCATCCCGAACCCGAATTCTATTACCAGGTCGGCGGCGGCCCGATGTTCGATATGGGGCCCTACTACCTGACTGCCCTGATCGCGCTGATGGGTCCGATCAAACGAGTAACGGGTTCCACCCGGGTCACCTTCCCCACCCGGACCATCACTAGCGAACTCCAATATGGCAAAGTTATCGACGTCGCAGTGCCCACCCATGTGGCCGGAGTTTTGGATTTCGAGTCGGGTGCGATTGCAACCATCATCACTTCCTTTGATGTTTGGGCCCATAACCTGCCCTGTATCGAAATTCACGGCACAACCGGTTCCTTGAGTGTGCCCGATCCCAACACATTTGGCGGTCCAGTTAAAGTTCGCCGTCCGGGAATGGATGAATGGGCCGATATTCCGCTGACGCACGGCTATGCTGAGAACTCTCGGTCCCTAGGTGTGGCCGATATGGCTTATGCCCTGCGCACCGGCCGCCCCCACCGGGCCAACGGTGAACTCTGCCACCATGTGCTCGACATCATGCACGCGATACATAAGGCCTCAGACCAGAATCAGCACATCGCGGTGGGTACGACCTGCGCCCAACCGGCGGCCTTCCCGATGGAATTGCTGCCTGGTAGGTTAGATGAGTAAATTGCAAACCTTTTTGGGATGCAGATTTTCAGGATTAACGCAGAAAAAAATCAAATCTGCGGTATCTGCGTAGATCTGCGTCCTATTTCCTTGAAATCACAAAAGAAATGATTGAATTCGCCAATCGCTGAATCTTTACTGTCGCGATGTTGTGATATTCACCGGACATCTCGACAAACTTTGAGTTAGGCAGCAGAAAATCTAACCGATTACCCCACCGGCTTTGAATAAAGCTATCTTGCCCTCCCCACAAGATCAGCGTTTCGGTGGAAATGTGGGCTAGCAGCGCTTCAAACTCGACCTGCAATAAATGTCCGAGAAAACTGCTCAAGATTGTGGGGTTGATGTGATCGGGATCGAAGGGCAGTAAATCATGGGGTTGGGAATCAATGTTTTGGGCTGAAATCGGTGACATCCTAGCGCTGATGCGATAGAACATTTCCAAAATTTTGAGGGCATAGGTCGGGTTTTGGGACCAGCGTTGATGCAGATTTATCAAGGGACGAATTCGTAGATAGAACGGGAGCTGCTTACTGCTCCACACCGGGCAGCGAATGATGAGTTTTTCAAAGCGATATGGATCTTCAAGACAGCAGAACAGCCCGAGGGTCCCGCCAACAGAGTTTCCAAAGATGGAAACTTTCTTCAAGCCGAGGGCATCAACAAATTCCAGGAGAAAATCGACATAAGCATCCATACTATGCGCAGCGGTGAATTTTTCCGGGCTGGCAAATGGTAAATCGGGGGCAATCACCCGAAAATCCGGAGCCAGGGCTGTCATTAAAGGGGTCATCCCTACCCGAAAAGCAAATCCATGCAAGACCAAAATCGTCTGCTTTCCAGTTCCCACCTCCCCATAGGTACACTTACCCGAACTGAGTTGAATCTTTTTCGTCCGAATAACCATCGCAGAAAATCATATCACACCCATAAAGTATAATTTTGGCAATCCACTTCATTCAACCATCACAAGGACAAACCATGACCAATCCATATCTGCAACTTGACCAACAAATCGTCGGCGATAGTTTCACCAGCACCGCGGTGCTCGAAAACCTGACGACCCTCTGCGATGAATTTGGCTCGCGCTTTGGGGGGACCGAGGGCGAACGGCTGTCGGCCGAATTCATTCAGGAAAAAATGAAGGAATACGGCCTAAGCAACATCCATTTGGAACCGATTGAATACCTGGGCTGGACTCGGGGCACAGCTCAATTTGAGATCATCAGCCCAATTCAGAAAACAATCCCGTGTATCTCGCTGCCCCACTCCCCGCCGGTGGAAATGGAGGGTGAAATCATCGACATGGGGCCCGGTGCGCCAGCCGATTTCGATACCCAGGCGGATGAAATCCAGGGCAAAATCGTAATGACCAACAGCGAGATCAACCCTAAAGGCCTCCCCCGTTGGGTCCATCGTAAAGAGAAATATACCCGCAGCGTTTTAGCCGGCGCGACCGGGTTCATTTTTGTCAACCATTATCCCGGTTACGGCCCCGCAACCGGGGGGATTGGGCATGGTGGGCAAGCGGCGCTAATCCCTGGAATCTCGATCACCAACGAAGACGGGGCCTTCATCCAGCGGTTGGTCAAGAAACACGGGGAGGTCAAAATTCGGTTGAAGACGACCGACCAATTGGCCCTAATGACCTCCTGGAACATTGTGGGAGAACTCGCAGGGGATGAATTCCCAGATGAGATCGTGATGCTCGGTAGCCATTATGACGGTCACGATATTTCGCAAGGGGCCGTTGACCCGGCTTCGGGGGTGGCAACCGTATTAGAGGCCGCCCGCGTCTTGCAGAAATACGCCGTCCCCCTGCCCCGGACAGTCCGTTTCGTCTTGTGGGGGGTGGAGGAAATTGGGCTACTCGGTTCCCGCGCCTACGTCACCGAACACACCGACGAACTCAAAAACCTGCGCTTCTACCTGAACCTGGATTCCGCGGGTGGTGACGCGCCCAAAGACATTAACCTGCACGAATGGCCCGGTCTGCAAGCTTTGTTTGACACCTATCAGGCCAATATGGGTCTCGATTTTGCCATTGGCCAGAAATTCCACACGGCTTCAGACCATTTTCCCTTCCTATTAGCCGGGGTGGCCACAGCTGGCGTTGAACCGGTACGCGTCACACGTACGGGCCGGGGCTACGGCCATACTTATTACGATACCGTCGACAAAGTGAGTCTCGAAAATCTGCGCAAAGCTGCCACCCTGGCCGCCCGGATTGCCCTGCGAGTCGCCTCCGAAGAAAACTGGCCCGTTTCCCAACGCACCCCCGAAGACATCACCGAACTGATGAACCGGCCCCAATATCAAGAAACCCGCGAACTCTACAAAAAACTGGATAACTTGTACGGCGAAAAGAAATAACCGCTCGCAAAGACGCAAAGCAAAATCCATACATCATGACGCCTTTGTGTGAGCTATTAATGGAGAAAATATGATCGCAATTACCAACGGAGAAGTTTGGACCATCACCGACGGCGTCATCGAAGATGGCATCGTTCTCATTGAAAATGGCAAAATCAAAGCCTTTGGAAAAGATATTGAAATTCCCACAGAGGCCGAAATCGTAGACGCAGCCGGCAAAATCGTCATGCCGGGGTTGATCGATGCCCATACCCATGTCGGGATTTTCAACGACGGGGTCGGCGGCGGCCATTCAGATGGCAACGAGACCACCGATCCGATCACGCCCCATTTACGCGCCTTAGATGCCGTCCACCCCGAAGACATGGCCTTTCAGGATGTGCTCGAAGCTGGGATCACGACCGTGATGACTGGACCGGGCAGCGCCAATCTGGTCGGTGGACAGTGGGTGTGCGTCAAAACCGTCCCCACCCCCAACATCGACGATATGATCCTGCTTGAACCGGCCGGAATGAAACTAGCCTTGGGTGAAAATCCGCGCCGGGTGTATGGGTCCCAAAAACGAATTCCCTCCACCCGGATGGGCAGCGCCGCGGTTCTACGGTCGGCTCTGGTTGATGCCAAAAACTACCTCGCCAAATGGGATCAGTACGAGGCTGAGTTGACTGAATTCAATGCGAATGAAACCAAAGATGAGAAAAAACCACCCAAACCCCCAGAACGGAACCTGAAACTCGAAGCCCTGGGAAAAATGTTAACCCGCGAACTCAAAGCCCGCATCCACGCCCACCGGGCCGATGACATCCTGACGGCGATCCGGATCGGCGAGGAGTTCAATCTCGACTTGACCATCGAGCACTGCACCGAAGGTTACAAAATCGCCGACATCCTGGCTGAGAAAAATATCCCCGCGACCGTCGGCCCGATCTTTACCTCCCGGTATAAATATGAATTGCGCAACCGCACACCCCAAAACCCCGGACTTTTGGCTAAAGCCGGGGTCAAAGTCGCGATTCAGACTGATCAAATGTCCGCGACCAAATATTTGACAATTAACGCGGGCTTGGCCGTCCGCGAGGGAATGCCCGAAGAGGAAGCACTCAAAGCGATCACGATCAACGCGGCTGAAATCATCGGAGTCGGTGACCGGATCGGCAGCCTGGAAGTCGGTAAAGACGCCGACATCGCCATTTTCAGCGGCCATCCGTTTGATTTTCGCACCCAAGTCGAGAAAGTTATCGTGGATGGGAAAATCGTCTTCAAACGATAGAACAAAATAACCGCAGAGAACGCAAAGAGCGCAGAGATTCTAAAATATATCTCTGCGCTCTTTGCGGCTTCGCACTCTCCGTTAAATTAATCCTGGGCAGCTAACTCCGCTAATCTGGCCTGATGGTTTTCCCGGCTGATCGGGTACCGCCAGGCAAATAGGATCGATAAGACGTGTCATCTCAAAAAGTAGCGGTAGAACAGAAAATTAACGAAAAACATAGG
>CAYVQU010000215.1:0-8251 GCA_964453155.1 uncultured Anaerolineales bacterium | reverse complement strand
TTTCGCCTGGTGGTGGTTGGAACAACAATCCAAGGATTCCCAATTTTCACCGGTGCAAAAAGTTAAATCGGTGATTTTGCCAGATGAACCAGAAATGGCAGATCCGCTGGCGGCGGAGGAGTCAGTAGAAACTCAGGTAAGTGCCGAACCAGTGGCGCCGGATAATTTGCGAAAAATTGAAGGGATCGGACCAAAATCCGCCGCCACCCTCCAGGATGCAGGAATCCTTTCCTTCTCACAATTAGCCAGCTTAGCACCTGATGATATTAAAAATATTTTAACTGCCGCAGGTATTCGGATTGGTTTCCCCGATACCTGGCCCGAGCAAGCCGCCCTGGCCGCCGCCGGAAAATGGGACGAATTGGCTGCCTTGCAAGACACTTTAGTCGGTGGGCGGAGAGTCCAATAAATACATGAAAAAATTTGGTTTCGTACTGGTACTGATTGCGATCCTGGTTAGTGTTCTGCCAGCCCAGGCCCAGGTTGATGCGCCCCAGGTTCTGGTGCTGACCGTCGAAGGCCCGCTCACACCCTCATGGATTGAATACCTGGAGCGCGGTATTCGTACAGCCGAACAACAGGATGCTGAACTCATCGTTTTCCAGATTAATACACCTGGTGGTTCAGTCTCCCTGATGCAAGATATTGTTGAATTGATGCGTAGCAGCGCGACCCCCATTGTGGTTTATGTGACTCCCCGGGGGGCGATGGCTGCCAGCGCGGGAACCGTCATCACCTTGGCGGGTCACGCGGGTGCCATGACGCCCGAAACCATCATCGGTGCTGCTAGCCCCGTCGGTGGACAGGGCGAAGACCTGGGTGAAACTATTCAGGCCAAAGAAAAAAACGCCCTCAAGGCTCAGGTGCGGGCCTTAGCAGAGAACCGCAGTCCTGAGGCTGTGGCCCTTGCGGAAGCCACTATTGAAGATGCCACCGCGGTCTCGGCCCAAGAAGCTCTTGATATTGGCCTGATCGATTTCATCGCCTCCGACCTTTCTGATCTCTTTGACCAGTTAGACGGCTACTCGGTTGAATTGCTGGGCGAGCCGCATACCCTAAGAACCGCGAACGCCGAAATTTCCGAACTAAAATTGTCTTTCATCGAACAACTTTTAGCCATGCTGACCAACCCGAACATCGTCCTGATCTTGATGAGCATCGGCGTTCAGGCTATTTTGATCGAAATTTCTAACCCTGGTGGCTGGGCAGCCGGATTTATCGGTGTGGTTTGCCTCTCTCTGGCCGGATATGGCCTTGGTTTTCTGCCTGTAAATTATTTCGGCCTGATCTTTTTGGTGACGGCTTTCGTCCTCTTCATTTTAGATATCAAAGCTCCGACTCACGGCGCGCTCACCGCTGCCGGGGTGGGGTCGCTCATCGTCGGAGCGCTGGTTCTCTTCAATTCCCCGGCAACCCCAGAATTTCAGCGGGTGTCGGTGCCCTTAGTTGTGGTCAGTTCGCTGATTACTGGTGGAATATTTGGCCTTGCAATTTTGTTCGCCGTTCGGGCTCAAAAAACGCCGATTCGGATGGGACAGGAATCATTGGTCGGGAAAATGGGGATTGTTAAGCAGGATATCCCCTTGCGTGGCACCGGCCAAGTTCAATTAGCGAGCGAATTATGGACTGCGGAACTGGCAGAAGGCTCAGAACCTTTACCAAAGGGCACTCGGATCCAGGTCACCGCGGTTCAGGGGATCCGTTTGAAGGTGAGTGCTATTAAGTAGACCGCGCCATTCCCCAAAATTTTCGGTTTCACCCAATTTTTTTAGGGGCTGGTCTTAGACCAGCCCCTACTTAGTTTTTTTTCATTTCACAAACCGACCAATCGCGTTAGAATCAGCAAACTTCCCACCAAAAGGATTCTCTATGGCTTACGAACCGACTCGTGATCGCGTCAAACCTGATCAAATCGACACTACCCCCAAACGTCGCCCCCCTTGGATTCGCGTCCGAGCGCCACATGGGGATACTTACAAAGACCTCCAACACCTCATGCGGGCCAAGGAGTTACACACCGTCTGTGAAGAAGCCATGTGCCCGAATATGGGTGAGTGCTGGGGCGCAGGGACGGCCACTTTTCTGATGTTGGGCGATGTTTGCACTCGAACTTGTGGTTTTTGTGATGTCAAACATGGCAAACCTGCCGCTCTTGATTGGGATGAACCCGAACGCGTGGCTCAGGCCATCGCCAAGATGGAACTCAAACATGCCGTGATCACCAGCGTCAACCGCGATGAACGCCGGGATGGCGGCGCGCCGATATTTGCGATGCTCATCCGGCGAGTGCGGGAATTAGCCCCCGGCTGCTCGATTGAGGTTTTAATCCCCGATTTCAAAGGTAGCGTCGAAGCCTTACGGATCGTGATGAATGCCCGACCCGAGATTCTCAACCACAACGTAGAGACCGTGCGGCGGCTGTTCAAAGGGGTTCAACCCCAAGACAATTATGCCTGGGCTGAAGCGACCCTGCGTAACGCCAAAAAACTCGATCCCGAAGTACTTACGAAATCGGGGCTCATGTTGGGTTTAGGCGAAGATCTGGCCGAAGTCAAAGCTACGATGGATGATTTGCGCTCTTGGGGCGTTGATATCCTGACGATTGGGCAGTATCTTCAGCCCAGCCGTAAACACTTACCCATTGCCCGGTATTACACCCCCGAAGAATTTCAGGAACTCAAAGATTACGGTCTCAAAATTGGGTTTCGCTGGGTCGAGAGCGCCCCCCTGGTGCGCTCATCCTATCGCGCGGTGGATCAGGTGCGCGACTTGAGCATTGTCCATCGCAAGTTGTATGGGTAGACGAAAAAAGTATCCTGGAAACTTAAGGTTTGATGTTACGAGACAAGCATCCCTTCGACAAGCTCAGGACAGGCCTGAGTAGGATCGCAGGGCCGTATCGAAGGGTGCGGCTTATCCGAAAATTTACCCCCTTCGACAAGCTCAGGACACCGCTTCGATACGCTATCGCTACTCAGAGCCTGCACTGAGCGCAGTCGAAGTGATGAATTTTCTAGCTCATTTTTCATATCGTCCGTAAAATGAGGTAAGGTGTCAAGAAATCCAATTCCCGGGATACTTTTTTTGAGCTATTCCTCCGAAAACCTTTGCAAAGTCTCCAAATAATACTCCGGTAGCCCAATATCAAACCGCTGTCCAGCCACCACCAACCCTAAAAATCCATCTTCACGCCGCAGACGGTCGAGAGCCGAGGTGAGTTGGAATTCACCGCGCTCGCGCACGTTGTTTTCGATGTTTTCTTCCAGATAATCGAAAATTTGGGGTTTAATGATGTACTGCCCAAAGACTGTTAAGTATTCATTAGGGGGCAATCCTGGTGTGCGGAGATTATTCTGCGCATAGTCGCGCGTTGGCTTCTCCGCAAATTCGGTCACATTGAGGATTTGTTCATCTTCATCTGCCAGCCATTCACCGCTGGCGGTCCCAAAATTGGCAATCATCTCCTCGGATGTTTGCCGCAGCCCCAAAACGCTGATGCCGTGCTGATTGAACGCGTCCACCAATTGTTGGGCGCAGGAAGTATCCCCATTGGCGCGGTAGATGTGGTCGCCCAACATCAACAGGAAGGGTTCATTGCCAACGGCCTCCCGTGCCTGATAAACGGCATGTCCAAACCCCTGTTGAGTCTCCTGAACAATAAATTTGACTCGCCGTCCCATATCCAGCAGTTGTTGGGCGTAATCCTGGAAATGATCGGGGAGTTTATTGTAGTTTTCGATACTCACCTGGATGTTGAAGAAAGACCGAAATTCGTCTAAGTCTTCCTCCTGGACGATGATGATGACTTCCTCCATCCCGGCGTTGAGGGCCTCTTCCACGATGAGCAAAATCGCGGGTTTGGCGATCCCATCCTGGTCAATGATGGGGAAGAGCTCTTTCTTGGTAGCCTTGGAGGCTGGGAAGAGCCGCGCCCCGAACCCGGCCGCCGGGATCACGGCTTTACGGACCTCCTGTCCGGTGCAGATCGAGAGGGTCAGGCAGGGCAGTTTGAGATCGCGCTCGATGATTTCGATGATGGCCTGCTGATCCTCGCGGCTGCGGGCCAGGAATTGGGCGGTGCCATCCCCTTGCGATCCGACTCCTTTGCTGCCCCAAATATGGGGTTTGAGGGGTTCGTAATTGAGCAACCGATGGAGCACTGGGGCGGTCAATTCTTCGGGGCAGGCGGGCGTGGCGTACCGGTCGAAGAACGTCTGCGCCTCGGTCATCAAGCGACCCAGGTTTTTGGCATCCCCGGTCTGGAGCATATCAACGGCCTGATGGACGATCCGTTTGTTGATCGGACCGAGTAGCTCCTGCACCCCCCGTTCAATTTCGTTGTCAGCGAAGGGGTACGACCGGTTCAACCGGGCCAAGATTTCCATCGTATCTTTTTGGGCCATCAAATCGACTACCACAAAGTACAAGTCATTGGGAACTTGTAACTCGGTAACATCCAAATGGTCGCCATCGAAAGTCATCAAAATGGGGCGATCCCCATAGGCACAGCCCTGATCCATCCGGCCGCAGCGGGAGGGGGTGGTGATTTCGCCCAGGTATGCCAGTTCCATCTCTCCCCGAATCGTCATTTTGAGATCGTAGACGCGATTGAAGGCTCGGGCCGTCAACACACAGATGGCCGCGCTGGAGGATAAACCTTTCTTGATGGGCATGTCGGTTTTGTAGTTGTTGATCACCAACCCGCGGACATGGTAATGAGTTAAGATTTGATAGGCTGTCCCGGCAATATAACTCCAATACCCCCCCTTTTGCGCTTCGGCCATTAGTGCCTTAGGCTCCATCGGAATTTCATACGGTCCTTCAACCTCCCCGGTGGGCGTAGTGGAGGTCAAAACCAGAGCATTTGGATGGGGTTCGATCTCGGCGTAAATCCCCTGGTTGGTGCCGGTGATCAGAGTGTAGCCTTTTTCGATATTGGCATTGATGCGGCGATACCCTCCGGCCCAATCGGAGTGCTCGCCAAATAGACATATTCGTCCGGGTACGAAGATTTTCATGAGTAAGTTCCTTATTTATTGGTTGGATGGTATCAGGTAAACCAACCAACTAGCAAACCATCCAATTACCCAACTATACTGATATCCCAAAATCCTGTGGTGTCAGCGAAAATATGACCGCATCGAGTACTTTCTTGCGGACGGTCAAACGATTGCGTAAAATACCCTCACGTCGCGCATCACTTTTCTCTGCAACGCGTAGACTAGGGCGATTATTGACTGCGACAATAATTTCGGTGCGCAATAACTTGAGCTGTTCGACCCCAAATTGCGCGACCAAACGGGTAGCCCGAGTAGCAACCCCGCGCCCGGTCGCGCTGGTGCGGACCCAATAGCCCAAATTTGCCAAATGGTGGACGGGATGAATATGGTTTAGTCCCGTTCCTCCCAAAACTTGGCCGTCTTGAGCATCCGTAATCAACAGGGCGTATTGTGTGTCCGCTTCCCACTGTGCGGGCAAAGTTGCCAACCATTTTTCGGCGATCGGAATGGAATATTCGGACGTGCACCAATCCATCCACGGACTGATTTCCGCCACCGACTCTTGAACGGCTGCCACAATCTCGGGGGCATCCGTCATCTTTGGCGGTCGAAGGGTGATCAACCCATCGGTCAGTTGAAAATTTTGACGCGGAATATTTGGTTTTTCTCTTTTCATAACCTAATCACCAGGCATTTTTGGACGCTGATAAACGCAGTAAACGCAGATATTTAGTTTAATTTTCTTCCAAATTGTTAGATCAGCGTTCATCGGCGTAAATCTGTGTCCTATTTTGTGAGTTCAATAAAATGTATCTGAATCAGCTTCTTCGGGATCCAATCATCGGTTTGTTCTGAGCGAAGTCGAAGATTCTTTAGCCGTCAGGATGTAAAATTGCTTGGGTTTCTGCTAGCATGGTCAAAACTTTTTCCATAACCGCCGGAGTTGTCGACCCTAAACCACAGGCTGGAGTGATTAGGCTGCGAGTTTTAAACTCATCTGGGGAGATGGTAATCCCCCGCTGGGCCGCTTTATCTGAAATTTGAGCGAAACCCTGCCGAAGTTGGTTGGCAATGGTCGCTGGCGTAGTGGTGTAAATAGCTTCGTCGTTGGGAACGATGCCCCAGGCAATCACACCCCCGCGATCAAGGAATTGGCGCAATTCCTGTGGATAGAGTGTCAGGCTTTCGAGGAAGCCGTAGGCATCCAGATTCAAGATATCGACCTGAGTATTCAGCAGGATTGACCAATCGGTATTGGCACAGCAATGAACACCGGCGACACCCCCTTCCATATGGATGGCCGCAAAAATCTCGTCGAGGACGGTGATGGCCTGCTTTCGGTCGATGCTGACGTAGGCTGATCCCCAGGAACCCAGGTAAGGTTCATCGACGAACATAATCACATTGGTACGGAAATTCTTAAGGGTGCGGATTTGCCACCGGGCGTTCATGGCCATATTTTTGACGATCACGTCCGCGAGTAAATCATGGTAAAACACCGCCCGGCGATCTTGATTCACGACGGTGAGACCGAAAGTCAGGGGGCCAACGACCTGGCCTTTGATCCACTCCCCAGATGAATTCTCTAGAATGAGCAGGAGGGCCTGAAATCCCGCCGCAAATTCTGAGGGCAAGGCAAAATATTCAAAATCCTCGGCCAAATAGCGTTCATAAAAAGATTCTAAGTCAGGTGTCAGGTCGCCAGTGGTGTCCAGGGTAATTTTTTCATTTTTTTTATCCAAGATCACACGAGGCAGCGAACTAGCATATTGAACATAGATTCCCTCCCTAAAATCCCGCCGCGGCATTTGGGGCCAGATGGGGATGTCCACGGCATTCGCGATTTGTTCACAGATTGGGTCCGTCTCCCGATGGGGAATCGATCCGATCAGAGTTGTGAGAAAATGGGGTTCGAATGACATCGATATGTAACCGTCAAAAAATTACTTCATTAGTCGTTTCGCTTCACCCCCTTCGACGGGGCTCAGGACACGGCTTCGATACGCTCCATTTTTGGGCAAGAAGTCCAGCTTCCTGAGTAGTGCGGAGCAACGTGAAGCACGTACACCTGCGCCAGTACCGCAGGTACAGGTGTCGAAGGGGCGGCCGCTACCCAGGATGAAGCACCGCATGAATTATTTATTACCCCGGAGAAGTTGACTGGTCGCTGCCAAAACGGACATGACTGTTTCAGCAACTTCGGGCGTTGTTGGACCGAGACCGCAGGCGGGGGTGATCAGGCTGCGGGAGTCAAATTCTTCCGGGAGGATGGTAACCCCACGGGCCACAGCTTTTTCACAGATTGTGGCAATCCCCGCGTTGAGTTGATCCGCCAGACTCTGGGGGGTGACCGTGTTGATTTCTGCCGTGTTAGGGACCAGACCCCAGGCGATCATGCCACCACGATCTAAAAATTGACGCAATTCATGGGGATATAGGGCTAGATTTTCGAGGTAACCGTAGGCATCCAGGTTGAGAATGTTGACCTGAGTGGCCATCAGTACGGACCAATCAGTATTCGCACAACAATGGACCCCGGCCAAGCCGCCCTCGGCGTGTATAGCTGCAAAAACTTCATCGAGGATGGTGACTGCTTGCTCCCGGCTCAAACTGATATAGGCGGAGCCAAACGCAGCCATATAAGGTTCATCCACAAAGATGAGTACATTTTCTCGGACAGTTTTGAGTTGCCGAATTTGCCACCGGGCGTTCATCGCTGCGTTTTTAATCAGGGCATCGGCCAGTATCTCATCGTAGAGTGAGGCCCGCAAATCCTGGTCGGTGACGGTTAGGCCCATGCTGATCGGCCCGGTCACCTGTCCCTTGACCCAGTTGCCCGGCGCGCCATTGAGTTGTTCCAGTAAAGTCTGGAACCCGGCCGCATGGTCTAGGGGCAGACCATAGTAATCCACATCTTCTTCTAAAAACGGCAGGTAAAACGCTTCTAGTGCCGGGGTAATATCGGCGCGGGTATCGAAGGTGATTTTTTCGTGTTCGTCATCAATACGGATTGCGGGTAATTTGGCCCCATACTGGGTGTACATATTCTCCCGAAATCCTAATTTAACCATCTGCGGCCAAAACGGAATGTCGATCTCTTTGATAATTCGTTGGCAGGTGGTGGCGGTGTTGGTATAGGGTACCGAACCGTTCATTGTGGTCAGATAGTTTGGTTGAAATTGCATATTATCTTTTGAATTTTAGTTTCCGGTAACTGAAGCTGCTCCGAGAAGAGCATGGAGCAGTAAGAA
>CAYVQU010000214.1:0-8322 GCA_964453155.1 uncultured Anaerolineales bacterium | reverse complement strand
GCTTGGGGTTGGTGTGTGATTTTGTTTCACCCCCGAATCATTGAAAAGATACATATGGTTTTAGAAAAATGTTGATGAAGGTTTGAATAATGAAACCAGGAAACCAAGAATCCTTTTCATGAACTCCTGGTTTCATTATTAGACTGTTTGGGAGGTTACCAAAAGTAGTATAGCACGCATTTGGCATGAAAATGATCAGCTTTGATTGGAAAAAACAGGTATAATTTGTCCGGTTCAACCATTTGTCACACATCTAAAACTTAGCAAATATTGATTCAAAAACCCATGCAAAATCGCACCTTCCTGAAAGTCTGGCTGCTTGGCATCTTATGCATGTTGGGGTGTTCCTGCGCGCCAACTGCTGCAACGACTACACCAGAAACAATCACCCCAACCGCAACGATCCCCCCCAAAGCCATTGTTTTAGGCGATATCAGCGATGATCCGGCGGAAGTCATCGATGGGACCCAACCCTTGGCTGATTATTTAGCCGAAAACCTTGCGGCTTTCGGTATCACTGAAGGACAGGTCAAGGTTGCCGCCAGCATCGATGAGATGGCCCAACTTCTAAAAACTGGAGAAGTCGATCTATATTTCGACAGCATTTACCCGGCAACCATTATTAGTGACGCGGCCGGGGCCCAACCCATTCTGCGGCGCTGGCGGTTTGGGGTCGAAGAATACTCCACAGTAATTTTCGCTTCTAAAGAGAGTGGGATTACGTCAATAGACGAATTGCCCGGATCCATGGTTGCTATGGATGCGCCTTACTCCACTTCTGGATTTCTCTTACCCGCCGTACACCTGGTAGAAACCGGTCTGACACTCCAGGGCAAACGGACCTATAACGATCCTGTAGCTGCAGAAGATGTTGGCTTTGTTTTCAGTTACGATGATGAAAACACCCTCCAATGGGTCTTGAGCGACCTGGTTGCCGCAGGAGCAACCGATGATTATCATTATGATGTCGCGTTTGGCACCGAAACAGCCACCCAATTGGTGGAACTAGCCCGCACAAATCCAGTTCCTCGCCAGGTTGTCGTGGCCCGGGCTGATATTGAGTCCGATCTTTTGGAAGCCATCATCCAGGTATTGACCACCGCTCACGATGATGAGAACGCCCAAGCCATCCTGGATTCATTTCAAACCTCCAAATTTGATCAGTTTCCGGAGGGAATCGATCATGCCTTTTCCCGCATGCGAGAGATGATGGCAATTGTTCAGGATTTGCCCAAACCCTAAAATCTCATGTCCAGATTTATCCGCTTTTGGCGAAATCTCAACCTCGGTCTACGGATCGCCAGCCTGACGAGTCTGGTCGTCATCTTAACTGTCGCAGCGGTGACTTTTCTCTTGATCCAACGCGAGCAGCAAAACTTCGAGAATGAAATGATCATTCAGGCCAACTTGTTGACCGAGACCATTCCATTAACACTGCGGGACCAACTCTACCGGATGGAGTTAGACGAATTGAGGGATATTGCCCGGGTAGTTGGCAACAATGAAAACATTACCATGTTTGTGGTTTATGGCCACGAAGGCACCAGTTTGGTCGATTCATCCGAACCTGTAATGATTTTCTCCATGGTTGCCGATCCTATGGGTGCAATGTTGGTCAATTATGAAAAAGATCAGGTACATTTGGAGTGGCAGGACGAACAATTGGTGGTTGGACGACCAATTTTGATCGGGAATCAAACCTTGGGAGCGGTCGCCATTGGTTTGTCTACCGCCCCCTTGGATCAGAAAATCCAAGATTTAACCCTCCAGAGTATTTCCATCGCGGGGATGACCCTAGTAGTGGGCATTGGTTTATCCTATTTGCTAGCTAAACAAATCACCACCCCGCTGGTTGACCTTGCCGGGGTGGCAGCTAAAATGGCAGAGGGCGATTTGGAAACCCGCGCCAATGAACATGATGGCAATGAAATCGGCCGTCTGGGGATGGTGTTCAATACGATGGCAAAATCGATCCAAGAACGTGAAAATGATCTGCGGGATTTTGCTTTTGAGTTAGAACATGAAGTTGCCGAACGAACCTCCGAACTTCGCCAGCAAAACGAAATCCTGGTTCAGATGGCGATCACCGACCCCCTGACAAAAATCTATAACCGCCGGCATTTCTTTGAGTTGGCCGAGAAGGAAATGGAGCGCGCTAAACGCTTTGGTCACCCGACCTCGGCCATTCTGATCGATGCCGACCACTTCAAAGAAGTCAACGACACTTATGGGCATCTCATTGGGGATCAGGTTTTAATCAATTTAGCGAATTTTCTAAAAGAGAACATCCGCACGATGGATATTTTTGCCCGGTATGGGGGTGAAGAATTTGCCATCCTGATGCCCGAAACCGATTGCAATGCCGCCATCACCTCCGCCGATCGTCTCCGCCACCTCGTCGGACAAACTTCTATGACCAAAGGGGGCGTAGATGTCAATATTAGCATCAGCCTAGGGATTGCCTGCTGGGATGGAGATAGTGATATCTCCCTGGACTCCCTCCTCGGTCGCGCCGACCATGCCCTTTATCAGGCCAAAGAAACGGGACGGAATCGGGTCATGATTTGGCAGGAAAGATAAACGAAGGACTGCGGTTCCTGGTAGGAACCGCAGTCCTCTTTTAATTACCCCGTCCACATATCAAACGTAAATAGGGTTGCTAGAATCCCCATCAATAGCACGCTGGCAATCGTCCAAACGCGGTCGAAGGTCAGATTCTTGCCCAACCGACTGAGAAACAAGAATAACGGGGGCGCGGGTAAGATATAGCGATGCATCCCTTGAGCTTGCCCGCTCGTAAAGGATAGAAAAACCACCATTAGACCAAAAATGGCTAAATCAGGGTGGCGTTTGAAACCCACGATGCAACTGGTTAGCCCCAAGATTATTCCACCCCATTCAATTAGATAATATGCTGCGGCTTGCGGATTATCCCCAAACAAAATCAGCACGGAATCAGACCAGGAGTTAAAAGAAGTTCCTAATAAAAGCAACCCGCGACCGAAAAACTCATCTTCGACCTTACTGAAGGCCATCCCAAAATATGAGATTTTCCAGATGAAAAAGGCAATAACTGGCGCGGCAATGATCAACCCGTTACGGATGGTTTTCCACGGCAAGCCTTTGAAATAAATTTCTCGCCATTCCAAATCCAATTTCATCCACTCGCCTTCTTTGACCCAAGAGATGAAGAGTGGAAGGATCAAAACTACCCCTACGGCCCGCGTGAAAGTTGCGAATACGGCCAGGAGCGCGGCCCAGCCCCGCTGTCTACGTCGAATTAAAACCAAAGACCAAAATGCTAACCCAATGAACAACCCCTCGGTGTAAACTTGGGCTAGAAAGAATCCACTGGGGAAAATGATCAAGTAGAAAGCAGCCCGTAAGCCGCCTTCATCCCCCAACTCATCTTTAGCAAGCTCATACAAGGCTTGCATCCCAGCCAAAGTCCCCAACAAAGATATGACAAGACCCGCCAGGGTCGCGGTCGCGATCGGCGTCAAACCCAAAATTGACAGTGGATAAGATAACAACCGGATCATCAGGGGATAAAAAGGGAAAAAGGCATAAGTTAGCGGAATACCTTCTCGCACCCCGGCCACACCGCTGGGCAAAAACGGCCAACTGGCAATCAGGGAACCAGTAATATAAGTAGTGCCAATCCGACGGATGACGGGAGACTCGTAGCCATCAATGGCGATTGCCAGATAAAACTCTGAATCCCAGGAAACGTGCTGATTGAGAAAATCTTCCAGGAGAAAAGGTTTATCGCTTTGACTATCCGCTTCCGTCTGGCTGGGCGTCCAAATCAGGGCGTAATCGGGGCGGGCCAATTCTAATCGGGCGGGAACATAAACCTGATAAGCTAGCATGATCACCACCCACCCCAACCAAATGAAGAAAATAGTACGTTTCGTGACATTTTTGAACATCTTATTTCTCCATTCCAGTGATGACCATATCTTGCATGAAAAAGCGCTGCGAGATCAACAACACAATCACAGGGACGATCATGATGATCAGGGCGCTGGCCTGCAGTTGGTTTTGGATCGGGGCCAGGGATTGAAAGTTAGAGATCCCAAACGACACCGGGATTAAATCTCGCCGGGTGCTCAAGTAGAGGGCGGCCTGCCGGGTTTCATTCCAGATGTAAAAAAAGTGCAGCAGGGAGGTCGTGATCACCACCGGCCAGGATTGGGGCAGCAGGATGGCGAACAAAATTCGCAGCGGGCCAGCGCCGTCGAGCATGGCGGCTTCGTCCATCTCTTTGGGGATCGAGCGGAAATTTTGGCGCAGCAGGAAGATATAAATTGCGTTCCCAAAGAAAAACGGAAGCAAAATGGGGAGCCAACTGCCGTCCCAATTTAACACCCGGACGAAGAAATAGTAGGTCGGAATCAGGGTCACTTTTTCGGGGATCAGCATCGTGGCAATCAAGACGTAAAATAGCAAATTTCCGCCCGGCAGCGGGAAGCGGGAAAAACCATATGCCACCACTATGGAAGATAGTAACACCCCAATCTCACTGATCGCCGCCATGAGCAGGGTGTTGCGGACCATATCTTTAAGTTTTAGCGTCCGAAAAATCTGGGAGAAACTGTCGAGAGTCATATGGAATTCGTAAACCCCGTACAAGGTCCGCCAACTCCCTTCCCACTCAATGAGACCAGCCTCAGAATTAGCGGGATCAATGAAACTGCTGATTTGGCGGCCGCGTTGAATCAGGGCTAATTCCCGTTCCCCATTTTTGGTGGGGACGCGGTAAACCGGATAATCTTCCCCCTCATAGTTATACGTGATCTGACGGGCGGGGTAAGGGGGTGCGTACCGATCCCCAAGTTGGGGAGTCTCCATGAAAGAGGTGGCCACCATGAACAGAACTGGGAACAGGTAAATCCCCAAGAGCGCAAAAACCGTCAAGTTCAGCAATCTCGTTCCAAATCGCTCCCAAATCTCTAGCGGAATGAATGCTGAAGGTGCCAACCAGTTGCGTTTTCGCGGTGGAGGTGAAGTTGTCGTCGTTGTCATGCTAGTTTTCCTGATCCGGGAAGTAAACCCAGCGGCGGGAGGAGGCGAATAAGAAGACCACCACAACCATCACCAGAATGAACAATATCCAGGCCAGACTGGAGGCATAACCGAGTTCATATTGTTGGAACATGGTGTAGGAGATATAGCCGTCATAGGGGGAGATACTCCCGCTGAAGATATTGCCGCGGTCGAGGAGTACAACGCCACCGAACACGGCAATCAGGTTGATCACTAAAGCAAAGAAAATGGCCGGTGAAATCAAGGGGATGGTCACATAGAAAAAGCGCACGAAAGGGCCGGCGCCATCGACGCGCGCAGCTTCATGGACTTCGGGGGATACCCCTCGCAAGGCTCCTAACATAATCAACATCCCCGGCCCAATCGACCATAACGAGCTGATAGCAAATAGCAGCGACATGGCTCCCTCGGAATAAACATCATTGAAGCCTGTCAATCCCATTGGCGCGAGGATGAGGCGATTTAGCCACCCCGTATTGGGGTCGACAAATCCGAACCACATAAAGAGCACGGCCACACTAGGGATGATGCTGGGGAAGAAAAACAGCGTCCGTAAGATCGTACTGCCCCGCAGCCGATCGCTGTTGAGCAAAGTTGCCAGTAGAATCGAGGCTCCCAACTGCAACGGGATGGTTGAGATCGCCATCGAAATCGTCTCAAATAAAACATACCCAACCGCGCGATCTTGAAACAGCCGAACATAATTATCCAACCCCACAAATTGGGTTTCTTCCGGATTGAGCATGTGAAAATCTGTGAACGATATTCCCAACGAAGCGATGATCGGAATTAGTTTGAAGAACAACAAACCTAACAGCCAGGGCGAGATCAATAACAGCCCAAACAACTGGTCATAGCGGATCAGCGGTTTGCGGCGCGCAGGTTTTAGGGGGATGGATGGAGTTGCCATACAGGTTTCCTATGAATGGAATGCGGGGTTTAACTCGACAAAACTGTCGTATTTTACCAGAAAATGTAAGCGGTTACATCAACTTGATGATTTTTTTAATGCAGAAACATTTTTCTGACCGCACAGGTCTGATAAAATTTGTAGTAGTCTAACTCATCTAATTGGTCTGATTTGTCTCCTCAACATTTGTTGACACTTGAGACCATTTAGACCACTTAGACCAATTGACATTCATTAACTCATGTCCCCACCAAACATCATATCCCGCCGTGAATTTCTCAAAACCAGCCTTGGAATTAGCGGGGCCCTGGCGGTAGGCGGACTTGGCTATCACAAACTCCGTCAAGCGCAACGGCGGGATTTTCGTCCCGAAAATAGCACCGCTTATCTAGATAGGATCCACCCACCTGCCGATCTGACGGACTTGCCAAACATCATCCTGATTGTTACCGATGATCTGGGCTTTGGGGATCTGGGCGTCTATCAGAACGAGGTCATTCAGACTCCGAATATCGACCAGATGGCGGCAGAGGGCACCCGTCTGACAAATACCTATTCCTGCGCGCCCCTCTGCTCCCCCTCCCGAGCCGGTTTGCTCACTGGCCGGTACCCAATCCGCACGATGATCACTGCGGCCCTGTATCCCTCTGGCTCACCGATGATCCCGGTTCTGGATGTGATGGGGTTTTACACCTTAGGGGTGCGCGGCATCCCGGAAGATGAAGTGCTCCTCCCCGAAATCTTGCAGCGTCGCGGCTACGCCACTGGATTGGTCGGCAAATGGCATCTTGGCGACCGATCCCCCTACCTTCCCACCGAAAACGGATTCGACCACTTCTACGGCGCACTACACAGCAACGATGACGGCAAATACCGGATATACCGTGATACCACGGTCGAGATCGATCATCCCGTTGATCAAAGCAAACTCACTCGGTTGATGACAGAAGAATCAATCCGTTTCATAACTCAAAACCACGATCAGCCATTTTTCCTATATCTCGCCCACCCAATGCCCCATGAACCGATCCATGCCGGGACAGAATTCCAGAAGCAATCTGCGGCGGGGTTATATGGCGATTCGGTTGAGGAAATCGATTGGAGCGTGGGCCAAATACTCGCCTCGGTGCAAAATTTAGGGCTGGATAATCGCACATTGGTGATTTTCACATCTGACAATGGTCCCTGGTGGCAGGGGAATCCAGGATTCAATCGCGGCCGGAAGAATCATATCTTTGAGGGGGGATATCGAGTGCCCTTGATCGCGCGTTGGCCGGGCGTCATTCCAGCCGAGCAGGTTAGCGAGCAGATAAGTATGAATTTTGATCTCTTCACCACCTGTTTGGAGGTTGCGGGTGTGAGTCCCCCAACAGATCGCATCATTGATGGGGTCAGTATGCTGCCGATTCTTCGTGGCGAAGAAATTCCGCTTCATGAGACCTTGTATTACTGGAAAGGGAGAAATCTATACGCAGTCCGGCATCGAAATTGGAAATACTACCGCCGCCATATGACCGAAAATAGTGGTTATATGACGCTCTCGCAGGGACCATTTCTGTTTAATATGGAAACCGATCCGAACGAATCGTACAGCTTGATTGAATCGGAACCAGAGATTACCCAGCAGTTGGCAGCGAAGTTGGCTGAGTTTGATGCGGAGGTTGAGGTGAATATAAGAGGGTGGGAGCCATAAAAAGTACCCCGGAAACTTAAGGTTTCACGCAAACCCAGTTTCAGGGGAACTTTTTTCATGTAGCAAGTTTCTGCCCCAACTGATAAGCCCTCTCTACCAGTTCAGGCTGACTTGCGGCCTCCCCAAACTCATGAGCGGTGCCATAGACCATGCCAGCTAATTCGGCTTTGGTGTAGCGGCACATCGATTCGAAAGTATGGAAGGCGTTGACAGCCCCCGAGTTGTACGGATCAGAATCGCCATAGGTCAAAATGACCCCCAACTTCTTCCCCGACCAGACTTTTTCCTTCATCCCCTCAAACGCATACCAGCGATCGATACAAAGCTTGGCCTGGGCGTTGATCGTGAACCAATATATCGGTCCAGCGA
The DNA here is from genome assembly GCA_964453155.1 of uncultured Anaerolineales bacterium. Taxonomy (GTDB): domain Bacteria; phylum Chloroflexota; class Anaerolineae; order Anaerolineales; family UBA11858; genus CAYVQU01. The sequence continues at coordinate 301 of CAYVQU010000214.1, read as the reverse complement.
TCACCACCGCGTCGGCGTGCCGAATTTTAGGATAGAGTGTCTGCATATCATCAGAAACCACGCACACTCCATCGGTTTCCATACAGGAATCACAGGCATCACACGGGCGGATATCCATCTCGTGGAGGTTAAAGGTTTCAACTTGAGCACCAGATTTCATAGCACCTTTGGCCGTTTGATCTGCCAGAAACGAACTATTACTCTGGCTGCGAGGACTACTCTTCAAAATAACAACGTTTTTGGTCATTTTTTGGGATGGTTCAAAAACAGCTAGAAATTAGTGGACACTTTTTTGCACCTT
>CAYVQU010000213.1:0-8358 GCA_964453155.1 uncultured Anaerolineales bacterium | reverse complement strand
TTACAGAAATTTGTCAGGAAAACCTGCGTCATTATGACGTGTTGGCTCGCTATGGGGGAGAAGAATTTGTTATCCTGCTGCCTGAGACTGGGATCCATGAGGCGATTGAAATTGCGGAGCGCATCCGAACAAAAATAGAAGCGGCTGAAATGACATTTGGGGGTCATGAATTTTCAATTACAACCAGCCTCGGGGTTGCCAATATAGAAGATGAAGGCGAAGTACCCTTAGAAATTATTCTGGATCGCGCCGATCAAGCCCTATATCAAGCCAAACAAAATGGTCGCAATAAATTTATCGTTTGGCAACCCAAGTAAGGGTGGAAACCAGGGGGTCGGGATGAATGCGCAAGAACGAAGCGAAAATGCAGAAATTCAAAATTATTTTTATTGTCATTTACCCTCTTTTTGTCGCTCTTTATCCGATTCTGTCCTTATATCAAACGAATATTGAATATATCCCATTTTTAGATTCAGTTTGGTCAGGTGTTGCCGTAATCTTGATTACTCTGGGGCTATTTGGGACCCTATACCTTATCTTGCGAGATTGGGAGAAAATAAATTTGATTCTGGCAATGGCCTGGGTCTTATTTTTTTCATATGGTCATGTTCGTAATTTAATTAAAGACTGGACGATATGGGAAAATTGGCATTCGAACGCCATCTTCCTTATGCCGGTATGGTTTATGTTAATCGCATTTTGGGTGTGGGCAATATTAACCAAAGTCAAAGCGCTACGTCAGTGGAACGAGTTTATGGCGGTGTTGGGCTTTCTGTTTTGTTTATTACCAGCTGTTCGGATCATAACTTACGATTTGCGACTCAACCTCAACGCTGGTTCAGAATCCACAGAATTAAGTGAATTCAGTTTTGACTGGCCGAAGGATGAAGACCCACCCGATATTTATTACATTATTCTTGATGGATACGGGCGAGAAGATATTCTTTTCAATCTATACCAACATGATAATTCTGATTTCATCACCGCATTAGAAAACCAAGGCTTCTATGTGGCAGATCAAAGTAATAGCAACTACATCCAAACCATATTCTCCCTAAACGCTACACTCAATATGGAATACCTGGATGATTTACAAACTGCACCTGGAACCGATCTAAAAAAACGTAAATTCTTAGCGCATAAGACAAAAAATAACATTGTGCAAACAATCTTGGCCGCCAATGGATATCAAATTGTCACAATTGACTCTGGGCTTTTGAATACGGATGGCGTTGATAAAGTTCTCTCAATAAACCATGATTTCACTCCACCGGGTTCTGCGAAGCGAAGCAGATCCGCCAATGCTTTTGAGCTGTTATTGCTCGAATCGACCGCCCTCCAAGGTTTTCTCGATCTCATAATTCTACAAATGGGCCTTGCCAATGAGCAAGAGATTTTCTCCAGCACAACTTTTCAAGCGCACCGTGCCCGTGTTTTGGCTAGTTTTAAAGCGCTAGAAGATTTTGCTGGAACACCTGGAAATCATTTTGTTTTTGTGCACATTGTCTCCCCCCATCCTCCGTTTGTTTTCACTGCCGATGGTAGTGAAGTTGATCTCAATGCCGCATTTTCACATTTAGAAGGCAATCTTGATCCCGCCAAAAGGGCCGCTTATATTGCCGGCTACCGCGCACAATTGATTTATATCAATCAGAGAATGTTAGCCGCGCTTGAAACCATCCTTCAAAATTCAACTACCCCGCCAATAATCATTATTCAGGGAGATCATGGGCCTGGGGCCTACCTGCAATGGGATTCGGCCGCCGAATCGAACCTTGTGGAGCGCCTATCTATTCTTAATGCGTTCTATTTTCCCGACCAAAATTATCAAGCTTTATTTCCCACCATATCTCCCGTGAACACTTTTCGAGTTATTTTCAATGCTTATTTTGGAGGGGAGTTTGAACTCTTGGACGATCGTAGCTATTTTTCAGGCTGGGGCTCATTTGACTTCCAGGATGTAACGCAATATGTTTCCCCGTAAGAAGTAGGATTGATATAATTGGTTTCCCGAAAATCAACATTGAATCAATGTAGTATTTCAGGTTTATCCAATCAAATTGCACTATTGTGGGGGCTAGTGAACGTATACCATTCAATTCAAAATAAATTTCTGGTACCTTTTACTATTTGATTTAAATATTTTGTATTGACAATACTGTGTAACGCACAGTATAATACGATGAGTAAGGAGAATCAACTATGAGCGACTCTGCTTTCGAAAAACTGATCCTGGAACTCCGCCGCGGGGTAATCTCCTCTGCGGTGCTCAGTCAACTGGATGAAGAACAATATGGATATTCGTTGATCCAACTTTTAGCCCAACAGGGTTTGAAAGTCGAACAAGGCACGCTTTACCCCCTTTTACGGCGTTTAGAAGCTCAGGGCCTGCTGCAAAGCGAGTGGCGCGTTGATGGTTCTCGACCGCGGCGTTATTACCAGATCAGCGCGCAAGGAAAAGAATTACTGCCAAAATTAAAAACCGAATGGTTGGCTTTGGTAGCTGCAATGGAGCGAATGATATGAATCTCAAACCTGAAACCCAACAATTAATCACAGCCTACATTGATGAGGTTGGCGTCAACCTACCCAAAAAGATGCGGACCGATATCGGGGTTGAAATCCAATCGCTGGTGATGGACGCTTTGGAAGATAAGGTTGAAATGACTGGTGAATACCCCTCTGAAGCGCTGATCCTGGATATTCTCAGGGAATTGGGGTCTCCCCTTGATGTGGCGGCGGCCTATCACCCCCACAATTATGTCATTGGGCCTAAAATGTTCGCCTCGTTTTGGCTGACGGTGCGTGGGGCTCTCATTGTCATGGGTATCATTTTTTTACTTGGCTTGTTCACCAGCGTTTTTCAACTCGATTCGATCTCTATTGAGCATATCCTGTCGACTATCGGTGAGATCGGTTCAAATTTTTGGGATTCAGCCTTGCAAACTTTCGCCATCATCGTCCTGGTTTTTATCGTCCTTGAACGGACAATTCCAGACCAAGATTGGGTTGGCCAGCTCAAAGCTTGGAGCGCTTTAGCCGAAGTCCCCTTTTTTCGCCAAATTTTCGGACGAACAACGGCCTCCGGCGGTTGGGATCCTGAGATTTGGGCTGATACCCCTAAGTCCGAACGAGTCCCCCGCGGCGAGACAATTTTTGGCGTAGTAGTCATCATTTTTGTGGCCATGCTGGTCAACTTCTTCCCGCATAAGGTTGGGATATATGGCTTTCACAATGGCGAATCCTGGTTTGTGCCTCTGCTGGCGCCCATTTATACAACCTATCTCATCGGTTGGAATATTTATTGGCTGTTCGCCTTGGGGCTCAGTTTTATTTTGCTAGCATTAGGCCGCTGGACGCGCCTGACGCGTTGGATTGAATTTGGGTTGCTTATCTTTAGCGGTATCTTGGTTTATTGGATGTTGAACGGCCCCCCAGTTTTGGGTCTAAACCCATTTTTTCTCAGTCTTTATGAATCCAATTCTCAGGTAATCGCCCAGATTGAAAATGGTTTACTCCCCACGCTCAGAGCTGGATTGAACGTTTTCTTGGTATTACATCTAATCGGCAAGGGCATCCACATCATCATCAAATTGATCCGCTTGCTGCGTAAACCCCCAGATTTATTGCCTGTTTTTCAGAAATAATATCGGAAAGCAAAACCCCCAACGCCCAAGTCGGGGGTTTTGCTTTCTAAGATATAAGTAAAGCTGGGCGACAGTCACTTGACTCCTTGGTGCAAGCTGGCCAGAAGATATGCAAAAGAGACGATCACTTTAGAACTTATTCGACTAATGCTCGCATGGCCGTCCCATTTTCCCGCCACCAATTGAACAAGATGGTCAGATCAACGCCAAGATTAAAGTGCTTTACCCCCATATCCCGATATCTTTTAGCTTGATCGGGGTGACCAATTTCAACCCGCGGCTGAACTCCGGCTTGGAGGGCAGATTCGATCACCTTCCGCTCTGCGGCCTGGACTTGGGGGTGATCCCGTTCCCCTGGTTTACCGATGCTCATTGAGTAATCGGCCGGCCCCCATTGGATCATGTCAATTCCGGGGGTGGCCAGAATCTCATCGAGATGGTCAACGGCTGATTGTTTCTCGATCATGACCATCACAACCATATCTCGCAACATTTGAACATATTCGGGGGTCCCACCATAGCCCATATACGTGAACCGCCGCATTGCCACGCTGAAACTGCCGCCATCTTCAGGATGGTCCGGTTTCATGATGCGAACGCATTCACGCGCGTCTTCCCCAGAGCGGACATCCGCAAACAGCACCCCCTGAAACCCCGCCCCAATCCCGCGTTGAGCCAGATAGGTCCGCGGCTCGGCCTCGACCTTGATGATGGCAGACATTTCAAAGAGTTCCACCGCCCGGCAGAAATTGTCGAGGGCAAACAGGTCAAAGGGGGCATATTCGGCCAGAAATTCGACATAATCGAACATGCCCGTATGGCCCAAGGCCTCCACCGTCGCCGGCCAAATGCTGTGGACTCGGGTGCCGAGGGAGGGTTTATCGTCGTTGAGAAGTTGGCGGAGTTTGTTGGGTTTCATAGGATTAGGAAATTGAGATTAGAGACTGAAGTTTTTATCGTCAGTCTCCAATCTATCTAATTATTTTGACCGCATCGCGGCCATCATCAAGCAGAACCACCCGACCACGAAGGCCACTCCGCCCAAGGGTGTAATCGCCCCCAGCCAGCGAACCCCGCTCAAAACCAGGATATATAAACTACCCGAGAATAGGATAATCCCGGCTAAAAACAGCCAACCACCAACCGTCAACAGCCTGACCTGCTCTGGCCAATGTGTCACTGCCCAGGCCAGGATAAGTAGCGCCAGGGCATGATACATTTGATAGCGGACGGCTTTGTCCCAGGTATCGAGGAGCTCGGGGGAAACGATTTTTTGGAGGCCGTGGGCCCCGAATGCCCCGGTGGCGACGGCTAGGCCAGCTAAAATTGTTCCGATAACGAAAAATGTTCGCGTCATAGATTACTGCCCTTTATCGAGTAATATTTTACGATGAGCGTTGGCGGCTCTCCAGGCAACTGTATAATAATGCAAACTGGCTAAAAACAAGCTGCCCCCGATGCCAATATACATCCCCGCCAGCCAGGGCTTGGGGATGGGTGAGTATTTTCTCAGAAAAATTCCCAGCGTGATCATGAAAACGACCAGCGGATAGCTACTCCATTGTTGGAAAGCAAAGACACAGACCTTATTTTGGGCATAATTTTGAATGCGGCGAATATTGTTATTGGCAAATTTTGAAAACCCAAAACGATAAATCAGCCCTGCCAGTACAATCCCGCCGAAAATCATCCCCACCTGAAATCCCACCTGCTCAGGTTGCAGCCATTTGATCGTCAGGCTGCACAAGAAAATCCCCACCCCAGACCACATCACCCCCGCTAACAGATAAAGCCAGTATTTTGGCGCTGCGGGGGTGAGTTTTTTTAGCGAAGGTGAAAAAGAAGGCATTCGCTTATAGATATTTTTTGACCAACAAATCTAGTTTTTTTCGAATTTCGGGGGTTACTGCCGCCGGATTGGTGATCAGAGCCGTTGCCAGCGCCGATCCGCAATCGCAATCTATCTCTTCCTGGGGATATTTGACCATATTGAGAATGGCTTCCTGGGCTACGGCCGTATTTTTGTTCATTACCTCAATCACCATTTCAACAGTCACCGGCTCTTCGCTGACGTGCCAGACATCATAATCGGTGACGTGGGCCATGACTGCGTAACACATTTCAGCTTCGCGAGCCAGAAAGGCTTCGGGAGAAGTGGTCATCCCGATGATGGCCATTCCCCACTTTCGATATAGATTGGTTTCAGTTTTGGTGGAAAACCGCGGCCCCTCGATTGTGATGAAATCTCCACCTTTATGGACAGTGGCTTCGGTTCGTTTTAGGGCGGCGACAATATCCCCAGAGAGCGCGTGGCAAAACGGATCAGCAACCCCGATATGGGCAACGAAGCCATTTTCAAAGAAGGATCGCTGCCGATCTTTGGTGAGATCAAACAATCCATCAGGCACCACTAAATCACCCGGCTCGTAATCCTCCCGCAGTGAGCCACACGCACTGACACTCACAACAGATTGCACGCCCAGAAACTTTAAGGCATATATGTTGGCCCGATAGTTAATCTCGGTGGGTGAGATAGTATGCCCTTTACCATGTCGCGCTAAAAAAGCAACCGCTACCCCTTCTAACTCACCAACGATGATCGGCGCGCTGGGCTTGCCAAAAGGCGTATCGAGATCGATTTCCTGCGTATTTTTGAGCCCCGGCATGGCGTATAAACCGGAACCCCCAATGATGGCTAATTTTGGTTTCATTTTTTGCGCTCCGTTGGACTTTCATTATCGGACGTTTTGAAATAGTCCAGGTATTTGTCGGCGGAATGAATATCGGTGCTCTCTGTCGGGCCGGAGTCAACATGGTTGACGTGTCCGTGAGAATGTGCCTCGATATTGGTATTCGGGTCGGTCTGTCCAAAGATGATGGGAACCCCGCCCAATGAAATTACATCTCCGGCTTTTAAAAAAGTTTGTTCAATTCGCTTGCCGTTTACTGAGGTTCCAACAGTCGAATTTAAGTCCATAATCACATAACGGCCGCGAATCGTGCGGATTTGAGCATGATAACGGGAAATATGCTCGTTATCAATCACAATATGATTATCTTTTTTGCGTCCCAAGTTAATTACTGGTTTATCGACCATCACTACCCGCGATCCATCCACAACCAAAAATGCTTGCATATTTGGGGGCTGGTTTGAATTCGATTGGGGCGACATTTTATTGTTTCAGTGTATTGCAATAAACTTGAATTTATTATTGATGTTACGCAACCAGCATCCTGAGTAGCGAAAGCGTATCGCAGGGTGCTGGTTGCGTAACATGAGTTAATTATAGCCGAATTGCCAAAGATACCTCACCGCAGCGGATTTCATCGCCATCAGTCACTACGATTGGGGAAGTAACTGCCATAGAGTTTACAAAGGTACCGTTGGTTGAATCTAGATCTTCGAGCCACCATTGATTATGGTGAAAAGAAAGCTGGGCGTGGGCCACCGAAACAGTCTCCGATGGTAGTGTGCAATCACAGGCTGGATCGCGCCCAATGCTGATCTCAGGACCTTGATGGGCGGTCCACTCGGATCCCAAATCACCAGCGGCAACTTGTAGCTCGATTGTGGGAGCCTGCCGGTTGGCAATCAACGCACTTTGGTGACGTAAGTCGCGCCAAATGGTCCACAAAGCCCATCCCAAAAAAACATATAACGCCAGTGCCAGCAATACCCGTAGGATGAGCAGGACAATTCCCGTCATACAGGAGTATCTTTCGGAGCCAGCTTAGTCTGAGGGGGGGATGCTGGTTTGATCTGTTGAGTTTTTCCCAGATCACTATCCTCTTGACCATAAACCAATGGGATTCCGGCCAGCGAAATCACGTCCCGGGGATGGATCACGCCTTGAGTGACCCGTTTTCCATTTAAAAAGGTGCCGCCCTTTGAATCCAAATCAAAGAGCACAAATTTACCATGGATCGCCCGAATTTGAGCGTGCTGCCGTGACACTCGGGGATCATCAATCACCAGATCATTGGTCGACCGGCGGCCGATGTTGATCAGGGGCTGGTCTAACGCAAATATTTCAACCCCATTGACGATCAGAAACGCGTTATTGGGAATACTGTTCGCATCATTCCCAAGTTCCTGGTCGGTTTCGACTGTCTGTCCAAGTTCGATTGAACTTGTCTGTGGGATCACGGTGATTTCGCCCGTTTTCATCTCTGAGTTGGCCGAGACACTGATACTGGGTTTCCGGCCAAACCGCAGTCCGGCGGCATCCCCTGCTTCAAAGATGGCATCTGCCAAACCAACCAGCAGGGGTTGATTTTGGAGCAATCCTTGGGCGCGCTCTGGGTCAACCAACAAAACATACAAATCAGGAGCCAAAGCAGACCCATCAGCCTGGGTTTGGGTACCTGCTTTCATTGCGGTCACCAGTTGATGGGTCAAGTTCACCGGTGACTCTTGAACGGGCAGCAAACGAGCCAAACGCCCTTCGATGAGTTCCTGTAAGCGAGATTCAAGTTGATCGAGTTTTGTAGAGATGACGCCCATTCAATAATCCTATTCAGTGAAAGATAATTATAGAAGATGGACGCGTTCTCGACAAGGAAGAAAATCTATAAAATCAAAGACCCCTTTGAGAATTGCTGTGGTGACGCCAGATCCCCGGAAACTTTGAACTATTTGTCCTGACAAAATGGTATATCAGGAGTTTCCGGGGATCTTTCACCGCCCAAAAGCTCGAAGAAGCGAAAATAA
>CAYVQU010000212.1:0-8361 GCA_964453155.1 uncultured Anaerolineales bacterium | reverse complement strand
CGCAGTTGTCGGTGCAGTTTTAACTGCCGTTTAAGGTTACATGCGATTGCCCTACCCCTTCGATACGGTCTAGGGACCTACTCAGGATGCTGGGTTTTACCCCAAAATATTGAAATGATACAAATCTGGGGTCTGAAAAAATTTTGGCATTTACACCGAAACTGGGTGACTATTTTCAACTCTTTGGGCAAATCGCCAGGCCAGGGTAACGAGAATAGACCCCAGCACGAACAAACCAATATTCAAAATGAATGGCAACGCCCGGTTAAGTTCCGAGAGTTGACCTGCGATCCAACCGAAAGGCGAGGTTAGAGTGATCACCACCACGGCCATGATGGCGTTGATCCGGGCGCGTTCTTCGCGATCAATGGAGATAATGATGAGCGAATCCATCAGCGGTTTAAACATCGCCGTACTCAGGGCTTCAATCAGTACGCTGATTAACAAAACAATATAATTTCCAGGGGGCATGGACACCAATAGGATTTGGGCAACGATGAATCCAGCAAAGCCAATTAACATTGGATTGCGGAAACGGGTCACGTTCAGGCGAGGGACTAAGAAGAAATATGAAAGGAGCAACAAAATTGAACGTGCAAAAGGGTAAATGGCGATATGCTCGGGGGGAATGCCTAGTTTTTCAGTCACGATGATTGACCAAAAAGTCCCATTGATCAACATAAAGATGCTCATCACCGTCATGATACCGAGGGCGATTAGCGTTTTGGGGGTTTTTATAACGCGCTTGAACACCTCGCCATACCCTTTTAGTAGGGCGAACAGGGGTTGATTTCGAGATTCATCCAATCGAATTTGGCCTTGCCGGGTTTCGGTCGAAAAGCGGTAGAGCACAAAGCCCTTGAGGGTCATCATCACAAAGGCAAACCAATACATGATTCGCACCGCGGGGACTAACTCAATCGCATCCACCAAAACCCCGGCCAGAGGGGCAACAAAAGCTGAGAGCAGCCCGGCAATATAAATCCAGGTCCAGATATGAACTAATTCGTCATCATTGGCGTCTTCCACCAGGAGACAAGTCCAGGAATTGGCCGAAATCCGCCACATGGCATTGAAAACTGCGGCCACGATGAAATAACGAATGTCTTGGGCAACGGCCCAAATCAGAGTGGGGATGCTCCACGAGGCCAGGTCGGCCAAAAGGGTGGTCAGGCGGCGGCCAAATTTATCGGTGATGACCCCACTCAAGAGAGCAAAGATCGTTTGAATTGCCAACCCCAGGCTGGCAATCATGCCGATCTGGGCATCGGTCACGCCTAAGGCCAACATATACACGGAGGCATAGGGCTGGTAAAGGATATATGGAATCCCCCACATGGGTTCCGTCCAAACCGAGGCTTTGACGTTCCCTTTTAAATTGCGCAGTGTATGGAATAGTGGGTGTTGTAGCATTGGGTTCTCTTCACAGATAGACATAGTAAAACCTGCCAAGTCTACAAGATAACTTCTGGAGTAAGAAGTTGAGACCGGGCAGGTCTTGAATTTTGATCCCGAATTCTATCATGGAATGCGGGGATTAGAACCCATATATCACATATAATTTACAGTACAGATTCAGATTCCCATCTCAGAATGAACTTTGTACCCTGACCGACATTCGTTTCGACTTCAACCGCACCCCCATGCGCGGTCATGATACTTTTGACAATTGCCAACCCTAACCCGCTGCCCGCTTTGGCGTGATCGCGGCCGCGGTAGAACCGGTCGAAAATGTGAGGTAAATCTTCCAGTGATATCCCCACCCCATTATCCTGCACCCAAACTTGAATTCCAGGCTGATGCGCGATCCCAATTGATATCGCTCCGCCTTTAGGCGTGAATTTCAGGGCATTATCCACCAAATTTGAGAGCGCCATTTCAAGACGAGGGCGGTCACAATTCAGGTGAATGGGAAACTCGTTATCAGGGAATTGGGCGACCAGGGAAATGTTTTTATCCGTAGCTAGGGGGGCAAAACTGGCAACCACTGTTTGAATGATATCTACAAAATTATGTTTGGCGAAATCAAGTTCGCTCAAGCCACTATCGAGGCGAGATAGATCGAGGAGGTTGGCCGTGATCCACTCCAAACGGTTGATTTGGATCTGGCTTTCGGCCAGGAATTCGGCGCGGGGTTCATCTGAGGGTTGGTCTAGCAATAATGTATTAAAATTTTTGAGGGCGGTGATGGGTGTCCGCAGTTCGTGAGAGGCGTCGGTGATGAACCGGCGCAGGGCATCGCGTTCGGCAGCTAATTGTTGGAAGTTGGTTTCGAGTTGAGCCGCCATCTGGTTGAACTGGGTAGCCAACGCCCCAATTTCGTCGCGAGATTTGACATCGGCACGCACCGTTAAATCTCCACTCCCCATTTGGGCAGAGGTATCGGCCAACTTTTTGAGGGGGGCGGCCAACCGGTGACTGTTCCACAATCCAAAAACACCGGCGACAACCACAGCCCCGATTCCAGCAGTGAAGAGGGCTTGCCGCAGTTCGTCCAAGACTCCCGCGTTGAAATTTGGCGCAGCACTTAGTTCGACAAAACCATCCGGTGAATTTGGCGTTCCAATGGGCACCGTCACAGCCAGATCCGAGCGATGTTTCATCACAGTCGTTGTTTTGGTCTCAATGCTGATTGGCATGCCCTCTACTTTAATGATTTCTTCAAAAGTCAGATGCCCACCCCACGGCCCTTCTCCCCGACGAACAATCGTAACGACAGCTTCATCTGTGAACCCATCCAACCAAAGTTCAGGAATTTCTTCTAAACCTTCCGAATGGATCGAGTAGAACATCATATCAGGAGAAATTTCTCCTGGAATTTCGGGAAAGAGCCCAATTTCCCCAAAGGGCAAGACCAACATCACTTCTCCCGATTGCCCTGGAATACCCGAATCGGAGAGAACTTCACCCTTCCCATCCAACACCCGCACCCGCACATCAGCTAAAAAAGCGGCAGTGTCCGTCAATTTATTGAGTTCATAATGACCAGCCCGCGACCACAGCCAGGACTCGGCCTGGAGGGCGACGGCTTCGGCATTCGAGCGCAGATTGTTGTATTCTTGCTGTTCGATATAGCTGCCGACGATCTGATACGTCAGCGCGCCAACGACGGCCACGGTCAGCAGGGTTATAAGAGTGTAGCTGAAAATTAAACGCCAGCGGATGGAGTGGAACATGGGGGTCTCCCGGTAGGGGCAGATCTAAGACCTGCCCCTAATGGAATTTACGCATCACCGCCAGGAAGCTGGAGCTCTTTTTCGATATCCTTTTCGAAATTAGGCATTTCACCTTCGATTGTGATCGTGATTAAACCAGTGACTTTGACTCCAAGATAACCGTTATCGGGATCGTCGGGATGTTCCATGAGGGTGATAGTGAGTTCCAGCTCTTCTCCATTTCGCAAGAGAGTGAAATCAACATCATCACCAGGATTATAGGACTGAACGTCAGCGACAAAAGAATCGAAATCTTCAACGGATTTACCAGCAACAAAAATAATCAAGTCATCAACCCGCAAACCGGCTTTGTCAGCTGGGGTACCATCCATCACATCACCGATGATGACGGCCCGTTCAACCCCGGCTGGGAACTCATTTAACTCGGGGAAACCCGGCATTCCAGGGCCACCGAAGTGGTGAGGCATATCATGGGGTCCATCGTGGAAGAAGAAATCTTCACCTTCAAACATCATGTGAGGCATAGCGGGTTCGTAGCCCACACCTAAGAAGGCCTGTCCATCTTTGTCGGGATGTTCACCCAAGGTCACTTCGGTTTCGAATTCTTCATCAGCGCGGGCAATCAACAAGATAACAGCATCCCCGGGGTCATGCGCCAGGATCAAATCGGTCAGATCCGTTCTGGGACCCAGCTCTTCACCTGCAACGCTCAAGATAATATCTCCGGCTTCTAATCCGGCCGCAGCAGCCGGGCTGTCGGCCACAACTTCCGAGATTCGGGCGCCAGTGGTCACAACGATCTCTATCTCTTTTTCGAACTCTTTTTCATAGCCAAAAGGACCACCTTCGATGATCACCTCTTTATGAATACCGCCCATCCCCATACAACTCCATACGCCGAGGAAAGCATCTTCCTGATTTTCATCGAGGTTTGCTGTCAGGGTGCGAGTTTCATCTCCATGCAGGACAGTCAACTCAACCGCATCGCCGGGGTTCTTGTCCGCCAGAATTTCCATCAACTCAAAGAAAGAATTGACGTTGTCGCCCTCGACCGCCAGGAGAATATCACCGCGTTCCAGGCCAGCCTTGGCAGCCGCACTATTATCTTCAACAAAGGAAATGATAATTCCTTCTTCTTCCGCCTCGCCACTGGGGGCTGCAATCACCGCGGTGACATCATCACGCAGCATGAAATAGGCCACCGCACCCCCGGCCGCGGCACCTATTCCCAAAACCAGAAAAAAGGCAATCACACCAATTAAAATCAGCCATCGTTTTTGCATGTTTCAATACATCCAAAAAGAATTTTCTAAGGACTATTCTAGCAAACCAATATTGTGTGAGATTTGAGATTTGGTTAAGGATTCTTAACAAAAGGAAAAATTTTTCATCACAAAATCATTCCGTTTGCTCGAATTTATACCCCAGCCCCCTGACCGTCACAATCCACTTCGGATTGGCCGGATCAGATTCAATTTTTTGGCGCAGATGACGGATGTGGACATCGACGGTGCGGTCGTAGCCCACCGGGTTGGCATTTCCCCAGATTTCATCGAGTAATTTCTCCCGGCTGACAGGCCGGTTAGGATGGGAAGCCAGATATCGCAACAACCGGAATTCAGTTGGAGTCAGGAAGATCGGTTCTCCCCCACGGGTGACTTGCAACCCTTCCAGATCCATTTCGATATCCCCAAAAACAATCTTTTCCCCTTGCGATATCTGCGACAAATCACCATACGCCCGGCGGAGCAAGGCCCGAATTCGCGCGATCAACTCGCGTAGATCGTAAGGTTTGACAACGTAATCATCCGCACCTAATTCCAGTCCCAAAACTTTGTCGATGGCCTCGTCCCGCGCCGTGAGCATCAAGATCGGCTGTTGGGCACCTTCAGCACGGAGTTGGCGGCAGACGTCGAACCCGCTGATATCGGGGAGGCGAATATCAAGGAGAATGAGATGGGGGTCAAGGTTATGAGTTAAATGGATGGCTTTTTCCCCGTTCTCAGCCAAAAGGACATCGAAACCTTCCTTTTCAAGTCCATACTGCAACCCGCGGGCGACCGCGCGCTCATCTTCGACGATTAAGATTCTTTCATTGGGCATGATTATTCCAAGATAATGTCAAATGGAACGCGGATGAACACAGATTTTGCAGATAAACGCGGATTGAATGTAAAAAAATTCAGCGAAAATCAGCGTTAGCGCAGCGTATCTGCGTCATCAGCGTTCCTAATTACCGCGTCAAACTGCGATACTTGACTTTCTGAGGTACATCAGCATCCTTCCCAAGTCGCCGACGGCGGTCGGCTTCGTAGTCGGACCAGTTGCCTGCGAACCAGCGGAGTTGGCTATCGCCCTCGAAGGCCAGGATGTGGGTGGCGATGCGGTCAAGGAACCAGCGATCGTGGGAGACCACCAGGGCACAGCCCGCGAAATTGTCGAGGGCTTCTTCCAAGGAGCGGAGGGTGTTGACATCCAGGTCGTTGGTTGGCTCGTCGAGGAGGATGACATTGGCTCCCTGCTTAAGGATTTTCGCTAGATGAACGCGGTTACGCTCTCCACCGGATAGATCCTTGACCTTTTTCTGCTGGTCAGCCCCGAGGAAGTTGAATGAGGCCACATAGGCCCGCGTATTCCGACGGCGGCCGCCCAAAGTGATTTCATCCACCCCGCCGCTGATCTCTTCCCAGACGGTTTTCTCGCCAGCGAGGGTGTCACGGGATTGATCGACATAGGCGAGATCAACCGTCCGCCCGACTTTGACGGTGCCGCCATCCGGCTGTTCCTGGTCGGTGATCATCCGCATCAAGGTGGTTTTACCGACTCCGTTGGGGCCGATCACCCCTACGATTGAGCCGGGGGGAATGCTGCGGGTGAAATCATCGATCAAAATGCGCGCTTCATATCCTTTAGTCACAGCTTCAAAATCGATCACCACGTCGCCTAACCGCTCACCGGGGGGGATGTAAATTTCTAAATCTTCACGCCTTTGTTCGTATTCCTGGGAGAGTAATTTTTCGTAGGCTGAGACGCGCGCTTTCCCCTTGGATTGGCGCGCTTTCGGGGACATGTTGATCCACTCCAATTCCCGCTGGAGGGTTTTGACGCGTTTGTCTTCGGCCTTTTGCTCGCGACGCAAGCGTTCCTGTTTCTGTTCCAACCAGGAAGAATAATTCCCCCGCCAGGGAACTCCGTAGCCGCGGTCGAGTTCCAAAATCCAACCCGCCACGTTGTCCAGGAAATAGCGATCATGGGTCACGGCGATGACGGTGCCGCGGTATTGCTGTAAATGGCGTTCCAACCAGGCCACCGATTCGGCGTCGAGGTGGTTGGTCGGCTCATCGAGGAGGAGAATATCGGGTTCGGTCAGCAGCAGACGGGTCAGAGCGACTCGACGGCGTTCACCACCCGAGAGGACCTTCACGGGGGTATCACCTGGGGGGCAGCGTAAGGCCCCCATGGCCATATCGAGTTTACTATCGAGAGTCCAGGCATCATGGGTGTCCAAAAATTCCTGCAAACGGCCTTGTTCCGCGATCAGAGCGTCAAAATCGGCATCGGGTTCGGCAAATTTGGCAGAAACTTCGTCATAGGCCTGCATCGCATCCACGATCGGTTGGACGGCTTCTTCGACAATCTCTTTGACCGTTTTCTCATCGTCAAGTTGGGGTTCCTGCTCCAACATCCCGACCGAATAGCCTGTCGAAAAAACCACTTCGCCATCATAGCCGGTATCCTTACCCGCGATGATCCGCAGCAACGTACTCTTTCCGGCCCCATTCAGGCCGACCACGCCAATCTTAGCCCCATAATAAAATCCCAACGAAATATCGCGAATAACTTCTTTGTTACTGGGTGGAAAGCGGCGGTTGACCCGCACCATCGAAAAAATGACTTTTTGATCGTTCATCTGAAACCTCGCATATCGGAATGCAGAAATTGTACCCCAAAGGATATAATACCCCCATGTCAAACCCCAAAATTCCGAAACACGAGGTTGCCATCATCGGCGCCGGGCCCATCGGCATCGAGCTCGCGGTCGCCCTGCAGCGCGCCGGAGTCGGTTTCATTCAATTCGATGCCCAACAGATCGGTTACACTCTCTCTTGGTGGCCGCGCGAGACGTATTTCTTCTCCACCACCGAACGAATCGAGTTAGCCGGAATCCCGATCCCCTCCACCTCCCAAGGACGCGTGACCGGGGAAGAATATCTGGCCTATCTGCGGTCGTTGGTTGAGCAATTTGATTTGCCGATTCAGACCTATGAACCAGTGGTAGACATCCGTAAACAAGCTGATTCGTATCTTTTAGTGACTCAGACACCCACCGGCAAAAATCAATACCTGGCATCCAAGGTGGTCGTCGCCATTGGAGATATGCACGGCCCAAATATGCTCAACATCCCCGGAGAAGACCTGCCCCATGTGGATCACTATTTCGTCGATCCCCATAAGTATTTCCGGCAGAAATTACTCGTTGTTGGGGGTCGGAATTCGGCCGTCGAAGCCGCCTTGCGCTGCTGGCGGGCCGGAGCGGAAGTAACCCTGAGTTACCGTCGGGCCGAATTTGATGAAAAATCGGTCAAACATTTCATCCTGCCCGATCTCCTGGCTCAAATCGAACTGGGAACGATTAAGTTTTTACCCGAAACCGTCCCAGTCGAGATCACCCCCACCCACGCACGATTGAAAAATGCGGACAGCACGCATATTGAGCACCCGGTCGATTTCGTTTTAATGCAAATCGGATATGTGGGAGATATGACTCTCTTCGAGCAAGCCGGTGTCAACCTGATCGGCCCCGGCCGCGGCCCCGAACACAACATCGACACCATGGAAACCAACGTTCCTGGCATCTATGTTGCTGGGACGGCCGCGGGCGGTGAACGCAAACAGAAATACAGCTACTTCATCGAAAATTGTCATATCCACGTCGCCCGGATCGTCCACCATTTGACGGGTGAATGGCCGGAAGTGGGGACCATCCCGGCGCGGCAGTATGAATTGCCCCTGGAAGACATCCAAGCAAATTAAAAATAGAGAACGTTAGCATTGCATCCTGGTTAACTGACGAATTTTTTTATGAAACCTACCGCAGAGCCGCCGAGAGCGCTGAGCATCTTGCAATTCTTTAGGGCAATCGCATGTAACCTTAAACGGCAGTTAAAACTGCACCGACAACTGC
>CAYVQU010000211.1:0-8396 GCA_964453155.1 uncultured Anaerolineales bacterium | reverse complement strand
GTTTACGAAAACCCTTGTCAACCTTTTCTCCCCCTAACTTCCGGGAATTGCTGTGGCAATATGGATGTCCTCGATTGGGCCCACAAAGACTTGGATGAACTCAAAGCCATTGTCTTGCGGAAACTGAACGCGGCCAAAGGTGGCGGTATGATCTTCCAATCCGATCACTCCGTTCCCAGCAATATTTCGGCCGAAAAATACGAATACGTAATCAACCTGGTCCGCGAATATGGCCAATATCCGCTGGATCTGGGCGAATACGATATTCCTGACATGAGTTAAAAATGGGACACGGATGAACGCGGATTCCACGGATTTTTTTCATTTTTATCCGTGTTCATCCGTGAAATCCGTGTCCAAAACCTGAGCTGATCTCAATTGAAACTGGTCTGAAAAATGCGTCTACAGTATCTACTCCCCCATCAATTTGACACCGCCATCGCCGAGGGCTGGCCATTACTGGTGCCGACAGGTTGTATCGAATATCACGGCCCGCATGCCGCGCTGGGGACGGATACCATTATCGTCGAGACACTGCTGGAAAAAGTTTCCCAACAGCTATCTTGCGTTGTGGCCCCCCCACTATGGTATGGCCCCACCGGATACGCGGTCACTGGCCCTGATCAGGGCACAATGGACGTCTCCACCGAACGCTTTGGGCGGCATGTCAAAGATGTGTTGACCAGTTTTTGGATGATGGGATTCAAGTGGATCATCGTCGGGGTCCATCATCAACAAATGGACGGCCCTGAATCTTTGGCGATCCGACAAGCTGCGGCTGAAGTCGTCTTCGAGAAAACCCATACCGACCGCGGCGACGCCTGGTGGGGGAAAGCCCCCCTCGAGAAAGATGATCGGGTCTTCGAACGGCTGCAAGTCTGGCCCTCGGTGCTCCCCGCCGCGGCCGAAAACGGCGTGGTAATGGCCGATCATGCCGGGTATTTCGAAACATCTCTACTGATGGCAGCCAAACCTGAACTCGTAGACTTAAACCGCCTGGGGATGGACGCCCCCTGGTACACCAACACCCCCGATAGTAAAGCTCGCCAGGCCACGATTGAAGCTGGTGAAGCCATGTGGCAAAAGATGGTAACTGCCTGGACAGATCAACTCAATGCTGTGACCCAACCGAAACGACCCACACCCGATGATCTGACAGTCAAAGGAATTTTTTAGTGAGACGGTTGGATAGTTTGTTAGTTGGATTGTTGGAAAAACCCGAACGAACCAACTAGCAAACTATCCAACCAACATATTACGAATTTAGGAGGTGCCACTCGAGAAATTGTTCGTTCGTAAGTTTTCAGAGTAAACTATTTATGAACAGATTGAAGGAGAATGAAATGTCTAAGAAAAAAGTTTCGAGAAGAGATTTTCTCAAGGTCATCGGTTTGTCGGGTGGCGCGGCCGCCTTAGCCGCCTGTGCGTCTGAAGAACCGGCCCCCATGGAAGAAGCCAAGCCCGAAGCTCCGGCAGTGGTCGGCAAGCCCTTTGATGGCAAAACCTTGCGGATGCACGCCATCAGTGGTGCCAACTACGATGAGCTGTACAAACTCATCCCGGCCTGGGAAGAAGAAACCGGCGCCACCGTTGAATTCGTCTTCAAGGGCAATGGTTTTGAGACCGATAAACGCCTGGTCCAAGACTTCGCCGCCGGCACCGTCGATTACGATGTCTGCTGGGATCACAGCAGCTTCTTCTCCCAGTACGTCAAAGCTGACGGCCTGGAACCCCTCGACAACTACTTCAGCGCCGAAGATCTGGGCGACTTCATCCCCGGTATTCTCAACGCTGGCAAGAAAGATGGCAAGTTGTGGGTCATCCCCCGCCACTTCGACATCTCCTGCAACCACTTTCGCACCGACCTGGATATTGACAAAGCCCCCGAGACTTGGGACGAGTTCAAAGCTCAGGCCCTGGCGACCACCGAGAACAATCCCGGTGTCTTCGGCACCCAGTTTGCCGGTAAAGAAGAAGCCCTCTCTGGCCGCTTCTACGAAGTGCTCCTGGCTGAAGGTGGCCAACTTCTCGATGACAACTTTATGCCCGCTTTTAACAGCGCGGCGGGTGTCAAAGCCGCGACCATGTTCGCCGAACTCTACGATGCCGGCGCGATGCCCCCCGATATGACCAACTTCTTGTGGGAAGATGTGGCCCAGCAGTGGGTTTCCGGTCTGGTCGGCATGTACACCGAGTGGTACGGCTGGTACGGCTACTTCCAGGATCCCGAGGCCAGCCAGGTCGCCGGGAAGTTCGATATCGCCCGCCAGCCCAAAGGTGACGGCGGCATCCACAGTGGTTGGGCCGGTCATCACGGCTTCTCGATTACCAAAGCCGCCAAAGACAAAGACATGGCCGCTTCACTGATCAAGCACCTGACCGGTGTCGCCGGTAACGAAATGGAAGCCGGTTTGGGTATCCTGGTCTCCCGCCAAAGCGTCTGGGACAAGATCATTAAGGAAGCCGAAGGCTCCGATGACCCTCTAGCTCAGAAACGGCTCGAACTGGCCCTGCTCCAGGCTCAGGAAGACTTCCGCTCCCCGCCGCTGATCGCTGAATGGCTGCCGCTCTCGAACATCTTCTACCCCATCATGCAGCAGATCATCCTCGGTGACGTCGAAGCCCAAGCCGGCCTCGATGAAGCCGCTGAGAAAGTCGAAGCCATGATGAAGGAAGCCGGTTACTAAGTGTGTGACGGTTTGTGCTTGACATAAAACCAGCCAGATTTACCGTCACACGGCTGTCCGCTTGGCAGTTTTCGGTTTGAACCTGTTTTCTTTTTCATAATTCTTTCCGAAAACTGCCAAGCGAGTTCGTTCTTTACAACCCCGAAATTGGACACGGATTTGCACGGATCACACGGATTTTTTTGTTCCTGATAGAGTTCGTGAAATCCGTGTCCAAAATCATCATTGTCATGCAAGTTTCCTGTCACCTGATACCTGCAACCTGACACCCCAGAAAGAGACTCTATGACTGTTCAAGCCGCCTCTCAGGGAGCGCCTCCCAAACGTAGAAGGGGATTCCAATTTACCGAACGTCATCTCCCGTTCGCTTTGCTGATGCCGAGTGTTGTCATTATTTTGCTCATTGTCGGCTTCCCCATGTTGTATTCGCTCTACATCAGCTTTACGAGTTACAATCTGACTTCCCCAGGGGTATTCGATTTCGTCGGATTCAAGAATTACTTTACGCTGTTCTTCGACGATCCACTCTTCTGGAAATCTTTTGGGCGGACGATTTTATTCATCAGTTTGGCCGTTAACCTGGAATTCCTGATCGGGTTGGGAATCGCTCAATTAATGGCTCGCACCATTCGGGGTCAGGGGTTAGCCCGCACCTTGATGATGATGCCGATGATGTTCGCCCCGATTTTGGTGGGCTTCCAGTTTAAATGGTTTTTCAACGCCCAAGTCGGGTTGGTCAACAATCTCATCTACACGTTTACAGGGGAATCCCATTTCATCCCCTGGTTGGTCGACAAACCCCTGGGTTTTATCGCCATCCTGATCGCCGAAATCTGGATGAGCACTCCCTTTATGGTCATTATTCTCGAAGCTGGAATTTTATCCCTCCCGGTCGAACCTTTCGAAGCCGCTGAAGTGGATGGCGCTTCGGGTTGGCAAAAATTCCGCCACCTGACCTTGCCGATGCTGATGCCTTTCGTATATACGGCCATGGCCATCCGCTCGTTGGATGTGGCCCGGGCTTATGACGTCGTCAGCATTATGACGGGGGGCGGACCCGGCAATCGTACCGAACTGATCTGGACGTATGTCAATCGCCTGGCGTTCAACGGCAAACAGTTTGCCCTGGGATCGGCGATGTCGTATATTACGGTGATTCTCAGCTTTTTGTTTACCTATATGTTTTTTAGCAATGTTCTCAAGAGCCGGTGGGCTGGAGGTGATGACCGATGAGTGCCCAGAAAAATCGCAGCTCACGCAAACGGGATCGCGTCAAAAATATTGTCAACGATGTTGCTTTATGGTTGATCCTGTTAGTATTTTTTGTCCCCGCCCTGTGGATCATTCTCACCTCAGTTCGCAACCGATCTGAGATCAATTCCCACCCCCCGGTGTGGATCCCGGAAGGATTTACCCTCGATTCCTACCGGATTTTATTTGGGATGCCGACCCCCGATGGGGCGTTTGGGATGGGCGGCTCGATTCCCATCGCCGAGTATGCGACCAACTCGATTGTCATCGCCCTGGTCAGCACCCTCTTCGCCTTGATCTTCGGCACCCTGGCTGGATATGTTTTCTCTCGCTTCAAGTTCCGGGGCAAAAATGGTATTTACCTGGGCCTGATGCTCGCCCGCGCCGTCCCCGGTATTGCCTTAAGTTTGCCCCTCTTCATTATGTATGCCCGGATTAATTTATCCGACACGATTGTGGGCATGATCGTGACCTATGTGGCCCTTAACATCCCCTTTACGGCCTGGTTGATGGACGGCTTTTTCCGGGCCATCCCCCACGAATTGGATGAAGCCGCCCGGATCGACGGCTGTTCAGCCTGGGGCGCCTTCATCCGAGTCGATTTGCCCCTGGCCTTGCCAGGCGCGGCTGCCGCGGGAATTTTCTCATTCCTGACCTCCTGGAACGAGTTTGCGCTTTCCAGCATCATCACCCGCACCCCGGCCTCCCGCACTTTCCCCCCGGCCCTGTTCGAATTCACCGGCCAATTTGTTTCCGATTGGCGCGGCATGACGGCCATGTCGGTGCTAATGCTCATCCCGGCCGTGATTTTCGTGGCCCTGATCCAACGCCAATTGCTGGAAGGTTTGACCTCCGGTGCTACGAAAGGCTAGTACAAAGTTGAGTTTTTTGGCAAACAGCATCCTGAGTAGACCAATTTCTTCTGGCCGTATCGAAGGGTGCGGTTTCATAAAATTCAACTTAACAATGCACCAGATATATCATTTTTGTACACGGATTACGCGGATTGCACGGATTTTTCGTGAAAAATGAATATCCGCTGAATCCGTAGAATCCGCGTACAAAGTAGGAAAAATTATGAACGCTCGTGAACGTGTCCTGGCTGCCATCGACCACCAAGAACCCGACGTTTTGCCCGTCGATATTGGGGCTACCCCCAGTTCTGGGATTTCGGCCATTGCCTACGACAACCTTATTAATCACCTGGCCTTCAAAAACAAAACCAACTGGGTTTACGATATTGTCCAGCAAGTGGCCCAACCCTCGGATGAATTTCTAGATTATTTTCAAATCGATGCCGTGGATGTGGGCCGCACTTTTAATGTGAACGATGAAGATTGGCACGACTATGAGCTGGCGAACGGCAGCACGGCCCAGCAGCCCAAATGGTTCCAACCCGAATTGCAACCCGATGGGTCTTATTTGGCCTATGTTGGTGGGGAACCGATCGCTGTAATGCCGACTGGGGCCACTTTTTACGATCAAACCGTTTTCCCCTTCCTGGATGGCTATCCAAACGAATTCCGAGCCAACCTGGATGAAGCCATGGGCAAAATCCACTGGGCCGCGTTAGCTCACAGCCCGTGGGATCATGCCGGTAACGCCGATTTTTGGGAGCAGCTGCGGTCGAATGCCATTCAACTCCGAGAAAGCACCGACCGGGCTATCATGGTCGTGGCGGGGTGCAATTTATTTGAATGGGGTACATTCCTACGGCGGCTGGACAACTTTCTGATGGATTTGGCCCTCGATCAGGCCAATGTTGAACGCCTGCTCGATGCCTTGATGGTACGCCATCTTAAAACCCTGGAAAACGTCTGCAACGCGGTCGGCGATGTGGTCGACATTTTGCGCTTTGGTGATGATCTGGGAATGGATACTGGCCCCTTTATGAGCCCAGCCACATACCGGAAATTATTCAAACCCCGGCACACCATCTTGTGTGATTATGTCCACAAAAATAGTCAGATGCGCACATTCTTACATACCTGCGGCTCCATTTACCGGCTGATCCCTGATTTGATCGAAGCCGGTTACGAAGTTTTAAACCCCGTTCAAACCAATTCCCGCGATATGGACCCCGAACGACTCAAACGCGAATTCGGAAAAGATGTCACTTTCTGGGGTGGCGGTGCTGATACTCGCTCGATCCTAAATAAGGCGACCCCCGCGGCAGTCAAAGACCACACCTGCCGCAATATTGAAATCCTGTCCCCGGGCGGTGGTTTCGTTTTCAACACGGTTCACAATATTATGCCCGACGTCCCCCCGGAGAATATCCTGGCGATGTTTGAGGCGATTGATGAGTACCGTTAAAAATATAATGTTTGGTTCCAAA
This sequence comes from uncultured Anaerolineales bacterium, assembly GCA_964453155.1. Classification (GTDB taxonomy): domain Bacteria; phylum Chloroflexota; class Anaerolineae; order Anaerolineales; family UBA11858; genus CAYVQU01. Next base: position 2,120 of record CAYVQU010000211.1, on the reverse strand, counting down.
ATATATTTAATAAATCGGACGCAGATAACGCAGATGAACGCTGATAAAAACATACCAAAAAATCTGCGTATTCTGCGTGTATCTGCGTCCAAAAAAATTATTAAAGCACAAAAGTAGAATAGATAGAAAAATTTTTACTCAACTATGGTACGCATACCATAAACATGATAAACTCACCAAGGAGAATAGCATGACCACTAAAAATATGAAACTTAATCCCCCTAAAAACCGGTTAGTCGGCTCGATGCCTAAAATTGGCATCCGCCCGACCATTGATGGCCGCCGCCGCGGCGTGCGCGAATCCCTCGAAGACCAGACCATGAATATGGCCGTGTACGTCGCGGCGTTTTTAAGTGAAAACTTGCGCCACGCCAACGGTTTACCAGTCGAATGCGTGATCGCTGACACGACCATCGGTGGCGTAGCTGAAGCGGCCCAATGCGCCGAAAAATTCGCCCGCGAGGGTGTGGGCGTCTCCCTGACCGTGACCCCCTGCTGGTGCTACGGTTCCGAGACCATGGACATGGACCCCCTGATGCCCAAAGCCGTCTGGGGTTTCAATGGCACCGAACGACCCGGAGCAGTCTACCTGGCCGCGGTGTTAGCCGCCCACAGCCAGAAAGGCGTACCAGCCTTCGGAATCTACGGCCGCGATGTCCAGGATAGCGATGACACCTCGATCCCAGCCGATGTTCAAGAAAAATTATTGCGCTTTGCCCGGGCTGGTTTAGCGGTTGCCACAATGCAGGGCAAGAGCTATGTCTCCATGGGCGGCGTCTCAATGGGGATTGGCGGTTCGATTGTCGATCAAAACTTCTTCGAACAATATCTGGGCATCCGGGTGGAAGCCATTGATATGGTCGAATTCATCCGCCGCCTGAACGAAGATATTTATGATCCGGTTGAATTTGAACGGGCCCTGAAATGGGTGCGGATCAACTGTCCGGAAGGCAAAGACGTTAACCCTGAAGACCAACAGCGCACTCGCGAGCAAAAAGACGCCGATTGGGAAGTCTCGGTCAAGATGACCCTGATCGCCCGCGATTTGATGGTCGGCAATCCCGAATTGGAGAAAATCGGCTTCGGCGAAGAAGCCCTTGGCCACAATGGGATTTTGGGTGGTTTCCAGGGCCAACGCCACTGGACCGATTTCATGCCCAATGGTGACTTCATGGAAGCTATCGTGAATACGTCCTTCGATTGGGACGGCATCCGCCAGCCCTATATCGTCGCGACCGAAAACGATGCCCTTAACGGGGTCTGCATGCTCTTCGGTCACCTGCTGACCGGCGCGGCCCAAGTCTTCTCCGATGTCCGCACCTACTGGAGCGCCGACGCCATCGAACGCGTTACCGGCTACCGTCCGACTGGGTTGGCTGAGAATGGTGTATTACATCTAATCAACTCCGGCCCATCGGCCCTCGACGGCACCGGCCACCAAGAAGTGGATGGCAAACCGGTCATCAAGTCTTGGTGGGAAGTGGCTCCCGAAGAGGCCCAGAAATGTCTGGAAGCCACCGAATGGTGTGCGGGCGTGACCGAATACTTCCGCGGCGGCGGTTGGTCGACCGATTTCACCACTCGCGGCGGAATGCCGATTACCATGAGCCGCTTGAATCTGGTTCAGGGTCTCGGCCCCGTCCTGCAGATCGCGGAGGGTCATGTGGTTGAACTCCCTGATGAGGTCCACGACGTTCTCGATGCCCGCACTAATGAAACCTGGCCGACCACCTGGTTTGTGCCGCGTACCACTGGATCGGGAGTCTTCAGTGATCCGTATGCCGTGATGAATGCCTGGGGTGCTAACCACGGGGCCTTCAGCTACGGTCACATCGGCGCTGATCTGATCACCCTGGCAGCGATGCTGCGGATTCCGGTTTATATGCACAACGTTCCCGAAGAAAAAATCTTCCGCCCCAGCACCTGGAATGCCTTTGGGACTGCGGATTTGGAGAGCGCCGACTTCCGGGCCTGCGACAATTTCGGTCCATTGTATGGTTAAAAATTCTTCCCGATGAAATAAAATTGGACACGGACAAACACGGATTTCACGGATTTAAATTTTAAATTCTCTACCCTACATCTAGGATGCAAATGATCAGTCATGGTGTAGACTCTTG
>CAYVQU010000210.1:0-8492 GCA_964453155.1 uncultured Anaerolineales bacterium | reverse complement strand
TGCACCGTTTACAACATTTTCGGGGGCCTTTCGTTTCGCAGTGAAAACTAGCTACTCAATTGATTTCACGAATTCCATCCCAGCTTAATATTCAAATTTCTATGATCGATTTTTTTGATGCCCCGACGATCTTTGAACAAGCCCGAATCATCGAGAAACTATTATTGTTCGATGAGTAATTCTAGGTATATCTACCCAAGTTCTGGGAAGTAAATTGCGCAGTACGAATTTATGAAAAATTACTTACCCCCCAATTCAAACCATCTTGATCAGAATGAAATGAATTCTGATGATGTCTATGTCTTTCCGGCCTCATTCGCACAGCAAAGGCTTTGGATTCTTGATCAAATTGAACCTAACAATATTGCCTACAATATGCCAAGTGCATATCGAATTAGAGGCCAATTAGACAATAATATTTTGGAGGAGAGCATCCAGGCAGTTGTCAATCGTCATGAGAGTTTACGAACAACTTTTTCTGTAGAAGATGGATTGCCAGTTCAAATCGTAAAGGCTACAGAAAAAGTATCACATCAACTTATTGACCTGAGAGCTGATGCCGATCCCGAAGAAACAGCTCTTTCAATCATCTTGGATGAAATTCAAACTCCGTTTGATTTGGAGAGTGGGCCTCTCTTGCGGACACATTTATTTAGATTGCATTCTGAAGACCACATTTTTTTGCTGAATATGCATCACATAATTTCAGATGGTTGGTCAATGGGAGTGTTTTGGCGGGAATTAGGGTTGTTTTTTGATGAAATAACAAAGAAATCAATAAATTATCCGGCTCCCTTACCAATTCAATATGCTGATTTTACATTGTGGCAGCTTGATCAAATTTCAGATCAAGGACAAAATGATTATGCCCCAGAAAAATATTGGTTGAAAGAAATTGATAATATCCCGTTTGCTGAAATTACTGCTGATTATCCGCGCCCAAGCAACTATTCTTATTCCGGTAAATATGAAATTCTTGAACTGGGACCAACGCTGACCTCTCAACTCCAGAGATTTAGCCAACAGGAAAATGTCACTTTGTTCATGACGTTGTTTGCTGTCTATCAAATTTTATTTAGCCGGCTAACAGGACAAAAAGATTTTGGGATTGGCACCTTTACTGCCAACCGCACTCGTGAAGAATTAGAAGGTCTGATTGGTTTTTTCGTAAATACCTTGGTTATTCGTGCTAATCTACTTGGAAGGCCATCCTTCAGAGAAGTTTTAAAAAGAGTGCGTGATAAGGTTTTATCGGCCTTTGAGTACCAAGAATATTCGTTTGAAAAATTGGTAGGTAATCTTCAACCCACTCGCGATCCAAGTCGAACACCGTTTTTCCAGACGACATTTTTGTTACAGAACACCCCGGCGGTAGAACTACACTTGTCAGACCTTGAAGTAAGTAATTTTTCTTTAGTAAATGAATCTTCGAAATTTGATCTCTCTTTTGTAGTTTATCAAAATCAATCTCAACTTGTTGTTTATCTGAACTATAATCCCAGACTTTTTAAAGCCCAAACAATCAAACGTATTGCAGATAATTATTACCAGTTATTATCGAATTTGGTAAATGACCCTGCTCAGTCTGTTTGGTCTGTGCCTATTTTAAATCTAAATCTTTGGCAAAAAATGCTAATCGAATGGAATGCAGATCAATCTCAATTCCCTGAAAGCACTTGCATCCCAGATCTTTTTGAGAAATGGGTCGAGCAAACTCCACATCAGATTTGTGTTGTGCTGAACAATGAACAAATTACTTATGCTGAGTTAAATCAACAAGCCAATTATTTAGCCAAAGAGCTAATTGGGTATGGGGTTTGTGCTGATATTCCTGTACTTATTTGCCTGGAGCGCTCAATTGAATTAATTATTGGAATACTAGCGGTTTTAAAAGCTGGGGGTGCTTATGTAGTATTAGATCATACATTTCCTCCGGAGCGTCTGGAATATTTGGCGAATGATTCTGGCGCCAGATTGTTAATCGCGTCTGATCGATTTTTAGATTTATTTTCTAATGTTGATCTTCCAATAATAGATTTTGATTGGCAGACAAATTTAGCAAATAGCCAAAAAATTTCTAATCCTTACCGTAGTATAGATGCAGATAATTTAGCCTATATTATGTATACTTCGGGATCAACCGGCAATCCCAAAGGGGTTATGATATCCCATCGCAATGTGATTGGGTTTTTATATGGGTATAAGGATGTTACTTTAGACGGGCCACATCGGATTGGTACGACAGTTGCCCCTTTTAATTTTGATACATCGGTTGAGGAGATTTTTGCAACTTTATGTTTTGGGGGAACATTACACATATTGCTCCCAGAGCACAGTACTGACGTAAAATATTTTGCGGAATATTTACTGAAAAATAAAATTACGACAGCATATATCGTTCCAGATTTCTTGGTCGGTGTGGCTGAAAATCTCAAACGACATAAATCTGAGTTAAAGTTAAAAACTCTAATAACTGGATTAGCACCTAAAACAGAAAAAACGCTCCAAAGTTTTCGTGATTTATCCCCAAATTTACGTATATTAAATGCTTATGGCCCAACCGAGGTTACCTATGGGGCGACTGCATATGAGTTTGTTGAAATGACAAACCCCGACTTGGATGTACCTATCGGCCTGCCGTTTCCAAATTATGAAACTTATATTGTTGATAAAAATATCCAACCAGTTCCAGTTGGAGTAGTTGGCGAATTGTTGATTGGAGGAGTGGGAATATCTCGAGGATATTTGAATCAATCTGATTTAACAGCTGAAAAATTCATTCCTGATCCTTTTAGTCAAAAACCTGGTGGCAGATTATATCGTTCTGGTGATTTGGCGCGTTACCAAGAAGATGGGAATATTGAATTTTTAGGACGCTCTGATTTTCAAGTTAAAATTCGAGGCTATCGAATCGAGTTGGGAGAAATCGAAGCTGCCTTAGGGGCAAATTTGTCGGTTCACAAATCCGTAGTCATGATTCGTGAAGATACTCCTCACGATAAAAGAATTATCGCATATGTAATGTTCAAATCGGGGCAATCGGCTACGATCACTGAATTACGTGAATGCCTTCGAAAAACATTACCAAGTTACATGATGCCCAACTACTTTGTATTTGTGGATGAGTTTCCACTCATGCTAAATGGAAAGATAGATCGGCGATCTTTGCTAAATACCAATCATCATCCCGAAAAACCTGAAAGTAAATATTCATCACCTAGGGATGATCTTGATCGCCAAATGGTTCATATCTGGGAAAAAGTTCTTAAGGTGAAACCCATAGGTATCGATGATGATTTTTTTGAACTTGGTGGACATTCAATTATGGCAGTCAGAATTTTTTCCATCATTGAGAAACAGATAGGGAAGAAAATACCTCTTGCAACATTATTTGAAGCGCCGCAAATTCAATCATTAACAAACCTGATACGTAAGGAAAATTGGGAACCCAATTGGACTTCGTTGGTGCCGATCAGAGTAGGGGGAAGTCACCCACCTTTATTTTGTATCGCCCCGATTGGCGGGAATGTTTTGACATACCGAGATCTAGTCGTTCATTTGAGTCCAGAGCAACCTTGTTATGCCCTTCGTTCTCAAGGTTGGTATGATGAAGCCCCTCCATTTTCGAATTTAAAGGATATGGCTGCTCATTACATTGGGGAAATTAGGAATTTTCAGCCCGAAGGACCTTATTATTTATGTGGTTCTTCTTTTGGGGGGATGGTAGCCTTTGAAATGGCACAGCAGATGCGATCTGAAGGTCTTGAAATTGGATTAATCGCATTATTTGATACGTCTGGTCCTGGATATCCAAGGCATCTTCCTGAAATTACTCGACTTCAACGGATGAAAAACAGACAAAAGCAGAGATTCGCAAGTCATTGGCGTAACCTAAATTCCCCTGGTTGGGAACACAAACTTAAATATTTACAGGAACGTGGGAGAGCATTTTTTAAACGTATTTATTGGAGTATCAGGATCACCGTAGAGAAAACTTTAATTCAAAAAAGGCGTAATATTCGACAGGTTGTAGAAGCTAATTTAAAAGCTGTCCATAGTTATGAGCCTCAAGATTATGAAGGGAAAATCACTTTGTTTCGCGCCAGTAATCAACCTCCTGATATTTATTCTGATGCTACTTTAGGATGGGGGAAGTTAGTTTCAGGTCCGCTAGAAATCCATGAAATTGAAGGTTATCATGGATCACTTGTATCAGATCCTCAAGCGAAAAATTTAGCTGCTGTTCTATCAAAATGTTTAGAACAAGCATATCAAAATCTGGAAATAAAAAATGGAGAGAATTCGGATGTATTCAAACGATGAAGAAGACACCACTATTTATAAAGTCGTGATCAACCACGAAGAGCAGTATTCCATTTGGCCCGCGGATCGCGAAAACCCCCTCGGTTGGTTTGATGTGGGTGTAGAGGGACTTAAAGATGAGTGCCTGAAACATATCGGCGAGGTTTGGACCGACATGCGGCCTCTCAGCCTCCGCAAGAAGATGGAAGCCGACGCTCAGAAAAAATCTGAGGATGACTGATCTGAAAGTGGTTCTCCGAGATAACCAAATCCATATTTGGCAAATCTCATTAATCCAACCAGAATATCAAATTCAATCGTTTTCGAAATTGCTATCGAAAGGGGAAGCTGACAGGGCTGCCCGTTTTCGCTTTGAACATCATCGCCGCCGTTATGTTGTCAGTCATGGTGCGCTGCGGTTGATCTTGACGCGCTATCTTGGGATTCCACCATCAAAAATTAAATTTGAAGCTAGCGCGCAGGGCAAACCACACTTAATTGGGGAATCTGCCTATGCGGAATTGAAATTCAATCTGGCCCATTCACATGAGTTGGCCATAGTCGCAATTACGCGTGGTTATGAGATTGGTGTAGATATTGAATATATCCGTCCCAACCCCGATATGGATGGGATTGCCACCCGTTTTTTCTCTCCTTCTGAGTACGCTGCATACGCTGAACTCCCCCAAGAACATAAAACGATCGGTTTTTTCAATTGTTGGACTCGCAAAGAGGCTTTTATCAAGGCCCTTGGCGAAGGCCTCTCTCATCCCCTGGATCAATTCGATGTGACCCTGAAACCTCAAACCCCTGCGCAACTGCTGCGTGTTGGTAATGATCCTCACGAAGCAAGTCTTTGGACCCTGGAATCGTTCACCCCTAACCGCGATTATGTCGGGGCCTTTGCCATTCGGACGCGCAACAATTCTTTTCAATACTACCAATTTGATTCCGAAAATCGCTCTAAATAAACTGAACTTTTGTTCCACTTAAATGGTAAAATAATATAGTCACCAGCCTACCCTGAACCCAGTCGAAGAGTCACCAATCCGATCCCTTATGTCATTATTTAAACTATCTGCCCCCTTCCAGCCCACCGGCGACCAGCCTGAAGCTATCTCCCAATTAATTGATGGTATTGAGCAAGGTCAGCGTCATCAAGTTTTGCTGGGTGCAACCGGCACCGGTAAGACCTTCACGATGGCGAATATCATCCAGCACTATGACAAACCGACCCTCATTATCGCCCACAACAAAACCCTGGTCGCCCAGCTCTATGCCGAATTCAAAGAATTCTTCCCGGAGAATGCGGTTGCTTATTTCGTCTCGTATTACGACTACTACCAACCCGAGGCCTATGTCCCTCGACACGATCTTTACATCGAAAAAGAGACCGATGTTAACGAAGAAATTGAACGCTTGCGGCTGGCCGCAACCACCTCACTGCTCTCCCGCAAGGACGTCATCATCGTGGCCTCAGTCTCCTGTATTTATGGTTTAGGGAACCCCGAAGCCTATGGGCGGGTGGTCATCGAACTCAAAGTAGGGAACAACTACCGGCGGACGAGTCTGCTCCGGCAGCTCGTTGAAAGCCAATACACTCGAAATGATATCGAACTGGCCCCCGGAAGTTTTCGGGTGCGCGGCGATACCCTGGAAGTTGCTCCGGCCTATGAAGACCGGTATATCTACCGCATCTCGTTTTGGGGGGATGAAGTCGAACGCATCGTCGAGATGGACTACCTGACCGGTGAAATCCGCCAGGAAATGGCCGAAGTCAATATCTTCCCGGCCAAACACTTCATCACCGAAGATGAGAAATTGGAGAAGGCCATCGAAGATATCCAGACCGAGTTGACCGAGCGGGTCGAACATTTCAAAGCGACCGAACAATTACTCGAAGCCCAGCGCATCGAGCAGCGCGCTCGTTACGATCTAGAAATGTTGCGCGAAGTCGGTTACTGCTCTGGTATCGAAAACTACTCTCGCCACCTCGACCAGCGCCCCGAGGGATCCCCCCCCTGGACGTTGATGGATTATCTCCCCGATGACTATCTCCTCATCATCGATGAGTCTCACATGACCGTCCCCCAAGTGCGCGGCATGTACAACGGAGACCGCTCTCGTAAGCAAACCCTGGTCGATTACGGGTTCCGATTGCCCTCGGCCCTCGACAACCGCCCCCTCCAGTTCGATGAATTTAAGGAACGGATGGGGATGACGATTTACACCTCGGCCACTCCAGCTCCTTACGAGATGGATCTGGCCGATCAGGTAGTCGAACAGATCATCCGCCCAACGGGCCTGGTGGACCCCGAAGTTGAAGTTCGGCCTGTTCAAGGTCAGGTCGATGATTTGGTCGGTGAGATTTATCAGCGCACGGAAATTGGGCAACGCGTCTTGGTGACTACCCTCACCAAACGAATGTCGGAAGATTTGGCCGATTATTTGATGGAGTTGGGGATCAAGGTTCATTACCTGCACTCAGAAGTGGACACCCTCGAACGAGTCGGCATCCTGCGGGATCTCCGTTTAGGGGTGTTTGATGTCGTTGTGGGGATCAACCTCCTCCGCGAGGGTCTTGATCTCCCCGAAGTCTCCCTGGTGGCCATCCTCGATGCTGACAAAGCCGGGTTCCTGCGTTCCGAAACCGCCCTGATCCAGACCATTGGCCGCGCCGCTCGCCATGTCCAGGGTAAAGTGATCATGTACGCCGATAAAATCACTCCCGCGATGGATACGGCCATCAATGAAACCAACCGCCGCCGCGCGAAGCAGGTGGCCTACAATGAAGCCCGCGGCATTGAACCGGTCAGCATCATCAAGGCGGTGCGCGATATCACCGATCAACTCTCGGTGGATCACGCGGTCGCGGAACCTAAAGGCGAGTACCAACCTACCTCGGCCAGCGCTCTCCCCAAATCCGAGATGCAGAAGATCATCCAAGAGTTGGAGGCTAAGATGAAAACCGCGGCCCAAAACCTGGAATTCGAACAAGCCGCGGCCTTGCGCGATCAAATCTACGAACTGCGCGAAATCCTGGCTGAAGACGAAAGTCTCAAACCCTGGGAGCGGATCCGTATCTTGGCGGGAGAATCTTGAAACAAAAAAGAACCCCGGAAATTTAAGGTTCTGCGAACCCAATTTCCGGGGTTCTTTTTTGGAACATTTCATATCTTTCGCATTTCCTCTTCACAACTTCTTCACACCTTTTCGGTATCCTTTAGGTATACAACAACCCCCGCTGGTGAGAAGCTCTCGCTGGCGAGGTGCGAGAATAAAAAGCTCAAAGGAGTTCGAAATGTTGAAAAAAGGCTTATTGATTTTAGTCGGCGTGGCCCTCACAGTTGGTGTTTTGGGTGCCGCCGGATTTGTTTATGCTCAAACGCAGGATACCCCTTTCTTTGCTGGTAAGGGTAATGATCTGGGTGGCTTTGGTACCCCAGGTTTTGGCAAAGGTGATGGGCCCCTCAGTGAATACATGCTCCCAGCTTTAGCTGATGAATTTGATTTTACCGCCGAGCAGGTCGCTGCTTTTGAATTGGCTCAAGAGACAATGGCTGGAGTGCGGGAGGATTTTACGTCAGAAGAAATTCGTGAAAAAATGAAAACCGCGACGACTGCCGCGGTCGACTCCGCGGTTGCCGATGGCGCGCTGACCCAGGAAGAAGCGGACAAAATTTTGGAACGCCTCGAAAATAGCGACCGCGGCGGCCGTGGTGGCCGGGGTAAGCGGGGCGGTAAAGGCCAGCAGGACGGTGCCTTACAAGAATATGTCAAGCCCGCAATGGCTGATGCCCTGGGATTTACCCTCGAAGAGTTTGAAGCCCTGCATGAAGATGGCGACTTCAACCTGAAAGAATATGCCGAAGAGCAAGGTTGGACCGATGAAGAGATCCAGGAAATGATGAAGACGGTCTTCTCCGATGCGGTTGCCGCGGCCTTAGCCGATGGCACCATTACCCAAGAACAAGCGGACAAAATGCTCGAAAAGATCGAAAATGCCGACGGTAAACTCCCCTTTGGGCGGGGTGGCCGCCGGGGTGGATCAAAAAACGGTAACTAGCAGCGCATTCTCCTCCTCAAAAATGGGTGACGGTGGCGATCGTCGCCCATTTTTTCCGTTATAATCGTTACTACCCACTACCCACTACCCACTACCCACTACCCACTTAAAACTACAAAGAACA
>CAYVQU010000209.1:0-8531 GCA_964453155.1 uncultured Anaerolineales bacterium | reverse complement strand
CGCCAGCCAAATCCACTACCGCTTGATTGAAATTTATTAATTCAATTTTTTCTATAAATTCACCAAGTTTCTGAGGGGTTTGGTCTAAATATGCTTGCAAGTCAGTAATCCCCTCATTCTTGAGTTCGTCAATCATTTCTTTGACCCCCGAAAAATCCTCTTCCCACAAAGCAATAGGTGAATCTTCAAACAAAGCTCGAAAGCGATTTTCACTGACCTGGAGAGCATCTTCAGCCTCAACCTGGGCAGTGATATCCTTCCCAGTCGAAACAAACTGCGAGATTTTTCCAGAATCATCTCGTAACGGATGAATGACCTGGTCATAATACCAAATCTCACCGTCTTTGCGCCGGTTGGGGGTCACCGCTTCGTAGGTGTTCCCCTTTAAAATCGATTGCCACAAATTTTTATAGTAGGCATTCGTCATCAGCCCGGATTTAAACAGCCGGGGGTTGGCACCGACTACTTCATCGCGCGTAAATCCCGACACATCCAAAAAGGCCTGGTTCGCGAAATTGATTCGGCCATCAATTTCTGTCGTGAAAATGGGCGTGGCACTCTGCTCAACCACTTTTGAGAGCCGTTCTGCTTCTTGGGCCAACCGATTGCGTTCGGTGATATCGTGGTACAACGCCAAAGCCCCATTGTGATTTCCATTTGAAATGACCGGCGCGCCAAACAACTCGACATCTACCAACTTTCCCGATTTCGTTTGCCGCTTACCAAAATAATGAACCCGCCGGCCCTCTCCAGCCGCTGCGGTCAGGTTTCGGGCTTCCCGTCGCATGTTTTCCGGCACAATCAAGTCATCCAGGTTTTTGCCGACGATTTCAGATCGTTCATATTCAAAGAGACGGGTAAAGGCTGGATTGCAGTCGCGAATATTGTCGTCATTATCAATGGAGACAATCGCCACCGGGCTGTTTTGAATCAGGGTTTCAAAATATTGTTTTTGCTCCTGAACATCTCGATTTCGTTCCCGCAAAGTTTGCTCGATCAACTCACGTTCGTGCAATTCGGCGTTTAATCTTTGTTGAATATCGTGAATATACCCAACGACAATTCCCATTATAAGGATCGCCAATGAGCCCAAATAATCGGGGATCGAGGCTAACCTGGTTAAATCCTGGGTGACATAAATTTTCAACCCCACATTCAATACGATCATGATAAGACCGCTTATCAAACCGCCTCGGAGGCCATACAGCCAGGCTGTCCACAAAACTGGAACCAAGCCAAATATGCCTACAATTGTTCCCATTAAGGGTTCTAACCAAATATAAGCTAATGGAAAAATAATCCACACCAAGATCAGCAATATTATTTTGGATCGTTTTTTGGGCATCATCTTTGCACCTCACGTCCGAAGATAATTAGGAAATCTTATTTCCCAATTATGGTGATTTTTATCCCATTAAATGTACAGCAAATCATGATTCTTGTCTATTAGACCAAAGTCCAATCTATTCATCACTAATTGATTGCGCAATTCGGTCGAATTCATCTTCAATTTTTTGAAACCCCGTGACAACTTCGGGATCAAATTGGGTTCCGCTGCCCGATCTGATGATCTCGACACATTTTTCATGCGAAAATCCAGTTTTATAAGGCCGTTCCGTCCGACAGGCATCATAAACATCTGCGATCGACATAATCCGGGCTGCCAGGGGGATGGCCTCCCCAGCTAACCCGTCCGGGTAGCCGGTTCCATCCCAACGTTCATGATGAGAACGGGCGATATCAACACCCATCTTAATAAAATTATTATTTGGATACTGCTCATGGGCTTGTTTCAAAGTTTCCGAACCAATGACCGGATGGGTCTTGATGACCTCAAACTCTTCAGTGGTCAGCTTATCAGGTTTGAGCAAAATACGGTCTGGGATGCCAACCTTACCAATATCGTGTAATGGCGTAGCATGGTAGAGATTATCAATAAATTGATCCGTAATGTCATTAAAATACAATCCGTTGTTCTGCAATTGAGCTGCCAGGGTTTTACAATAAACTTGAACCCGCTCAGTATGTTTGCCGGTATCATCATCTCGCGATTCAGCTAATTTCGCCAATGCAAATATTGTGGACATCTGTGACGCATAAATCTCTTCGACTTTCTCCGCCACCAAATGCTCTAAATGCACCTGTAATTGTCGTAGATGCAGATGTGTTTCGACCCGGGCTCGCACTTCCTCAAATTGGAAAGGCTTAGTGATGTAATCTACTCCACCAACTTCAAATGCTCTCACTTTGTCCATTGTATCTTCGAGGGCACTGATGAACAAAACCGGAATTCCTTTCAGCTTCTCATCAGCTTTGAGTTGTTGGCAAACCTCGTACCCGTTAATCCCAGGCATGTTGATGTCGAGGAGCACCAAATCGGGAGGATCGTGTTGGGCGGCTTTAAGCGCCAAAGCGCCATTGGGCACTGGTCGGGCGTTATAGCCTTGTTTTTGGAGCAATTCAGAGAGCAACCTGAGATTAGCAGTGGTATCATCAACGACCAAAATGCTGGGAACTGGGGTATCGGTATGGAATGTATTCATCATGAATCTCCAACCTGGAAACAGGTTAATAGCTGATCATATTCAAAATGGGTGGCTAAAGTCTCTAAATGGGTGGCTAAGAGGGGATCAAATTCGTGTACTTGTTGGACCAATTCATTGAGACGGGTCATATGGCCACCCAGGGTTGCGTTACGCAATTCAGCGACCAGTTTTGGAGGTAAAGCAGCCATTTTCACCTGAATATCATCTTCGGGCAAAGAAGTTTTGGTTTCTGGAACTGGCTCATCTTCCAAATAAAGGTATTCAATCCCCAGATGAGCGCGAATTGTCTCGAACAGGAAATTAGCCTGATAAGGCTTGCGAACAAAACCATCGGCCCCAATTCGCAGTATTTCGCGGCGATTTTCTTCGAACGCGCTGGCGGTTACCGCGACGATGGGAATCTTTTTACCCTGAGGAATCGCCTTGATCTGTTGAATCGCCGTGCGTCCGTCCATCACCGGCATGTTCATATCCATCAAAATGATATCGGGCTGGCAAGACTCAAATGATTCCAGCGCTTCCAGTCCATTGACGGCAGTATCGACCTCAAACCCGACATTGGCCAGAATTTCAGATAATAATTGACGATCTGCCGGCATATCATCTACAACCAGAACCTTAACCTCAGTTTGACCAGGAGCAAAACCAATCACCTGTGCAGCCTGAGCCGCTTCCTGAATATCTTCTTCCGCACCCAAGCGTAGCGGGATTACCACCGTAAATGTACTCCCCTCACCTTCCTGGCTTACCACAGTCAGGCTGCCGTCCATCAAATCAGCATATTGCTTGCAGATCGCCAGCCCCAATCCGGTTCCTTCCTGCAAGCGAACACCGCTGGCGGTCTGCTCAAAGGGTGCGTATAATTTTTCCAGATCTTCCGACGCGATCCCAACCCCGGTGTCCTGGACTTCGGCGCATAATTGGTACGCCTGTCCGTTGGTTTGGTTGACACTCACCCGCAGAGCAACACTTCCTTCAACAGTAAATTTGACCGCGTTCCCCAACAGATTGATAAAAATCTGGCGGATTTTGCTTTCATCCCCAAATAATGGATCTTCGAGATATTCGCCCGCCGTCTCTACCACAAAATCCAATCCCTTGGTGCTGGCGCGATAACTGAAAGTGGTTTCCAGATCGAACAACAGATTTGAAAGGCTGAAAGTGTTGGGAGTGAGGGTGATGCGACCGGCCTCGATCTTAGACATCTCCAAGACGTCGTTGATTAGATCCAGCAGGTGTTCACCGCTGCGGACAATCGTCTCGATTTTGGTTTGTTGTTCGGGATTCAGATGAGGATCATTCTTGAGCAACTGAGAAAAACCCAGGATGGCATTCATCGGCGTGCGGATTTCGTGCGACATATTGGCCAGGAAAATGCTTTTTGCCCGGTTGGCCTGCTCTGCTTCTTCCTTAGCATTTTCCAAGGCCTGCTGCGAGACCTCGAGATCTGCCAAAGCTTCCTCAGCTCGAAGCCGCTGCGCGGTAGCATCCTGCATCAAACTCAAGGCAGCCTGACGTGAGCTCTCCAGGTCTCGGGTCCGGGCATTGACCTGATCTTCGAGTTGATCATAATGCTGGCGCAGTTGGTCTTCCACTTGTTTGATCGAATAGTGATGCCCCAAAGTAGTGGCAAAAAGACCTAATAATTCTCGATCCTGATCTGTGATAGGACTTCCGCTCAAAAAATTGTCGATACTGATGAAACCAATGGTTTTCTCTCCATCCCAAATGGTGGCCGCCGCCTGGGTACCGCGGCCAACAATATGCCCCGATTCGTCTAATAATTCCTGCCCGGACCACACCAGGGTGGTCGGCTGCTGCTGGGATAAGACTTGACGGGTTTTCTCATTCAAAGGCTGCCGAATTTCCCGCTCATCTCGGATGTGTCCATTTTCACTAGTGCCGAAAGTTCCGGCAGCAATTTCAGGATCATCACTCCGAAACCAAATTCCAATGCGATCAAAACCCAACTCAGACCGCCCTAAAGAGACCGCTTGATGTAAGAGTGTATCGATAGAGATAGCTTTGGAGAGCGTATCGCTGATGGAAATCAATTGCCGCAACCGCTCCTGAAAGCTGCGTTCACTTTCCCGGCTGGTCAGAATTTCGGCCTCGATTTGCTCTTCAAGATTGGTTTGGAAGGCCCGTAAGGTCAAATGGTTTTTTATTCGGGCCAACACCTCAGTTTCTTGAAAGGGTTTAGCAACAAAATCTTGACCACCGGCCTCAAATCCTTTCATTTTGGCATCCAAATCTTGGAGCGCGCTGAGAAATACGACGGGGATATCTTGTGATTGGGGATTAGATTTGATTTGACGACAAACCGCATACCCATCCATATCTGGCATTAAAATATCCAATAAAATCAGGTCCGGTAACCGGGTGGCCACCTGCTCCAGGGCGGTATGGCCGTTCAATGCTACCCGAATCTCGTAAGATTCGGCTTCAAGGATTTCTAAGAGCAGTTGTAAATTTGCCGGTTCATCATCGACAATTAGTATTTCACTGCCGACAATCATTGGCTCAGGTTTAGACATACTCATCTCGATTCATTCATCCTTGCTTCAGTCAGGGTTACGATACTTTTGAGTTGAAACTGGGCGGCCAGGTGAGATAAGTGGCTGCCAATTTCAGGGTATTGGGAGGTAATTTCGCAGATTAGTTTCTGAACGACTTGGATCCGCCCTTCGCTGGCAGCCTGGTGCATCTTTTGGAGCCAATCATCCCAATCCGGTGATAATGATAATAAATTGATCGGTTTTGAGGGGGACTGCGGTTTAGGATAATCGGCCTCGGTGTCGAGTGAATCTTCATAAACGAATGCAACCCCAACTGCTCTTCTAATGCCCGAATAATCTCCTGTTCATTGTAGGGTTTGCGAATAAATCCGTCACACCCGACATCATAAACCAGGTCGCGATCTTCCTCAAACACACTGGCAGTGACCGCAACGATGGCCGTCTCCCGTCCACGCTCCTGCATCTTTATGATCTTTGCGGCCTCAAAACCATCCATGACCGGCATCCGCATATCCATAAAGATGAGGTGCGGGTGCCAGTTCTCAAATTCGGCCACCGCTTCCCGGCCATTGGCTGCTGATCGGGTCTTAAAACCAACCCTTTGGAGTAAATGCTCCAATAAAGTTCGAGATTCGGCCCGATCATCTACAATCAGGAGGCGGTAGTCGGGCTGGCCGGGAACCAAACCAAGCACCTGTCCCTGGGTCACTGCCGCGGTGATTAGATCTGGCACTACCTCATTATAGGGTAAATCGAACGAAAATACCGATCCCTCCCCAACTTTACTGACAACGTGTAGCTCGCCGCCCATCAGACGGACATACTGCCGACTGACGGCTAACCCTAAGCCGGTCCCCATTTGGGCTTTGATTCCGGTTTCGGTTTGCACAAATGGCTCAAACAATTGATCAAGATCATCCGCCGCGATCCCGGCGCCGGTATCGGCGATTGCAAACAGAACGCTGGGCGTTTCAGCAGAAGTTGTTTGTGGAGAGAGTGTAACCTGGCAGGTGATGCTGCCCTGGTCTGTAAATTTGATTGCATTACCGACTAAATTTAACAAAACCTGTCGGACGCGACGGACATCGTTATTCAGATAGCGCGGCACATCCGGATGGATCTCACAAGTTAGGAGCAAGTTTTTTTGCTCAGCTTTTTTCCCCAGAAAATCTGTAAGCGAGTTCACCACTGCATAAAGATCGAAGGGTTCTTTCGAAATCGTTTCGCGCCCGGCTTCGATTTTGGCCAGGTCAAGAATATCGTTGATCAGAGTCAAGAGATGGTGCCCGCTGCGATGGACAATTGCAGCATAATCTTGAATGCCTGGAGAAGACTCAGGATCACGCTGCATCAAATCCGAAAATCCCATAATGGCGGTTAGCGGCGAACGTAACTCATGCGACATATTCGCCAAAAATCGACTTTTAGCTTCATTCGCAGTCTCGGCTTCCTTGCGGGCAATTTCAGCCTCATCCCGCGCCACCTGGAGTTGTTCATATAACCGTACTTTGATGATCGCCACTGCCGCCCGGCGGGCTAAAGCTTTTAGAAAATCAATATCATCCCGAGTGTAAGCTCTTGGCTTGGTGTCCAAGGCATATAAAACCCCTAAAACTTCACCCTCATTCAAAAGCGGCAGCCCGGCATACGCTCCCAGATGGTAGTCGTGCAGCATCCGATTGGCGCCAAAGGGATCATCTTTAATATTGGCCACAATCATCGGTTCACCCTGATCGACTATCCAACGAGTGGCTCCTTTGGAACGCCGTACTCGACGCCGGGCGGTTTGTGAATCTTGATCCGGTACAGTGGAGGCGCTGGTAAAGAAAGTTTCCTGTTCAGCATCCCACAATACAACACTGCCACCGCCGCTGGCAGGCAACAAATCTGTGACTGCGATCACAATTTGTTGGAGTACCGCCTGTAATTCGTGGGGCTGGTTGATGGCCAATTCAATCTCAGCCAGAGCAGCCTGACGGCGAAATTGAATTTCCAACAGTTGGTCTTTCACTGAATACGAAGTAGAATTCATTCTTTCCATACGGGTGGATAAGCGATTTCTCGACCTAATTCCTGACACAATTGGTTGACTTTTTCTTTCATTTCGATGATGCGTAGTTCGCGATCGACCATGGCTTTATTGAACATTTCGAGTTCGGCAGATCGCTGACGCAAAGTCTCGTTGGCAGTTTCCAACTCACTCGTTCGCTGTTGGACCCGTTCTTCCAAATTTTCAACATGGCGTTGAACCTGATCGTGCAAACGCGCATTTTGGATGGCTACCGCCGCCTGACTGGCTAGGGCTTCAGCTAACTCAACATGCTCCGGGGTGAAATAGCCCGGCTGGCTGCTATCGACAGAGTACAACCCAATCACCTCCCCGCTAGCCATTAGCGGGACTCCAAACCAATTGCGCACATATTCAGCGCCAGGCACCTGCTCCCAACCCGGATCAGCTTGGGTATCCGAAATTAGATTGCTTTGTCCATCCAGCACGATGGGCGCGATAGTAGAGGTCGTCTGTATTTCCAGTGATTGTCCCAATATTTTGTATACATCCGTAAAATTTTCATACCCATGGACAGCGCGGACAATTACCCGATCCCCTTCTACCAGCATTACATTGGCACTATCGTAGGAAACTACCTCTGCCAGATGGATTAAAAGGCGTTTAAGAATTGCTTCAAAATCCAGGGTTTCAGAGAGGGCCAGGTTAGCAGCTCGCAATGTTTCCAGGCGCTCGGCGTACTGCCGTAAACCCTGTTCGGTTTCCTTTTGTTTGGTGATATCCCAGTTGACACCAATCATCCGAACGGCTTCACCCGCCTCATTGCGATGGACAGCGGCGATGCCGCGAATATAGTGAACACTCCCATCGGGCCAACACACCCGGAATTCTGAGTCAAAGTCTTTTTCCCCATTCAAAGCAGCTTGAACATCTGCATTGGAGCGGTCCACATCGTCAGGGTGGACCCCGGCTGACCAAGCTTCATATGCCCCGCCAAACTCTTCGGGCCTCAGGCCATATAAGCGATACATGGCATCATCCCAAATCAAGATATTTTCCTTAACCTCCCAATCCCAGATACCAACCTTCGCGGCACTGGTTGCCAGGGCCAAACGTTCGGTGAGGGTTTCAACCTGCTGCTGTTGCTCTTTTCGCTCGGTGATATCCTGGACCGTTCCCTTCATATCGATCAATTCGCCAGCTTCATCATAAATACCCTGAAATGTTGAGGCATAATGGCCGATGCTGCCATCCGGGCGCAAGAATCGTTGCTCGTAGCTACCAGCTTCTTTGCTGTCAATTGCGCGTTGAATTAATTCCTGATCGCGTTGGTTTTCTTCGGGCCAGGGTGATAAGGCCAGGATTGAGTCAATTTGGGGCGTAAAATTATCCGGGTCCAAATGGAAAATTCGATATACTTCATCTGACCATTCGACTTCGCCGGTTGCTACATCCCAG
>CAYVQU010000208.1:0-8553 GCA_964453155.1 uncultured Anaerolineales bacterium | reverse complement strand
CAACTTTACTACAAGAAGCCCTACTTACTTACTTTTTGGCGAATGTATTGAAAGCGATACGGGATTTGGAGTCGGGCAATTTTAGGAATAAAGGATTTTCCTATCACAGGAATGGGATTGAATAATTTCAGGGAAACTGTTTTTGTTTTCTATCCTTTTGGACATAATGGAAGTCCAATTGATTTTGGTCATGCCCACAATGAATTTCTACAAGTTGCTCTCGATATTGGTTTATTGGGCTTGATTGGATTTTTATCTATTTATATTGTTGCTTACCTAATGATTTTGAAATTATGGAAAACTTATCATCTCCAATATACATCCACACCTGAATGCACAGTGAATAAAATTACACTTTTAGGTTTAGCGGGTGGACTAACAACTCATTTATTATATGGTTTTTTTGATGCGATAGCATTAGGGGCTAAGCCCGGCTTTATATTCTGGATGTTATTAGGATTAATTACCTCAAAATTCATGCAAGCTTATCTTCCAAGCTCCGCCCTTCCGACATCAACTTGATGTCAGACTCAATATTTTTGATTTTTTCATCATCAAAAGTTGCAAATACTAGGTTTACTAAATAACCTAGTATGCAACTTTGGTATTCACGCGCCAACAATAAGCGGTATCTTCGCAATGATCCGCTTCCAAAATAGAATATTCCTTAATCCCTTCATGAATTCTTTTGGAATGGAAAAGTGGGCGATCCAATATTTCGGCAGAACAGTGTTTCGTTAATCTCTATGATTTGAATGAGCATCATCCATCCTTAGAGAAAATCCGATTTTGATGAATAATCCAGTTCCAAATTATAACCGCCTATCGTCAATAGGGCTATCCCTCGCCAGTCACGTTAATGCTTCATAACTTTTACCACTAACTGATTTTAGCTCAAAAATGCATCATATGTAAGAAGGTAAAACGCTAGACCGTCGAGAAAATATCATTATTTTCGATGAATAACTTTAGAGGTATTTATATGAGCATAAAACGATTTTTAATCTTAGGGATTTTCTCAATTTTTCTCTTGACAGCCTGCACCGGGGGTTCAGAAACTATAACCGTTCCAATTTCTGACGCGGCCGGTGATACTGCCGAACGCGAACTTAGCATGGTCACTTTACTCCCTAGAGATGGGATCCCGGCAATCAATGATCCGAGCTTTGTTTCGGCTGAGGATGCTGATTTGCAGTATGAGCAAGATGAGTTAATTATTGGTGTTAATTTTGATGGTGATACCCGAGCGTATTCGATTCCAATATTATCTAGCCACGAAATTGTAAATGACACCGTTGGGGGGCAAAAAATTGCGGTAACTTGGTGACCGCTGTGCTTCACGGGGATCGTGTATTCCCGACTTATTGCAGGAGAAGAGTATACGTTTGGGGTAAGTGGTAAATTGATCATGAACGTGATGGTAATGTACGACCGGCAAACGGATAGTCTCTGGAGTCAACTAACTGGTGAAGCTGTGGAGGGGGCTCTCCTGGGAACCAAACTTGAGTTTGTCCCCTCTTGGCAAACCACTTGGGCTGATTGGAAAACCCAACATCCAAATACAATTGCCCTAGATAAAGGATATGGCGGCAACATTCGTGATCCATACACCAATTATTACAACAGTGCCAGCAGCGGTGTAATTGGCCAAGAACATATCGATGAGCGCTTATATGTCAAAGAATTTGTAGTTGGGGTAGAAAAAAACAATGAGGCGGTCGCGTATCCATTTGGCGTTCTAAATGAAATGCCAATTGTGAATGATATTGTCGGCGATCACCCCATTTTGGTTGTTTTTGCAATCGATACCGGTACGGGGGTTGTTTTTAGCCGGCAGATTAACAATCAAATCTTGACCTTTACCCAATTAACAGCATTAAGTCTCAAGGATCCCGAAACCGGCACAATTTGGGATGGTTTGACCGGGAAAGCACTAGAAGGCCCCCTCGTTGGTGAACAACTCAATCGCCTAAAAAGCACTTCATCATTTTGGTTCGGGTGGAAGGATTGGTACCCAGAAACGCGCGTCTATGGGATTGAAGGATGATATATTATCCAAAATGACTTTCATCTTCAATCCAACTGGTTGTATCTGAAATAACCAGTTCCTTAAATTAAGGAGATTTAATATGCCCAGGGAGCAGACTGCAGAACAACAGCGGTTACTTGAATCTGAAGCCCGACGCGCTGATTGGAAAAATTGGGGGCCTTATCTCAGCGAAAGGGCCTGGGGAACGGTGCGAGAAGATTACAGCCCAGATGGAAAGGTCTGGGAATATCTCCCCCACGACCATGCCCGCAGCCGGGCCTATCGCTGGAATGAAGATGGCCTGGGGGGATTTTGCAATCGCCTGCAAAATATTTGCATGGCTGTAGCCCTCTGGAATGAGAAAGATACAATCCTAAAAGAGCGTTTATTTGGCGTAACCGGAAATCAGGGGAATCATGGCGAAGATGTTAAAGAGCTTTACTATTACCTTGATAGTACGCCAACCCACTCTTATGCCAAAATGCTGTATAAGTATCCCCAAGTTGCATATCCTTATGCGGAATTGGTGGCCGAAAATCAACGAAGAGATCGCACCCAAACAGAGTTTGAGCTAATTACCGCCTTGGAAGAGACCTTCGCAGATAATCGATATTTCGATGTTTACATCGAATACGCCAAAGCTGCCCAAAATGACATTCTCTGCCAAATTTCGGTAATCAACCGCGGCCCAGTTTCCGCGCCAATTCATGTTTTACCCCACATTTGGTTTCGTAATACCTGGTCATGGGGATATGATCGTCCCAAGCCAAAATTAATCGCCGAAAATAGTCAAGCAGTAAAAGTAAGCGAACGTCATCTTGGCACGTATTGGTGGTATGTCGATAACGAGGTGGTAGAAACACAATCCGATGATTTCTTACTCTTTACCGAAAATGAATCCAATTTCAAACGCCTGTTTGGGGTTGAAAATTCCAGTCCATATGTTAAAGATGGGATCCACAATGCTATCGTTCAGGGAGAATCTCATAAAGTCAATCCCCTTAAACAAGGCACCAAAGCCGCGGCCCACTTCAAAGCAATGATCTTACCAGGAGAAACATTTACGATACGGACTCGGTTTTCGCCTCAGAAATTGACAACCCCATTTGCAGATTTTGACTCAATCTTCACCCAACGTATCCAAGAAGCCGATGCGTTCTATTCACTGGTGAAAAACCCGCACCTGTCAGCCGATGAATGTCGGGTCCAGCGCCAGGCTTTTGCAGGACTGATGTGGACCAAACAGTTTTATCACTACAGCGTAGAATTATGGTTGCAGGGCGATCCAGCCAGCCCAGCGCCCCCGGCAGAACGCCACCAGGGTCGCAACCACGATTGGAAACACCTCTACAATTTGGATGTCATCTCCATGCCCGATAAATGGGAATATCCTTGGTATGCAGCCTGGGATTTGGCTTTTCATACGTTGCCGATTGCCATGCTTGACCCAGAATGGGCTAAACGTCAAATTATATTGATGTTGCGGGAATGGTATATGCACCCTAACGGTCAAATCCCAGCTTATGAATGGGCGTTTGGAGATGTCAATCCACCGGTCCATGCCTGGGCCGCCTGGCGAGTATATAAAATCACCCGCAACATAACGGGAAAGGCCGATATTGATTTTCTGGAAAGAGCTTTTCAAAAGCTATTGATCAACTTTACCTGGTGGGTTAATCGTAAAGACGCAGATGGAAACAATATTTTCCAGGGGGGATTTCTGGGATTAGATAATATCGGCGTATTCGATCGGAGCGCGCCGTTGCCCATGGGGGGCCATATGGAACAAGCTGACGGAACGGCCTGGATGGGGATGTACTGTCTAAACATGCTGGCAATCAGCCTGGAATTAGCCCGGACCCGGCCAGCATATGAAGATATGGCCACCAAATTTTTCGAGCATTTTATTTTTATTGCCAATGCAATCAATCAAAATTTTGGGGATCAGGGATTATGGGATGAAGATGATGGGTTTTATTACGACTTAATCCACAGCCCTGATGGGAGCTACATTCCATTAAAAATTCGCTCCTTTGTTGGCTTGATTCCTTTATTTGCAGTTGAAACCTTAGAACCAGATTTACTCGAGAAATTGCCGCGCTTCAAACGCCGAATGGACTGGTTTATTGAACATCGCCCCCATCTAGTCGAAAATGTAGCCGCGCTAAGCAACCCAGGAGATCGAAATCGCCGCCTGTTATCTCTGGTCAACCGCAAACAACTAGAGCGGATATTGGGCCATATGCTAGCTGAGGATAAATTTTTATCCCCTTATGGTTTACGCTCGCTTTCAAAAGAACACAAGACAAAACCCTTTGAATTTTCAGTGGATGGAAATCTTCATACGGTGGCATATCTTCCAGGGGAATCGGATAGTGGAATGTTCGGCGGGAATTCAAATTGGCGCGGACCAATCTGGTTTCCGGTTAATTACCTGATGATTGAATCATTACAAAAATTCCACCATTATTTTGGCGATAATTTCCATATCCCCCTCCCTGCAAAATCCAATCAAATGCACAATTTGAGCGAAGTAGCCACTAATTTGTCACAGCGGCTCATCAACATTTTCCTGAAAGACAAAGCTGGCGTTCGACCTTATTCTGGAGAATCAGAGATATTGCAAGATGACCCGCACTGGAATAACTCAATTCTATTTTATGAGTACTTCCACGGCGATTCGGGGTTGGGCTTAGGTGCCAGTCACCAAACAGGTTGGACCGCGTTAGTGGCAAAACTCATTCAACAAAGTGGCGGGAAAAACAACCAGGAAACCTGACCAACATTCAAACTGTGATCAGTTATTTAACGGGCTGCGTTTTCCGATCGCGAAAACGTTTGGCCACCCGCAGCCAGGCCTCAGT
This sequence comes from uncultured Anaerolineales bacterium, assembly GCA_964453155.1. Classification (GTDB taxonomy): domain Bacteria; phylum Chloroflexota; class Anaerolineae; order Anaerolineales; family UBA11858; genus CAYVQU01. The sequence goes on along the minus strand of CAYVQU010000208.1, from coordinate 3,660 downwards.
GGGATTTTCGGGTCGTTTCTTGCGGTGCTCGTCTTTACTCAGCGCGAGGGCTAAATCCTCAAACAGCCGCCCAATGGGTTCATCTGGGGCAGTATAAGTTGGCGGCGATCCCAAATTTAATCCCTGCAACAACTCATCGGAGGCAAATGGCAATACGAGTGAGATCTTTCTCTGTAAAGATTTTTCAATATCAGTAGTTGAAATTCCTTGCCGCGGGAAGGTCCAATTTAGGATTAAATGAACCTGGCTCATGTCATAACCCAAATCTTCGAATATCTCGAGCGTCATCACTGCCGAACGGATCGAAACAATTTCTGGTTGCAAAACAACCAGTTTGACATCAGCCGCATCCAAAGCTGCGAGGGTAGTGGGGTTAAAATCGTGGGGCAAATCTAAAACCACATATTCGTTAATATCTTTCAATATGGGTAAAACCGCGGTTACTTTTTCGGCAGTCACCAGTTCAGCCATTTCGGGCCGTCGTGGAGATGCTAAAGCAAAAACCCCACTTTCATGGGGCAATAACGCCGACTGCACTAAGAAATCATCAATCTCATCAATCGGGAATTTGGCAATTTCGGCCCAAGTATTTTTTAGCGATAAATTCAAATACAACGCGCTTTGACCGCCAGTCATCACCATATCAACCAGGGCGGTGGATTGGCCCCAGATTTGGGCCATACCGACCGCAATATTCGTCGCAATTGTGGTTACCCCTGCCCCCCCCCGTAATGAAAACACCGCGATGGTTTTGCCACCCACTTTTTCGGTTACTGAGACCTTTTGAACAACCTCACTCCGTTTGAGCATGATTGCCACCCGCGCCAAAAATTCGCGGGGTTCAAACGGCTTCACGATATAATCATCTGCTCCGACCTCAAAACCTTTAATTTTTTGTTCAACCGAATCTAAGGAAGTCAGCATGAGGAGCGGAATCTGGCTGCCCTCTGGTAATTCTCGAACCTTCGAACAAAATTCATAGCCATCCATCTCCGGCATCAAGACGTCCGAGATGATAACATCTGGTTTAAATTTCGAGAATTTGCTCAAACCCTCTAAACCATCATTGGCGGTTTCAACCTGATGTCCTTCTTTGCTTAACAGGCCAGACACCATTTTCCGCATTACTGGATCATCATCAACAACCAAAATTTTTTTCATATCGCCTCTGCGCAATATACTCACTACTATTCTTATGCTGCAATTTGAACGGAATTATTTTTTCATCCCAGCAATTAGCCCAATTCACTCTTTTGGTGTTCTAACTCAGATTTTAACTGTTGATAGTTAATTTTGCAGCGCTCAAGTAACCCACCAATTGTACCCAAATTATTAGCAGCCCCAGCTTCTTCTAGCTTTAGGAAATCACCGGCCAAATTTTTGGATCCGACCGTGGCACAACCAGTTTTAAGGGTGTGGGCGGCCCGTCGGAAAGTTACATAATCATCTTGAGCCATACTTTGATCAAGTAAAGCAAAATTATTGGGGGCATCATCCAAAAAAGTATCGATGATTTCGATCACAAATTCAGCCCCATCATCTCCCAGCATTTCAATATATTGGCCTAAGGCATTTGGATCATCTAACATTTTTTCACTCATTCTATGCTCCTACAATTGCAAACTAGGTAATCGTCCATAAATAACTTCCCGGATAGACCCCAGGGGTTATAAATACCATGCCCATTATAGGGCCTTACTTCCTACTAAAACCCCTGGGGTCTTCAACGGAAATTATTCTTGATGATTGCTAAGGTTGTTCTTTTGCTTTCGTTTGGGGTATTCGCTCTAAAACGCGGAAAAGCTCACGGACATCCAAGGGTTTGCTGATGTAATCGTCCATCCCAATACCGAGGAATTTTTCACGGTCACCTTCCAGAGCATGTGCTGTCATTGCGATTATCCAGGGTTGGGCCTCCACCGCCCATTTTGAGCGGATAGCTTTGGTTGCCTCTTCGCCATCCATTTCGGGCATTTGAATGTCCATAAATATAACATCATAAGGTTGGCGCTCTAAAGCCTGAATAGCTTCAATCCCATTGCCAGCCAGGTCGACTCGGTAACCAAATTTATCTAATAGCTTGGTTGCTACTTTTTGATTTACCAGATTATCTTCCACGAGCAACATTCTGAAAGGTCGATTTTCGCCCATCTCCGGATCAAAGGCAATATCGGCAGATATCTTCCGTTTACGGGGTTCAACCGGTTTCTCAGCCATTACGTTTACTAACACATCCAACAGTTGCGAGGGTTTGATCGGCTTGTTGGCAAATGCAGAAAATTGCCGCATAATATCAGGGGCAGCTTTATAACTCCCTAAAGAAGATAACATTATTAATGGTAATTTTTGCGTATTGGGTTTTTGGTGTAATTCGGTTGCCAATGTAAACCCGTCCATCTCTGGCATTTGGTAATCGAGAATGGCTAAATCGAATTGAGCCCCTTTATCGACCAAATTTAATGCCGAAGAGCCGGAGGCAACCTCGGTAGGTAGCATGCCCCATTTTTCTGCATACTTTTTCACAATCAAACGATTGGTTTCATTATCATCAACAATTAATAAGCGCTTGCCCGATAAAGAAACCTGTTCAACCAAAGATTCTAAATGATCGGTTGCAAAAGTTGCCTGGGCTACGATTGTAAAGTGGAAGATAGATCCCCGCCCGATTTCACTTTCCACCCAAACTTCCCCGCCCATCAATTCAGTCAATTGTTTGCTAATTGCTAATCCCAAACCGGTCCCCCCATATTTGCGGGTTGTAGAAGCATCCACTTGAGTGAATGACTGAAATAGCCTGTTGATACGATCGGGAGGGATGCCAATACCTGTATCTCGCACCTTAAAATGGATTTTGAACTGATCACCACCTAATGGTTGGCTAACCAGGCTGACAACGACCTCTCCTTTTTCTGTAAATTTAGCGGCATTACTCAGGAAATTAGCCAGGATTTGCCGAATGCGGGTCGAATCCCCGATCAACTTTTTAGGCACATCATTTTCCATGATGTAGGCCAGATCGATATGTTTCTCAGCCATTTTGGGTGCAATCAAGTCTAAAGATGATTCAACTAATTCTCGCATATAGAAGGGCTGGCGCTCTAATTCAATTTTCCCGGCTTCAATCTTCGAAAAATCGAGGATATCGTTGATAATGGTTAAGAGAGCATCGCTGCTTGAACGGACTGTGTTAACAAAATCGCGCTGCTCCTTATTTAGATCCGTGTCCATCAACAAACTCGACATCCCAATGACAGCATTCAGCGGAGTTCGAATTTCGTGGCTCATATTTGCCAGGAATTCGGCCTTGGCCTGGGCAGCTTGTTCAGCCCCTATTTTGGCTATACGCAATTCAGCTTGAGTTTGCTTTAGTTCAGTAATATTGCTGATGGATACCAGCACTCGTTTCCAAGTGGTTTCAAAGCCAGGGGGTATGGTTAGTCGGACAATCGTGTTTTTAATATCACCCTGCAATGTTTTGTTGCTAGACTCGGTGCGATACGTTGTCGCCCCATTACTCAGGGCCACGAATTGCTCTTTCCACACTTCCATTTCCCGTTCAGTGGCTAATTTCGGAAGATTTTCGAGAAGTTCTGTTTTCGAGGTGGCGCCAGCCAAATCCACTACCGCTTGATTGAAATTTATTAATTCAATTTTTTCTAT
>CAYVQU010000207.1:0-8642 GCA_964453155.1 uncultured Anaerolineales bacterium | reverse complement strand
GCTCAACTGCCCCTATTCCGGGAATTGCTGAATCCAGATATTCTTCTTCCCTTCAACGATAATTTCCCGATTAAAATCTTCGGAATTATTTTGGACGCAGTTTTGCGCAGATTTACGCTGATTTCTATATCTGCGTTCATCCGCGTTCATCTGCGTCCAATTTTCATTCCAAAAGTGTGGATTCTGCGACCTCAACGCCAAATATCCATCCCCTTTCCGTGCGAAAATCCACCCTTCCTGCTCAATCACCTCATCAAACTGATCCTTTGCCAGCCAGGCATGGGTGAAGAACAGGTTATTGGTGAGATACAACCCCGGCATCGTGCTGATATTGTAGATCGCAATGGCCACATTCTTGACCTGCGCCACCCGCGGCAGCGTTCCTGATCCGGTCCAATAGTTGGGAGTGCCCGTATCGTTTTTGACCGGATGAGTGGTGAAACACACCGCGTCCGGACCTAATGTTGCCTGCCAGATATGATGCTGATCGCCCCCAAATCCAGCCCGGTGATCCTGGGCTGTGGAGAGCATATAATCGGGGGTGCGGTAGGTGTAGATATTGGCCTCGTCGCGAATATTTCGGCAGACATCCTTCTCTAAGATCTTCCCTAAAACTGGCAACCCCCCCAATTTCTGCATGGTTTTTAAAAATCCTTTGAAGGGCTTGAAATCCTTGAAAAACTCATTTTCCCACCAGTTGAAGGCCGTGAACATTTTGATCGTTAGGGCCGCCGTTTTGGGGTGTAAATAGGCCTCATTGCTGAGGAACACCATCCCCGATTCAAGATCGTCGTAGGTCAACCCCCACTCAGTCGCATCTTCTACCCGAAACCCCATCCGCTGCCGGTTTTCTCGAATGCTGGGATCATGAGCGATGTTATAAATTACCTGCGGCATCCGATACTTCTCACTCAAGGCAAACGATACGACGCTCATATTATCGCAGTTAGAAAAAGCTCCCGTACCGAACAGCAACTTAGATACCCCGGTTGTGCTTTCGAGGGCGGCCCACTTTTTGTGCTGCTCATAACTGCGCCCATGCGTACTCCCAAATACCCCTCGAAATGAATTTAAGGCAAAATCGAACAAAGTTAAATCCAAAATCATCCGGGCGCGTTCTTTCAGATCTTTGTTCGCAGCAAAATCGACCAAATTCAGCAGGGGCGGCCAATCCTCGACGTAATACACATTCGACAACCATTCACTGAATCCCGATTTGAACCGCATCCGCAGCCAGCGATCAATCCGCGGGCGGTGAATGGCCATCATCTCCCGCCCGGTCCGCCCCGAATTGGTGAAAACTTGATCCGGATACAACTGCCCGGCCAGATAGGCCGCGGTTGCAAACAATATCTGATGATTCTCCGTCCATGTGCACATTGAATCCGTGCCGGGTTCATCGGGCCAGTATTTGAAATTTAATGTGGTCTCTTTTGCTTGCTGAAGGAGTTTTGGGCTGAAAGCTGGGGCAGATGGGAGACCGGGGACTGGAGACTGGAGATGGTTTTCTCCCGACGCCGGTCTTCTGCCCTCCGTCTGTCCGCCGAATTGGTAGAGGAGGCGGATGACCCCCTGCATCACGAAATCGGCACAATCCAAACGAGCATCGATCCGGTCAGTCAGCACTTTTGCAAAGGCGGCCTCGTTGGGTTGGGCCCCGGCTGCCAGCCGGGCGAGATCGAAAAAAACGCCGCGACTGCCTTCGGGGTGTGTGTCATACCTCTGAACTTGCGCAAAAAAAGCCTGCCGTCGGGTTTCGAAATCATCAGCAAACGGGCGGGTGGTGAAGGTGTCAGAGTGGGCTTTGCCTTTATATTGTGGAGGGATGTAGGCTGGTTTGTCAGTCATATTTGCAATCAAACTAGCATCCTGAGCGGAGAGAAACGTAGTCGAAGGGTGCTGGTTTGACAATACCCGCTTCTTCGACTACAGGGAATCTCCGCATGTTTCGGTTCCCTTCCACTCAGAATACTACTTGAACTTATTTTAGATTCTCTTCGCCTTCGTCTCTTTCATAGGCCGCGGGTCGATCGCCTCTTCCGATGATGGCATTGGTGGATAATCGGGCAACTCTAGCCCATCCACCAGGGATTCAATCCGCACCGCTTGCCCCGTCTCAATCGACTTATTGGCCGCGATCCCGGTCAGAATGGAATAAGCTCCGGCTCGATGATCGGCCGCCCGGAGATAGGGATCATCCGGTCGTTCAGGGGCGAAGATATCAGCCATCAAAAGCGGATCGGCCCCGCCATGCCCGCCGCCACCCTCATCCACCGCGACATCATACGCGGCCTGGAAATGGGGGTGAATGCTGATCTTGGTCCCCTGGGGGATCAATTCACCGGGAACCGAGCCATCGCCGCTGGTGTAACTGGTCTCCATGCAGGTGTGTTCCAACCGCCCCTTGCTGCCGTTAAAAGTCACCGTATAGCCCTCCCAAGGCGTAAAGGCGTGCAGGGAGTAACTCATCCTGGTTCCATTTTGGTATTCAACAACAGCTTGAATGCTGTCCTCAATGTCGATTTCAGCGCTGAACACACACCGATCTCGGAAATAGCCGTCGTGGTGCTCCTGTTCCAGATAAAGTAGGTTACGCATTCCATCGGTGTTCAAATCCATGAAGTACGGGCAGTTTTCAGCCTCAAGACAGTCCAGACAACGCTCGGAGCGATCCCTAAATCCATAGCGGTCGCCGGTTTCTGGGGTATAGAACTGGCGGAAGCCGGTGGCGAAAACCGATTCCGGGACGGTGGATAGCCACCAGTTGACCAAATCAAAGTGATGCGTGGCCTTGTGAACCAGTAACCCGCCGGAATTGGCTTTATTACGATGCCAACGCCGGAAATAATCAGCCCCATGATTTGTATCCAGCAGCCAGTGGAAATCAACCGATTTGACTTCCCCAATTACACCCGACATCAGCAATTCCTTGACCTGAGTGCGGAAGGGGGCGTAGCGATAATTGAATGTCACTCTCACCTGCCGCCCGGTCGCTTTTTGGGTATTGATGATGCGTTGACATTTCTCGGCGTCGGTCGTCATCGGCTTTTCGGTGACAACGTCACATCCGAGTTCCATTGCCCGGCAAATGTAATAGTCGTGAGTCGAGTCCATCGAGGTGACGACCACCACATCGGGTTGGGTTTCAGTGATCATCCGGTCGAATTGGTCGGCGGAATAGCATTTCGGATAGATATCATTGGCCGCGGCCATCTGTTTTCGCAGTTCCACCCGGCCGGGATTGGAGTCACAAATCCCGACGAGTTCTGAAACCTCGGCATATTGTTGGGTGATGGCCCAGGCAAAGAGTAGTGAGCGATCGCCAAGGCCGACTTGGGCGTAACGGGTTTTAGACATGTTGCGTTCCTGATGATGAAAGGAGCGCGAATGCTGCCGGTGCCGCTGCGGTTACACAGATATCTGCTAATTATTCAAAAAATAAAAAAAAATCGCACTAATTCGCAGCATTCGCGTTATTCGCGTTTTATTGAGTCCATTTATAGGTTGCCACAGTTTTATCTGGAATGGTGGCGATGAAAGTTTTACCTTCTAAAGTAACCTGAAATTTCTGGGAATTTTTAGTTTGGTTGACAACGATCAGGACGAGGCTGCCATCGGAGTTTTGGAAGGCCAGGTTGGTAACTTTTTTCTTGGGGCCCTCGTCACTGTAGATCCGGTACGCGCCGGGCTGGACAAATTTGGTGATCTGGCCCAGCATGTAATACTCGGGAATATACCAGAAGTTGTCGGGGTTTTGGCTGTCGATCATAACGAAGGTGGGATCGGCTTCGTGGGGGCCGGCGTTGGGTTGCCGCTGGTCGTCGAGACAGAAAACCCAGGCATTGTAGCTCCGGGCCCAGTTGCGGAAATAGCTCAGAACGGCTTCGATCCCCTGCGTGCCCCAGGTGGAGTATTCAGTGAAGAAAATGTCTGTTTTTGGGAACTTCTCATGGAGTTGGCCCATTTGATGGACTTTGCCCTCATAGGCGTGGAAGGCAACGCCGTCAGTGGCAGAGTACCCCTCAGGATCGGCCAAAATTCGGCCAGGGAATTTCAAGGCTTGATTGAAATTGTGGTCGAAAATCCAGATTTTGGTTTGGATGTCATGGGCAACGAATTCGCCTTTGACCACTTTCAAGAATTCGAGCTGAGTTTTCCAGGTGAATTTGCTGGTAGGATAATCTTTGCTGACCATCAGGGGTTCGTTTTGGAGGGTCATGGCATAGATAGGGATGCCCAATGCTTCGTAAGCCTGGATTGCTAGGCGGAAATAACGGGCTGCAGCCGTGTAATATTCCGGCAGAAGATATCCGCCGCACATCATCCCTGTGGATTTCATCCATCCGGGCGGACTCCAGGGGGAGGCGAAAATCTTCATTTTGGGATTGATTGCCAGGACCTTTTTGATCGCAGCGACGAGGCCGTAATCAATATCTTTCTGGATGCTGAAATGCTTGAGTTCGAGGTCGGTTTCTCCAGGGGGCATATCGTCGTAGGAGTAGTATTCTTGAGCAGTGAAATCAGATGAGCCGAAACAAATCCGCATCAGATTCCAGCCAATACCTGCCTCAGGGTGGATGAGACTTTTCAGGATGACGTCGGCGCGGTCACCTGACATCCGAGATAAATTGTAGATACTGGCTTCCTCCAGGGAGGCGCCCATCCCTAAGATGGATTGATACTTTGTCTCTGGGTCAATTTTGATAACTGGCAACCCCCCAGAAACTGAGTCTGAGAAACGCAACTCGGATTGTTCGCTCAAACGATATCTTTCACCTTCTTCCGAACTAAACCAGACACGTATGTTTTTATTCATTGTGACTTTTGCCCTTCAACCGCTAGTTAATCAATATTTGAAGTGATAATTTCATCATTTCCTGCCCAGCCCATTCATCCTGATCGTCAGTAGTATCAGGAGAATGGTGGGGAGATAGTGTGGTTGGTCTTTCATTCTTCAGCCATTGTTTATGGATAGGGGTAGGGGGAGTTTCTTAACCCTTGCCCCTTATCCCCTATTTACTTGACTCTGAATCAAATCCCGATACCAATAGGCACTATCCTTAATGGTTCGTTTCTGGGTGTCATGATCGACACGGGCAAAACCCATCCGGTGGCTGTAGCCCTGGCTCCATTCGAAGTTATCGACCATCGTCCACATGAAATAGCCGCGGACGTCGGAACCCGCGGCAATAGCTTTTTCAAGTTCGGTCAAATAGTGTTGGAGATATTGAATGCGGTGGGTGTCCTGCACCCGATCGGGTTCGACGATGGCCTCAAAGTCGCCGCAGCCGTTCTCGGTAATGTAGATGACGGGCGCACCGTATTCGTCGCGGTAGCGTTGGAGCAGTTCGCCCATGCCTTCAGGGTAGGCACTCGGACCCAGGATAGGGTGCGATATTCCCGGCGGTGGATCGCGGTCGACCCAGGCACTGAAAAAGGGCAGGTACCAGACATGCCGGGCGTATTGCCGGGTGTAATAATTGACGCCCAGGAAATCGGTCGGGGTGGAAGTGATCTCCAAGTCGCCAGGCTTGATTTTGGGGCGGAAGGGCCAGAGTTGTTTGAATATATCTTCAGGATACTGCCCCTTGTAGAGGGCGTCTAGGTAGAAGCGGTTCATGAAGAGATCGGCGAAATGGGCCGCTTTTTGGTGTTTGGACGTTTCAGCATAAGGATAGATCGGGAACTGGCTGAGGGTGATCCCGATGTTCAAGTCAGGGTGTAAGTCGCGAACCCGTTGAACAGCCAGCCCGTGGCCCAGGAGTTGGTGATGAGCGACCCGGAAATATTTCCACGGGTTGCGGACGCCGGGGGCGTGGGTACCCTCGAAATAACCGAAGAAGGCGTGTTCCCACGGTTCATTGAGGGTAATCCAATGTTTGACCCGGTCGCCGAGGGCTTTAACGATGATCTCGGCGTAATCGGCAAAGTAGTAGGCCGTATCCCGCCCGACAAAGCCGCCGTTCTCCTCGAAAAGGGCCTCGGGCATGTCCCAGTGAAACATGGTGATAAAGGGTGTGATATTTTTCTCCAGCAGGGCATCGACCAGTCGTTGGTAGTAGTCCAGGCCTTTGGGATTGATGGTTCCTTTACCAGCAGGCATTACTCGACTCCAGGCGATGGAGAAGCGGTAGGCGTTCATCTCCATCTCAGCCATAATGTCGATATCAGTCTGGAAGTCGTGATAGGTGTTGCAGGCTACATCACCGGTATTGCCATTTTTGATCTTGCCCGGCTTACGGACAAAGGTATCCCAGGTGGAGGGACCTTTTCCATCGGCGTCCCAACCACCCTCGATTTGATAAGCAGCGGTGGCGGAGCCGAAGTAGAAGTTTTTGGGGAATTTGGGATATTCGGACATGAAGTGTTTCCTTACTTTTTATTTGGACACGGGTTTCACGAATAGCACGGATTTTTTGATTGGTTAAAATCAATGCTATCCGTGTTTTACTGGGTCCCATTTGAAAAATGACTCTTAATCTTCTAAAGTATTCAGTGGTCGAATTCGTATGCTAACTTTACCAAATTGTTTAGCTTGGATTGTCAATTTGTTTTTCGTTTGGTCATATGTATGGGAAATTTCTACCTCATTGTTGATCAAATCCCAACCTTCTGGCCAGCAGCGAGGCGGGAGGTGGATTTCGGTGAGTAGTTTCGATGAAGTTGCGTTGTAAGACAACGAAAAAACTCGATCGTCCGGTTGCCATTCATAAACTGGTTGGGTTCCGGCGATTTTCTGAGGGTAGGGGCGGACCAAAATGTTGGCTTTTTTGAGTTCGTTTCCAGCTTCATCTTGTAAACCCCAACTGCCGCGATCAAAAGACCAGTAAAACCAGCCGCTGGTGATCTGGTCAAACATTTTCAGCGTGTCAGTCAGGAATTTTAGGGCACCGGGTTCGGCTTCACTCAAACCAAATTCGCCGACCATCATTGGGGTTTTGAATTTGCGGGCTTCCTTTTGACGTTGGTGGGCCCAGAAATTGATCCATAGGGGCCAGCCAAGATATTTTTCGCGAATGTCCAGGTCGAGGGTGTAGATATGAGGGAAATAGACCAATCGTGTTTCACCTGGGCGCGGGTCTTTCAATTTCCTCAATGCGGAGCGGAACCCTTGATTGGGGCCTAGCGCGGCGGGTTCCACAAATACCCATAGATCGTTATGTTTCTCACGGATGGCATTGATGCAGTTTTGTAGCAGGGGTGTGAGATAGCGGCGCTCGAAATGGAGAAGACCGTGCAGGGTTGCCATCGTCGGTTCGTTGTAGAGATCGATGCCGATGACGGCAGGGTGATCCGCAAATTCATTTACGGCAACCATCATGGCCTTAATGTATTGATCTTGTAATTCGGGATTCCCTTTCTCTTTGATCCAGAAATTGTTAATAGCGGCTTTGACCGCCGGTTGGAGGTAATTTAATTCCCAGGGGGTTTGAAATTCAAAGGGTTGGCCGTCATCCTGAATGGCCCATTCGGGCGCGCCGTCGCCGCCGTAACGGAGGGCGTACAGATCTTGGTGCATGTCGAGAATTACTGTCAATCCGGCTTCAGCGCACCAATCCAACCGCTGACGGACGCGGGAGATGTATTCCCAGTCGTATTGGCTCTTTTTGGGTTCGATCCCATCCCAAAAGATCAATAGCCGGACAGCGTTGAAGCCCCAGGCGTTAGCGATGTGGAGAAAGTCTTCTTTCGTGGTGCCACCGACCCGCAGTGGATCGCTTTTGGCCGCCGAGATGACGTTAATGCCATGGAAAATCAGCAGGCGACCATCTTCGTCGGTCATATGCTGCTGAGTTTTGGTTGTCCGAAAGGAAAATCGATAAACCAAAAATCCGATGATTAGGAGAATTACAAGCAGGGAAAATATCCAATTCATGATAATTGGGGTAGGGGAACAGCATGCTGTGCTCCTACAGAATTGATATTCAAATTGATGAATCCCCCCTCAGACAGCCGCAACACCCCTTGCGCCGCAATGTCAATTTGATATTGTGATCCATCTTGGACCACGGAAACCCCATCTGATTCCTGAATTGGATCGACGAGAGCCCCTTCCAAAATCATTTTGCTAGCCCGGCACTCAGAAAAATTGATGGTCGGGGCGGTTGAATTGACATCTTTCGCTTGAACGCGTTGAAAATTCTCGACCACGAATTTGCCTACATTCGAGCGTATATTGATCAGGGGCGTCGCATCCTGCTCATCCGATTTGTGAACTTGCAAATTTGCGATTCGCACATTTCGGATATTCCCAACGCCATCCTGAAATTGGGGATCATCGGGGTCGAACAACTGGACCCGGCATTCCCGGCAACCATCCAGGTTAATGGCCATGCAACGGCAGCCGCCTATGACATTTTCAACTGAAACCGCGCTGATCTCAGACCGGACGCTCAACAGCCGTACAAATGTATGACAGGAATTGGCCTGTAAGTTCGACACTTGAATATTGCGAATCGGGCCGCATTTCAAATCCAGGTTTTGGGCGCGTTGGAGGGCATCATCGGCGTTCAGGGCGACCAGATCATCGTTGGTAGAGCCATCGATGCCGTCCAGATTGCGAATGACACGGTTCTCACAGTAACCGCCCTAATGAACTCCATCGTGGTTGGGCCGTTAGTTCGGGGCCTCAAACCGGATAT
>CAYVQU010000206.1:0-8650 GCA_964453155.1 uncultured Anaerolineales bacterium | reverse complement strand
GGATACCCTACTTTTTTCTACCCTTGTCTAGACATAACGTGCGTACACCCTGGATACTTTTTCTCTGGATTGGGTCTGGTGATACAATCTTGGAACCATTTTCAGGTGTGATTGTGTGGGAGTTTAGGTGTAGAAATAAAATGAACAGAATTTACTGCCACACACTTATAGCATCCAAACACCAACATTTGAAATGGTCATTAGGAGAATGAGTATGTCAACGAAAACAGTATTTGTGCTCATTATGATCTTGGTGGTCATTGGCGGCTTTGGCGGTCTATGGTTTGTGACCGATTACAATTTGAAATTACCCGACCGGATCAGCCAGCACGAAACGATTGTTATGGGGCAAAATCGGTTTGTGCCCGGTACTCAGGCCGCACTGCGGGTGGTCACGCGCGATTCCCGTGATGCCGCTCCGCTAGAGAATGCTGCTATTCGGGTCGCCATGCAACCGGTGGAGGGGGGGAACCCTGTCGATGTTTTTACGGGGCGAACCGACGAATCCGGGACGGCGGATGTCAATTTTAAAGTCCCAATAGATGCACCCCGCGAACAGACGATCATCATCGAGACTATCTCTGACCTGGGTTCCGACCAAGTTGAACGGCCCATCACGATCGAGCGCGATTTCAAAGTCCTCCTCACTACCGATAAACCTCTTTACCAACCGGGTCAAATCATCCATATCCGAACCCTGGCGTTGGGGGTATTTGATTTAGTTCCAGCCTTTGAACAAGATTTGGAGATCATTATTGCTGATGGCAAGGGAAATAAGGTGTTTCGAAAGACGTTGACCACCTCCGAATGGGGTGTCGCCGCAGTTGATTTTCAGCTGGCCTCAGAAGTTAACACCGGAGCCTACAAAATAACTGCCGTTTTGGGGAATACTTCCTCTGAAAAAACTGTCACAGTCGAACACTACGTCTTGCCGAAATTTGACATTAGCATCGAAACTGATAAGAGCTTTTATCTCCCCGGCGAACGCGTCAATGGTACTTTACAGGCCAATTATTTCTTCGGCAAACCGGTAGCCGCGGGTGAAATTATGCTGGAGGGGTACGCCTTCGATGTTGAACGTGACACCATCATCACTTTGCAAGGTGCAACTACTGAAACGGGTCACTTCGAATTTTCTTTCGTCCTCCCGACCTATCTCGCGGGGACCGATTTGGAAGCCGGATCAGGGCGGTTTTATCTCCAGGCCGCGGTCACCGATCAGGCCCAACATACCGAAATTGCCCATCATTCGCTGCCGGTTTCTCAATCTGCGCTGATCATTGCCGCGATCCCTGAAGGCGGGCAATTCAAACCGGGGGTCGAGAATATCCTATATGTCCTGACCAGTTATCCCGATGGCACCCCCGCAAACACCGACCTAGAGATCGAATTTTATTATTCCGGCGAGTCGCTCTCCACTGAAACTGGTAATTATGGATTGGCCGCGATTCCATTTACCCCCTCCGAACCTTGGCAGGATTTTAGCATTCGGGCTCGTGATGATCAGGGCAATACCCGGACCCAAGAATTCTATTTCGAAGGCCGTTGGAATGATGAAACTGTGCTACTGCGGCCCGATAAACCGGTCTATTTTGTCGGCGAGACGATGGATCTCACCATATTGACCACAGCTTCAGCAGGTACGGTCTACCTGGATATCATTCGTGAGGGCCAAACTGTCAGCACTCAGGCCGTTGATATTACCTCCGGCATGACCCAGATTGCGGTTGATCTTACCCCCGATCTATATGGTACCTTAGAAATCCACGCCTATAAAATCTTGCGATCGGGGTACATCGTGCGTGATACCCGGTTGGTCGTCGTCGATAACGCCAATGACCTCAATCTGGTTTTGACACCCCAGACCCCTGAGGGGCGCGCCGCTGTTGGCGAGTTGCCCTACTTTAAACCCGGCGAAATGGCCACGGTTGAGGTATCCGTCCAGGATTGGGATGGGGTTGGTCACCAAGCGGCCCTGGGCCTGGCTGTGGTCGATGAAGCCGTTTTCGCCCTCGCCGAACAAGACCCCGGCTTTGCCAAATTGTATTTCTTGCTCGAAAGTCAGTTGCTGCAACCCAAATATGATCTCCACGGCTTTAGCGTTCCCGATTTGGTTGGCGGGGTGCCAGTCAGCAGCCAGGAATTTGTGGAGGCCATCGAAGCCAGTGCTCAGGCCTCTCTTGCCGAGGCAATTCCTCAGCGGACCGGATTCTCGCTTGAAGCCAATTCTCACGAAGATACTATGCAGCGGGTGGCTGAACGCCAACGAGCATTCTTTGGCCGTCTCAGCGCCGGACTTTTGGGCGTCTTCTTGGTAATAAGTTTGGTTTATTTGATCCTCGGGCTGCGCGCGGTGATCCAGGCCAGGGTGTTGGGCCGCAGTTTGGGACTGTCGCTGGGAATATTGGCCTTCCCAATTGTGCTCCTGTGGCTCTGGCCGCATCCGTGGGCGACCACGCCGCTCGACAAGTTGGGCATTTTCTTTGACTGGCTTTCCTGGCGGGGAGAAATTTTCCTGTTGATTTTGGCTGGATTGGGCTTGATCGGCCTGATAGTTTTGATCGTGACCGCCGTCCGGCGTAAAGATGGTCCCTTAGCCTGGAAATTAGGATTGATCCCCGTTTTTATGGGGGTCCTCATCTTTTTAGGAATTGCCCTGGCCGAATCCCAGGTTGAACCCGATACAATTTACCTGATTTTGGGCATCGTTGGGTTTGTATTGATCCCCATTGCGTTTATCTTACGCTTTGCCGGTTTTTCCTATTCCCGCCAGCCGCTGGCGGCCATCGGGGCCTTGCCGGTGGCGTTGATTTTACTTTTTGGCTCACTGGCCTTAACTTTCTTAGGGACCAGCCAATCTATGGGGATGGGCGGCGAAATGTTTTTGGAAGAACCGATGCTGGCCATGGAGATGGCCGATGGGGCCATCGAGATGGAAGTTGTGGAAAAATCCGAGGGGATGGCCCCCGATACCGCTGATGCTTCCGAATCAAGCACCCCCCGATTGCGTCAATATTTCCCCGAGACAATGTTGTGGCTGCCCGAAGCGGTCACCGATGAGCGGGGCGACCTCCAACTCGAATTCCTGGTGGCCGACAGCATCACCACCTGGCGGATGACAGCTCTGGCCTCCACGCAATATGGCCGCTTGGGAAGTGCCACCGTCCCGCTGCGGGTTTTCCAGGACTTTTTTATTGACCTAGACTTGCCCGTAGCTCTAACCGTTGGCGATGAAATTTCAATTCCGGTTGGTGTGTTCAACTACCTGCCCGAACCCCAATCCATCCGACTGGAAGTGGAGAAAATGCCCTGGTTTGAACTCCTGGATCGTTCCGAGAAAACAATCGATATCGCTGCGAACGATATTACCGTTGTTTACTTCAAAATTCGGGCCACCGATTTCGGCCGGCAGCCCTTCAAAGTCATGGCCTACGGTTCCGAGATGAGTGACGCCATCCAAAAAGAAGTTCGGGGCTATCCCGCTGGCAAACAAATCCACTTCACCCACTCTGACCGTTTAGAAACCGGCACTGGGGTCCAAGAAAAAGTTGAGATTCCGCCTGAAGCGATCCCCGGCACCCAAAAATTGGCGGTCAAAATTTACCCCGGTATCGTCAGCCAGGTAGTGGAAGGTCTTGATAGCATTTTAGCCCTGCCCTATGGTTGTTTCGAGCAAACTTCCTCCACGACCTATCCTAATGTATTGGTCCTCGACTATCTAAAATTTACCGATCAAGCCGCGCCCGAAGTCCAATTCAAGGCTGAAGAATACATCAACCTCGGTTACCAACGGCTGACGACTTTCGAAGTTGGTGGTGGGGGCTTTTCATTATTCGGCGATCCACCCCCCGATCGGATGCTGACGGCTTATGGATTGCAAGAGTTCAGCGATATGAGCCGGGTCCACAATGTTGATCCGGCCCTGATCCAGCGGACGGCCGAATGGTTATTCTCGCAACAGGCCAGTAATGGCTCCTGGGAAAATGACCGCGGTCTGGTCCACGAGCAGACCTGGGCCAATTTAGGCGATGATCGGCTCCCCGTCACCGCGTATATCGTTTGGGGGCTGGCCGATGCCGGATTTGCGAGTGATCCCCGGACCCAAAATGGGATTGCCTACGTCAAGAAAAATGCAGTTCAGGCCGAAGATCCCTATGTCCTGGCCCTGATGGCCAATGCCCTGGTCGCCGTTGACATCAATAGTGGGGCAGAAATCACCCCGATGACCCTCGAAGTCCTCGACCGTTTGGCCGGTATGGCAATTCAGGATGGCAGCGGAGCCACCTGGCGCAGCGGCGTCGCCACCTTCATGGGGAGTGAAGGTCAAACCGGCAGCATTGAAACCACCGCTCTGGCTGCCCTGGCATTTCTCCGGGCCAATCGCAACCCTGATCTGGCCAATGCGGCCCTAACGGCTCTCATTCAGCAGAAAGACAGCTTCGGTACCTGGTATTCGACTCAAGCAACAGTTTTAGCCCTAAAGGCTCTCATTCAAAGTGTGCGTGCCGGGTCAGAATCAATGGATGCGAATGTAACCGTGACCCTAAATGGCAGTCAAACCCGAACGGTAAACGTCATACCCGAAAATTTTGACATTGTCCAACTGCTGACTTTTGATGATATCAATATTGGTCGAGAGAACCTCGTTAACATTACCGTCGAGGGTGAAGGCAATTTAATGTATCAAATTGCTGGTAGCTATTATCTCCCCTGGGAGGCAGTACCCAGATATCCCCAATTGACCGGTGGTTCCGAACTGGTGGATATCGACCTTGATTATGACCGGACCGAGTTGGCTGTCAATGATACGGTCGGCGTGAACGTGGTCATCACCCTGAATGAAGGCCAGGCCGAATCAGCTCTGATTGATCTCGGTTTACCGCCCGGTTTCAGCGTAGAAACCCAAGATTTAGCTGCTTTGGTAGCCCGATTTGACGATGTCCTTGCGGATTACGCCTTCCCCACCATCGAACGCTACGAACTCACCGGCCGCCAAATTTTAATCTATGTCAGTAATTTGACTGCGGAAAATCCCTTAGAATTCAGTTACCGTTTACGGGCCAAATTTCCCCTAACCGCCCAAACCCCGGCCAGCAATGCCTACGATTATTACAATCCCGATGTCAAGGGAGATACGGAGCCGCAATTGTTGGTGGTGAAACCGTAATTATTTGTAGGGGCGGGTCTCAGACCCGCCCCTAAAGATGCATCATTTATCGTAACGTCCCACCGTTGCGATATAAACCGTAAACTCATCCTCCCCATCTAATTCCAACACCGCATCGATTTTAGACTGGTTATAAGCGCCGATAGCACAGGTCCCCGCGCCGATGGCTTCGCAGGCCAGATAAAGATTCTGGCAGACGTGCCCGGCGTCGATGGCGATCATTTTGTGGGCTACTGGCCCATAGCGCCACTCAGCCCGGTAGGGGATCGCCGACCAGATGAAGACCACGGCACTATCCGGAACAAATTGGTCCCGCGTCCCGGCATGGACTTCGTTGACTAAATCCTCACCAAATTTTAGGGGGAGTAATTTGTGTTCATAGGCCAGATAACGGTAAAGCCCGGTTTTAACCCCCTCAACCTGATTGATGAAGAGATAAGTCTCAAAGGGATGGCGGGCGCCACCCGAAGGTACCGTCCGTAACGTAGTCTTGCCACCCTGAACCGTGCCTCGAATACCTTGAGTACTCCATAGTAGGAATGATAATTCCTCCAGTGTAATAGATTTCGCATTGTAAACTCGCCGGCTTTTGCGATTCGCGATGGCCTCGCTGAGCGGCATCTGCCCACTCGATAATTCATTGACTGGGATCAGATCAACAAGATCAGCATCTTCAGGGTAGGGCTTTTGGAAAGGTGGGTTGGGTACCCCGTCCCGTTGATCCAGTTTTAGATTTTCCCACTCTCCCCAGAGATGGGCTTTGAGATATTCGCGTTGTTCTTTCATGATTTTCCTTTCGTAAAAATGTTTCCGGGAAATTATTTTTATTGTGTGTTGACCTGTCAATCATTTTCCCGGAAACTTAAGTTTGGTGAGCAGTCGGGGCAAAACCTCCCCCGCGGCCCCCTGGATTGAAAAAGTAGCGTAATTCGTAAGGGGCGTCTGAGCTGAATTTATTTCGATCACAATGGCCTCATTTTGAAGGGCCACCATTGGCAAGGACGCCGCCGGTTGCACCAGGGCCGAGGTTCCAATGGAAAAGAAAACGTTACAATTCTCGGCCGCCTCCCAGGCCGTTTGGATCGCTGTAGGTGGCAAGCCTTCCCCAAACCAGACGACATCGGGACGGAGCAAACCTCCGCAATGCTCACAACGGGGGATTTCTCCCGTTGTTGGCTGCCAATCGAACGATTTTGGGTTGGGGCGATCACAATCGAAGCATTTTTCGCGATTTATGTTGCCGTGCAATTTGATGATGTTTTTGCTACCAGCCTGCTGATGCAGGCCATCGACGTTTTGGGTGATGAGCGTGAAGCGGGATCCGAGCTGCGGATGACGGGCCTCCAATTCTGCCAGGGCGATATGACCTGGATTTGGGGCCGCCTCAGCAATGAGTCCCCTCCGCCACAAATACCATTCCCACACCAGCTTGGGATTCGCTTGGAAAGCCTGGGGTGTAGCGAGCTCTTCAGGGTTGTATCGCGCCCATAATCCGGTTTGTGCCTCTCGAAAGGTCGGAATCCCACTCTCAGCCGATATTCCGGCTCCGGTGAGAACCGTGATTGCTTTAGCTGAATTGACCTGATCGATTAATTTATTGGCAATTATTGGTGCGGTCATGGGTTCAGTATATCATCCCAATTTTGCCTTCCGAAGTAACGAATTATCTATTGTGAATATGCTATACTTCAATTTGTTCGCGTTTACAAACAAGGAGAGCCACCATGAAAGAACGGTCGATTTTGTTGGTTGTTTTTGTACTGGTACTGGTCACTTTGGCTTGTACCCAAATGGCAGGGGATGATCCAACGCCATATCCGACTTACACCCCTTATCCAACTTATACGCCGGCCCCCGAAGCCGATGAACCAGAGCAACCTCCCTTCCCTTATGCGCTGACGATGCAAACTTTCAACGAAAGTGGGGCGGTTGAAGAGGCTTGCCCCATCGCGCTGGGCCCAGATTGGCGAACTGCTGATTGGAATGATCTGGCAACATATGTTGAAGCTGGAAATGATCTACCAACCTTTGTAGCCGAATTAGGGGATTTCGATCAGTTGTGGGTTACGTTCAACGGCGAATCCTGGTATTCAGAGCAACGTCGCTTCTTTATCGAGGTCCATGAACAGAACTTACCAGATGGCTGGATGTCGCATGCCGATGTGGATGATCATTTCATTGATTTAGGTTCTTGGTATGGGATGGAGCTGTCGGTGTTATGTTTCCAGAGCGACGAATCCCCGGTCATCGTTGAACAAGAAGCGCCTCTGGCTGAGAATAAAACCCCGGAAGCACCCCCCACCTTCACCCTGCGGTTTGTGGGTTTCCAACCATGCGGAGAATGGCTCAATTACGCAGTTTTTGAAGTCGAGAGCACTTCGATCTGGATTTTGCAATCGGTCAATTTTCAGATTTCAGATGTGAACAATGATAGCCTAGTTTATGGTGGCAGCAATGATCGCCCCTTCATCAAGGAAGTGGGGGGGTGCCCTCCAGGTGATACGATTTTGCCCCCATACAATAAACGGTTTGTTGCGGCCAATTTGCAATCCCCTGATCCGAACACAGAATTTGAAGCGACGATCACTTTGTGCACTGAAGAAGGTCTAGCAGGCGAATGTGTCGCAGAGACCACCTCGTTTGTATTTGGTGAAGGCCAAACCTCCAATGATGATTTCCCTCTGGTAGGATTTTGGGAAAGTCAATCGACGGATGCCGTTTTGGAATTTTCGCCCACCGAATTTGTCCAGCGGTTTACGTTTGGCGGCAGTTTACGGGAGATCTATTATGAAATATTAGCGGTTGATCCCGCTGCCGGGACAATGGACTTGCGCATTGACCAAGTATTACAAAATGGTTTGGTAGATAACTATAATGAGCCGCCCGAGAAGTATTTGGCCTATGAATTGACCGGAAATACCCTGAAAATATTTATTGGTCCCAACCCCTATCCGAACGCGGCTGCTGGTCAGACCTACGTGCAGAGTGCTGGTGCGCTGCCGACTGGCCCGGCCGATTTCGAGCTGGAGTTTGCGGGTTTCCACCCCTGTGGAAATTGGCCGAATTATGCCTCCTTCAAAGTTGTTAATTCTGGCGGCCAAACATTTGAATCAAAACGCACGGTAATAAAAGATATTACGAACGATGCCAATGTTTATAGTGGCAACAACGACCGCCCCTTTGAAGTAGAAGGGGGCTGTCCCCCCGGTGATAGCACACTTGAGCCAGGGAGCACGGCCTATGTCGCTTCTAATGTCAAAGAACCCGCACCGGGGACCGAATTTGAAGGTGTGATTACTTTATGTACGGAAGAGGGGGTTGATGGGGAGTGTGTTACCCAAAAAGTTTATTTCACCTTTGATGGTTGAGGAAGATGATTGGAACTTTGACCCCGATTTGGCCAAAATCGGGGTCTTTTTATTACCTTGTCTGTGTCATCTCAAAAAGTAGCGGTAGAACAGAAAATTAACGAAAAACATAGGC